>NZ_CP121106.1:2712351-3012351 GCF_029623755.1 Altererythrobacter sp. CAU 1644
GACGCCACGGCGTCACCGAGGGTCTTCACCTGATCGCTGCCGCCTGACAGGATGCCGGCGTTGATCAGCGACCATCCGATGACCAGGAAAACGACAGTACGGGCTGCGAAACCGATCTGGCCGAGCAGCTTGGTATGCGAAGGCGCGCCTGCCGCAATGCGGTTCATGAAGCTGGCGGTGTAGCTTTTCTTGGCCTGGTTGAATGCTGCGAGGAAAAACGCGAGGCCAAGGATGGCCAGTACCACCCCGCCAAATTGTATCGAGAGAACGCCAGCGGCCGCTTCCTGCGCGCCGCCGCCCGAACCGGCCCCTTCGCTGTTCTGGCCGGCAAACTGGTAGGCCGACCAAGCGAGTGCGAGATGGCCGATGGCGCTGCCCGCGTGGCCGATCCGCGTGCCCCAGCCGACGGTATCGCTACCGTGGTTCTCGATGTCGAAGAAGGTCGAAGCGAAGCGGAACAGGGCGTAGGCGAACAGGCCCACGACCATCAGCCACAGGATAGCCTCACCGAGCGGGAAATCCTCGATTGCCTTGAAGATGCCGTCGGTGCCTTCGCTGACCTTTCCGGCGCTCGTGAGCGCGATCAGGCCGAGCACCGAATACATGATCGCACGGCTGAAATAGCCCACGCGAACGAGCAAGCTGAACTTTTCCGACTTGTCGACCATCGTCATCCCCACTGCTTGGTTTGGGGTGGCAACGGTCGAAGTCCCGGAAAAGGTCCGAGAAATATGCCTACACGTTGAACTTGAACAGCATCACGTCGCCGTCCTGAACCAGGTACTCCTTGCCCTCCTGGCGTAGCTTGCCCGCTTCCTTCGCTCCGTTCTCGCCGCCCAGGGCGATGTAGTCGTCGTAGGCGATCGTTTCGGCGCGGATGAAGCCCCGTTCGAAATCGGTGTGGATTTCGCCGGCAGCCTGCGGAGCCTTGGCGCCCGCAGGGAAGGTCCAGGCGCGGGCTTCCTTGGGGCCAGCGGTGAAGAAGGTGTTGAGGCCGAGCAGCTTGTAGCCTGCGCGGATTACGCGGCTAAGCCCGCTTTCCTCGAGCCCGAGTTCTGCCAGGTACTCCTTGCGGTCCTCTTCCGGCATGGCGACAAGTTCGCTTTCAATCGCGGCAGAAACTACCACGGCCTGCGCCCCTTCGCGCTCTGCCTTGGCGAACACTTCGTCCGACAGCGCATTGCCCTTGGCAGCATCCTCTTCGGCGACATTGCAGACATAGAGGACCGGCTTGGCAGTGAGCAGCTGAGCTTGCGCAAATAGCCGGGCTTCTTCGTCATCCTTGGGTTCTGTGAGGCGAGCCGGCTTGCCGTCGCGCAGAAGCTCCAGCGCCTGTCCCAGGACGCTGGCCATGGCTTTGGCTTCCTTGTCGCCGCCGGTCGCGCGCTTGGCAGCGGCGGGCACACGCTTTTCGAGGCTTTCCAGATCAGCGAGCATCAGCTCGGTCTCGACTACTTCGGCATCGGCGATCGGATCGACCTTGTTGGCGACGTGCTGGATGTCGTCATCCTCGAAACAGCGCAGGACATGGACGATCGCGTCCACTTCGCGGATGTTGCCGAGGAACTGGTTGCCGAGGCCTTCGCCCTTGCTCGCGCCTTTCACCAGTCCGGCGATGTCGACGAAGGCAAGCTGCGTCGGAACGATCTTGGCCGAACCGGCAATTGCGGCGATCTTGTCGAGCCGTTCGTCAGGGACGGAAACCTGGCCGACGTTCGGTTCGATCGTGCAAAAGGGATAGTTCGCGGCCTGTGCAGCCTGCGTCTCTGTCAAAGCATTGAAAAGGGTGGACTTGCCGACATTGGGCAAGCCGACGATCCCGCAACGGAAACCCATCGAAAACTCCGGAAGTAGGGTGGTTGGCAGCCCCCTTAGCGAGTTGCGGGCGCGAGGGGAAGCGTGCCGCTCGACAGCGAGCCTGCGCATGCTAAGCAGGAGCCGAAAGCTTCATGGGGAGGAAGTATGCGTTCGGTATTACTGGCAGGCGCGGTGGCGTTGGCGGTGGCGTTGAGCGTTCCGGCAGTTGCGGAGGACGCGCTGATCGAAGTCGCCGCGAGCCAGGAAGATGGCAAGATCATGCTCACTCTGCCCGCGGCCGGCCCGGACGGGATCATGGCGCGATACCTTTACGTCGCGCAGATCGAAACCGGCGTCGGTTCCGCAGCTACGGGTGTGGATCGCGGCGCGCCGTTGCGGACCGGCATCATCCGCTTTCGCCGCATGGGTAAGAAGGTCCTCGCCGAGCTGGAGAACACCACTTTCATTGCTCCTGCAGGGTCGGCTGCACAGCAGGCCTCGGTTGCGAACAGCTTCACCAATGCAACCTTGTGGGTCGGCGACATCGAGCAGTCGGCAGGCGGGAAGGGCGTGTCCTTCGACTTCGCCCCGTTTCTGGCGATGGATCATTTCGGCTTCGCTCCGCAATTGGGCGAAGGCTATGCGCTGAACGAGAAGTTCTCGCTCGCGGACCCTGCTAAGGTGAAGGCATTTCCCGAGAATGTTGAATTCTCGGCGTTGTTGAGCTTCTCGTCGAAGAAGCCGACCCCCGAACTGCGCAACGTCTCGCCATCTGGCGGGGATGTTTCGCTGTGGGTGCGGCATTCGCTGATCGCTTTGCCCGATGAGCCGATTGCTCCTCGCGCTGACCCCTACAACTTCGCGTTCTCGACCTACAAATACGATTTCTCGGCGCCGCTTGGACGGTCGATGCTGGTCAAGCTGGCCGAGCGGCATCGCCTGGAGAAGGTCGATCCCGCAGCTGAGCGGTCGCCGGTGAAGGAACCGATCGTCTATTACGTCGATGGCGCGGCGCCCGAACCCGTCCGGCAGGCGCTGATCGACGGCGTGGGCTGGTGGGCCGAAGCCTTCGAGGACGCCGGGTTCATCGATGCCTTCCGGGTCGATGTGCTCCCGCCCGAGATCGACCCGCTCGATATCCGGTACAATGTCGTCAACTGGGTCAATCGGGCCACGCGCGGGTGGTCCTATGGCCCCAGCATCGTCGATCCGCGCACCGGCGAAATCCTCAAGGGCAGCGTCATGCTCGGTTCGCTGCGGGTGCGACAGGATATCCTGATATTCCAGGCGCTGATGGGAGCGGGCCTGACCGACAGCGGCCTGCCCGATGACCCGGTTGCCGTGGCACTGGCGCGCATCCGCCAATTGGGCGCGCACGAGGTCGGCCACACGCTCGGCCTCGCACACAATTTCGCGGCGAGTTCGCAAGGTCGCTATTCGGTGATGGATTATCCGGCACCGCGGATCGAACTGGTCGACGGCAAGCTGACCATTGCCGACGCCTATGGCGTGGGCGTGGGCGAGTGGGACAAGTTCGCGATCAAATATCTCTACGCTGCCCGCAGCGATGCGGAGGCGCGGGCAATGGTGCAGGAAGCTCAGGCGCGCGGTTTGCGCTTCGTGGGCGATAGCGATGCGCGCGGGAGCGACAGCGCCAACCCTCACGGATCGCTGTGGGATGATTTCGCCGATCCGGTGGCCGAACTCGGTCGGGTGATGGCGGTTCGACAGGCGGCGCTGGCGCGTTTCGATGCCAACGCTGTCCCCGAAGGACAGGATCTGGCGAGCCTGCGGCGAGCGTTCGTGCCGATCTGGCTGCTCCACCGCTACCAGGTCGAGAGTGCGGCCAAAGCGCTGGGCGGGGTGGTGGCACCACATGCGTTGGCAGGCGACCAAGCGGCAGTCGAAAAGGTTGCAGGGACGGACCAGCGAGCCGCGCTTGACGCCCTGATTTCAGCCATGTCGGTCGAGGCGCTTGAAGTTCCCGCGCGGCTTCAGCCGCTGCTCTCGTATGGTCCTTCGACCGATTACGACTATTCGACCATGATCGAGGTCATGCCGACAGCCGGCGGACCCGTGTTCGATACGCTGCGCGCGACGGAGATCGGGGCGGTGCACGTCCTCGACAGCCTGCTCGATCCGCAGCGGCTCAACCGCCTCGAGATGCAATCCTCGGGCGATGCCGGCACGCCGTCGGCGCATGCGGTCGTCACCCGCCTGGTGGAGCATGCCGATGCTTCGGCGCGGCGCGGAGCCACCGGCCGCCGGATCGCAACCGTCATTGCACTCGATCTCGCCAGGACTGCGCGCGAAGGCCAGCTTTCGCGTTCGATCGCGCTGCAGATCGACGGGCAACTCGCGCGCTGGGCAGACGATTTGGGCAAGGCGAGCGGCACGGGCGAAGAAGCCGACTGGCGCCGTGGTCTGGGCGCGCTGCTCAGCGACAGCGAGAAGCTCTCCGAAGCGGTCAAGGACAAGAAGCTGTTGCCCGACGTCCCGCCGGGAATGCCGATCTGATCAGACCTTGTGCACCGCGCGCATGAGGGGACCGAGTGCGGGTGAACGACCGAGCCATCCCACCTGGGTTTCGGCGCAGACCTCATTGATCGCAAGTTGGGGGATGGACCCGCCGCTGACGGCTTGGCGCAGTGGGCGGGTGCCCTGTGGCATGGCGATCAGTTTGGCGATAGCGCGCGGCACATCCATGGGATCGGCGCTGCGACCCGATCCGTCTTCGTGGCCCATCCGATCGAATTGCGCCGGATAACCTGCCGCATGATGATCCGGTGTGCGGGCCTTGAGCGCGGCGGAGTACATGTTTCGATTGACCCAAACCTTCGTCGGGTAGCCGCCCGGTTCGATGATCGTGACATCGATATTGTGCGGTACGAGTTCGTAGGCGAGCTGCTCGCTCATCGATTCCAGCGCAAACTTGGTCGCCGAATAATGGCCCGAATACGGGACGATGACCCGGCCCAGCTGGCTCGATATCTGGATGATCTGGCCCGATCCGCGCTCGCGCATGCCCGGCAGGAACGCGCGCGCCAGGCGGTGCGGCCCGAACACGTTCGTTTCGAATATCAACCGCGTGGCTTCCATGTCCTGGATTTCGACGGGCGAAGTGATCCCGATGCCCGCATTGTTGATCAGGACATCGATCGCGCCGCCGCCGAGGGCGCGGTCGACATAAGTCACCGCATCTTCGATCTCGGACGGCTCGTTCACGTCGAGTCGCAGCACCTCGATGTCGAGATCGTCATTCCTGGCGACCGCGATCAATTCTTCGGCCTCGGGGCGCGGCGTGTTGCGCATCGTGGCAAACACCTTCGCCCCCAGCCTGGCATAGTGTTCTGCGCCGAGCCGGCCGAATCCGGAGGAACAGCCCGTGATGAGAATGCTCTTGCCCGAAAGATCGGGCATGAACTCGAGTGCGTCACCTTGTGCAAGCGAAGTGGTCGCGGCCAGGGCGCCCGTGGCTGCGATCCCTGTCATGAGCGAACGGCGGGTTACATCGGGCACTGCGGGTCTCCTCTCGCCGCGCATCATAGCGCCTATTCGGCGGGTATCGAGTCCAACCAGGCTGTCGCCTCTGACGGGGACCGGAGTTGGACAACCTTGTCCCAATGCCCTTCAAGGCGATCGTGCAGGCGAATGCGAGGGCCGGCGTTCCAGCGGGCGACATACCAAAGGAAAGAGAGGTCGAGCCGCTCGGGGCATCCGTCGGTCATGTCGAACCGGGTTTCGCCCCATCCCGTGACGATGCGTTTCAGAACGCGTAGCAGGCACAGGGTTATCGGGTAATCGAGATAGACGATTGTGTCTGCGCGCGGTGTACGGATGTCGAGCGTGCCGCCGTAGGTCCCGTCGATCACCCAGCGCTCTTTCGCGACGACTTTGCCCAACCGCTCCCTGACTTCTGCTTTGCTGGATTCAACCCATCCAGGCTTCCAGTTGAGCTGGTCCATATGGATGAGAGGCAGGTCGAGCTTCTCCGCGAGATCGCGAGCAAGCGTAGACTTGCCCGCTCCGCATGGGCCGACGACCAGGACGCGCAGCATCGCTCTCAATCCTGCAGGCGCAGGGCTATGTCGCTCATGAAACGGGGGTCGTCGCCTTTCGCCAGCCATTCTGCCTCAGCACCTATCGCCCCCAGCATCTGTACCAGATCGCCCTGTTCGCTCTTGCCATAATTGCCGAGCACATATCCTGTCACCCGATCCTTGTGTCCCGGGTGCCCGATACCAATACGGACCCGGCGGAAATCCTCGCCGATATGCTGGATTGTCGAGCGGATACCGTTGTGCCCGGCAGCCCCGCCGCCGCGCTTCACCTTGACGCGAAAAGGGTCGAGATCGAGTTCGTCGTAGAATACGGTCACGTCCTGCGGTTCCAGCTTGTAGTAGCGCATGGCCTCGCCAATCGATTGACCCGACTTGTTCATGAAGGTCGCCGGCTTGAGCAGCAGGATTCTCTCCGATCCGATGCGGCCTTCCTGGGTCCAGCCTTGGAACTTCTTCTGCGTCGGAGCGAAACCATGCATTTCGGCAATAACGTCGCAAGCCATGAAGCCGACGTTGTGTCGGTTCATCGCATATTGCGGTCCAGGATTTCCGAGGCCTACCCAAAGCTGCATGCGCGCCCTCTAGCGGCAGCCACCCGAAATGCAAAACGCCGGGCCTCTCGCGAAGCCCGGCGCCTTGGTGATTGCGTTAAAGAAGGGAAGATTACTCTTCGCCGCCCTCTGCAGCTTCTTCGCCTTCGTCGCCGTCCTGTTCGGTGGCTTCGACTTCATCGGCGTCGACTTCTTCGCCTTCAGCGGCTTCAGCGCCTTCGGCCTTCTTGAGCGCCGACGGAGCGACCAGCGTGGCGATAGTGAAGTCGCGATCGGTAATCGCGCTCACGCTGCCTTCGGGCAGGGTGACTTCGCTGATGTGGATCGAATCGCCGACATCCTTGCCGGTGACGTCGATCTCGATCTCGCCGGGGATCTTGTCGTTTTCGCAGACAAGTTCGAGCTCGTGACGAACGACGTTGAGCACGCCGCCTTTCTTGAGACCGGGCGATGCTTCTTCGTTGAGGAACACAACGGGGACCGAGACCTCGATCTTCCCGCCCTTGGTCATGCGCAGGAAATCGACGTGCTCGGGGCGGTCGGTGACCGGGTGGAGCGACACGTCCTTCGGGAGGGTGCGGATTTTCTTACCGCCAAGTTCGATCTCGACGATCGAGTTCATGAAGTGACCGGTGCCAAGCTGGCGGACCAGTTCCTTCGACTCGACGTGGATCATCGTGGGTTCTTCCTTGCCGCCGTAAATAACGGCGGGGACGCGGCCTTCGCGACGCAATTGACGGGAGACTCCCTTGCCTGCCCGTTCGCGCGCCTCGGCCGGCAGGGTCAGAGCGTCGCTCATGTCACATACCTTTCGAATTGCTTTGGTTTGTCATTCGGTCCGCCACGCCTCCAGGGATGACCATGACGCCGAAGGGCGCGCCTTTAGGGGCATCGCGGATGGAAATCAACTTAAACGTGGTTCTCGCGCCTTACTGGATCCGGGTGACCTTGTAGCCGCGCCGTTCGAGCAGGGTGGGGAGGCCATCCTTGCCAACCAGATGCCCTGCTCCCACGGCGACCAAGGGGCGCTCGGAACGCTCCAGGATTGTGTCGAGCTGGGCCGACCACTCGCGGTTACGCTTGGCAAGGAGCGCCTCGCGAAGTTCGGGATCAGCCATCATCCCTTCGCGGGTCGCCGCCTCGAGTGCAACCATGTCTCCGTGGAGCCAGGCTCTTTGCAACTTCTCCGGCTCGCCACTGCGCTGATCTGCCTCATCGATAACCGCCACCAGCAAGTCCGACTGCTCGCGCTCCGGCAAGGTGTCGAAGATCGCGAGTTGTCTCTCTGCCCCCTCGAATTCTTCGATCGGCCGACCCGAAAAGGCCTTGATCATCGCCAGGTCGGCGCCGTTCTCGGGATCGCCCGTTTCATAGACTTGCGCCAGGCTGAGCGCGACCGCCCAGGTCTCAAGCGCATGAAAGTCGCGCGGCGAATAGCCGGCCTTATCCATGAGGTCGTAGAGCGCTGGGATTTTGCTCGGAGGTACCTTGGTCGCAATATCGGGCTGGTTCGGTGTCATCGCCAGCTTGCGATAAGTTGCGAAAAGCGCCGCGCTGTCATCCAGCGCGGCGATTTCGACTATCAGGCTGTCGGCCCGCTCGATCGTCTGATCGAGCAAGGGCGTTCGCCACTCGGTATCGTCGGGCAGCGAATGGATCGTGCCGAACAACCAGCCTTCGACGGCCCCGTCGGCGCTCGCGACTTCAAACAGCAAGGGCGAGGCGCCGCCGTTTGGATGGCTGGCTTTGTCCTGGCAGCCCGCCAACAGGAGGCAGGCTGCCATCAGTGCGGCGAAGTGGCGTTTCACCTGACGCGCTCGACCTCGATCCCGCGAGCGGCGAGGGCATCCTGCACGCTCTGCTCGCCAGCAAGGTGACCTGCACCCACGGCCATGAAGACCGTTCCCGGCGTGTCGAGCCGCGTATCGATCCATTCGGCCCAGTTGCGATTCCGGCTGTAAAGCAGGGCTTCGGTCAGGGCTTCGTCGGTGAAGCCTTCATTCATCAGCTTGGCCAGTTCGACCGCATCGCCTTCGACCCATTCTGCCACCATCGCGTCGAGCTGATCCTTGATCTTGTCGACATTATTCGAAGCTTCGATGAGGAAGTCGATCTGGGCGTCCTGCGGCAATCCATCGAACAGGCCGATCTGGAATTCGATCGTTTCCAGCGATCCCTTTTCGCGTTCGCCAGCTTCGCGCAGAATGACTGCCTCGACACCGCTGTCGGGCGAATAGCCCTGCTGCATCAGCGGCAACATGGACATCATCATGCCGGCGTACCAGGGTTCGAACCGGTCAAACCCGGCAACCGGGATTCCGATCTTGCCCATTGCGGTCTCGAAAGCGGCCTTCTGCTCCTCATCGAGCAAAGAGCGAAGCGTAACGTCTTCGGGCAGGATACCTTTCGACATGACGAGCTGCTGCATCGAGGCGGCCATCGCCTCGTCCATCTCGATCTCCGTGACGACGGCCTCGGATGACGCCAACGCTTCGGCAATCTCGCCGTCGAACCATTTCACGTCTTCAGGAAGCGCGTGGACGGTGCCGAACAGGTAGATCGTCGTGTCTTCGTCCGCAGCTTTCCAGAGGGCAGGGCCAGTCGGTGCCGTTTCGATAGTTTCGACGGTCGCGGCGGCATCTTCAGCCAGAGCCGATGTGGAGGAGAAGATCAGTGCTGCGGCAAGGGCCGCCGATCGCTTGGACGGGGTTTTTCTCATGATGCAGCTCCTTGGGGTCCGAGTTTGAATGAAGAATTAAGGGCACCTTCAACGCCAGCCAAGCTTTCTCAGGCCATAGGTCGCAAGCATGACGGCAAGTGCGGCAATGATTATTGCTTCGGCATTCGGCTGTGTTGTCACACCGAGTTCGGCCAATAGGTACCAGGCACCGAAGGAAATCAGCCCGCCATAGAAACCGATCAGATGCGCCCATAGATTGTCCATCAGGTCGAGTTCGTCGATGCGGCGCAGATAGTCTCGGGTTGAGTAGATAAGCGCAACAATGGTCACGGCAATGACGGCCAGCGGTAGCCAGAGCGGAACTTCGCCGGCCTGAAAGGCATCCGTCAGATATCCGCTCAGAAATCCGGCAGCACCGAAAACGACGAGACTGATACTCATGTAACGCCAGAACTTGCGACGACGCGTCTGGAGGAGCTTCTCCCCGTTGGGCATCGCGTCTTTAGAGGCCGTCATCGAAAATCTCCTCGATCGGCAGGTTGAAGAGCCGGGCGATCCTGAACGCCAGCGGGAGTGAGGGGTCGTGTTTGCCGGTTTCGATTGCATTCACGGCTTGTCGTGAAACCTCAAGCCGTCCGGCCAGTTCGGCCTGGCTCCAATCGCGTTCAGCACGCAAGACCTTTAGGCGATTGTTCATCAGGTCAACCGATCAGCAGGGTGATCTTCGCGACAATGGATCCCAGGCCAAATCCGGCGAAGAGCAGCGTGGCATCGGTTAGCCTTCTTACAAGCAAGGGCGATTGATCGTAGGTCATGGGCAATTTCCTGTCATGTTACGCTGACGTAGTGTCAGGTATGCCTGACTATATGTCGCGATTCGCTGACTATGTCAACACTACCTGACATAATGTCGCAATCTTACGACATCGGCAGGTGCGCGGAACTGCGGCGTTGACGCGTCACAGGGCATGCTCCATGGGCGCGCCCATGAGTTTCGAACCGCAAGAGCGCGATCCCAAGGCGTCCTTCCAGGACATGATATTGACGCTCCACGACTTCTGGAGCGCGCAGGGCTGCGTGATCCTGCAGCCCTATGACATGCGGATGGGGGCAGGGACGTTCCACACCGCGACGACACTGCGCGCGCTGGGACCGGAGCCGTGGAATGCGGCCTTCGTGCAGCCGAGCCGCCGGCCGACCGATGGGCGCTATGGCGAGAATCCCAACCGGCTGCAGCATTACTATCAGTACCAGGTGATCATGAAGCCGAGCCCGGCGAACCTGCAGGAACTCTACCTGCAGAGCCTCGCTGCGATCGGGATCGACCCGCTCAAGCACGATATCCGTTTCGTCGAGGACGACTGGGAAAGCCCGACGCTCGGCGCCTGGGGGCTGGGCTGGGAGGTCTGGTGCGACGGGATGGAAGTGACCCAGTTCACCTATTTCCAACAGATGGGCGGGTTCGACTGCAAGCCGGTCGCAGGCGAGCTGACCTACGGGCTCGAGCGCCTCGCCATGTATATCCAGGGTGTCGACAGCGTCTACGACCTGGCGTTCAATTCCGCCGGGGTGAACTATGGCGACGTCTTCCTCGAGAACGAGAAGCAGATGTCGAAGTGGAACTTCGAAGTCGCCGATACCGACGCGCTGTTCGACCTGTTCAACAAGGCAGAGGCGGAGTGCAAGAACGCGCTCGGCGCTGACGTTCCGATCGCCGCTTACGAGCAGGCGGTTGAGGCGAGCCATCTGTTCAACCTGCTGCAGGCGCGCGGCGTGATCAGCGTGCAGGAACGCGCCAGCTACATGGGCCGCGTGCGCGACCTCGCGCGCTCCTCCTGCGAGAAATATGCCGAGAAGATGACGCCCGAATGGCAGGCCAAATATCCGGAGTGGAGCCTGTGAGCGACTTCCTCCTCGAACTGCGCAGCGAAGAAATCCCCGCCCGCATGCAGGCGGGTGCGCGGGCCGAACTGGAAAAGCTGTTCCGCCGCGAGATGGAGGCTGCCGGCGTTGCCGTGGGTGAGATCACCGTGTGGTCGACGCCGCGCCGCCTTGCGCTCATTGCGCGCGACCTTCCGGAAGCAACCGAGGCGGTCAGCGAAGAAGCCAAGGGTCCGCCCGAAGGCGCGCCCGACCAGGCGATCGACGGTTTCTGTCGGAAGAACGGCGTAACCCGCGACCAGCTCGAACTGCGCGACGTCAAGGGCCGCAACACCTGGTTCGCCGTGATCGAGAAACCGGGCAGGGCGACCAAGGACCTGCTGGCCGACGCCATTGCGGCAGTCATTCGCGACTTTGCCTGGCCCAAGTCGATGCGCTGGGGTGCGGCCTCGCTGTCGACCGAGAGCCTGCGCTGGGTGCGCCCGCTATCGGGTATCGTCGCGATCATCGGTGAGGAACTCGTCGAATGCGAGGTCGACGGCATTGCGAGCGGCTACGCGACGCTCGGCCACCGCTTCCATTGCCCCGGCGAAATCACCATCGGTTCAGCCGCCGACTACGCCGAGAAGCTGCGCGCCTGCCATGTCATCGTCGACCATGAAGAGCGGCAGAACACGGTTCGTGAGGGCGCCAAGCAGGCGGCCGAGGCTGCCGGGCTGACGCTGGTCGAAGACGAGGGTCTCGTGATCGAGAACGCGGGCCTGACCGAATGGCCGGTTCCGCTGCTCGGTCGTTTCGACGAAGAATATCTCGATGTTCCGCCCGAGGTGATCCAGCTTACCGCACGCGTGAACCAGAAGTATTTCGTCTGCCAAGACGGGGGTGGCAAGCTTGCAAACGCCTTCGTCTGCACATCCAATATTGCCGCCGCCGATCCGGCGGTGGTTGTCGATGGCAATCGCAAGGTGCTCGCGGCACGGCTCTCCGATGCGCGATTCTTCTGGGAACTCGATCAGAAGACCACACTTGCCGAGCATGCGAAGAAGCTCGAGCGGATCACCTTCCACGAGAAGCTGGGCACGGTCGCCGACAAGGTCGAGCGTGTCGCAAAGCTGGCGCGCTGGCTGGTCGAGGAAGGCATCGTCAAGGGTGCCGATGCGGACCAGACCGAACAGGCCGCGCGGCTCGCCAAGGCAGACCTCGTCACCGAGATGGTCGGCGAGTTCCCCGAGTTGCAGGGCCTGATGGGCGGATATTACGCCGAGAAGGAAGGCTTGCCGCAGGAAGTCAGCGACGCGATTCGCGATCACTACAAGCCTGTCGGGCAGGGCGATGAAGTGCCCACCGCGCCGGTGACTATGGCGGTGAGCCTGGCGGATAAGCTGGATACGCTTGTTGGCTTTTTCCGCATTGGCGAGAAGCCTACTGGGTCGAAAGATCCATTCGCTCTTCGGAGAGCCGCGCTTGCAGTATTGAGAACAATCAACGAGCTCGGCCTGAGATTGAATCTCGAAAGTCTGCTTGTGTGGCGGATCGGCGAAGGTGATGCCGAAGCAATCAACGATTGGGATGCGAGGTTCGCTCGAACAGGGCTTCAATTGCGGGATGTCTTTGACTCAGAAAATCCGGCAGAGCTCATTGAACAAGCACCCGATGAAGCTAATTCTGAATTTTGGGACGAGGTTTCGACCAGTGTAAAATCTGCCTACGCCAAGGCGGTTGAACTCCTCGACTTCTTCGCTGACCGTCTCAAGGTCCAGCAGCGCGAAGCGGGCGTTCGCCACGATCTGATCGACGCGGTGTTCGCACTGGGCGGCGAGGACGACCTCGTCCGCCTGCTCGCCCGCGTCCATGCGCTCCAGTCCTTTATGGACACCGAAGACGGCGCCAACCTTCTCGCCGGCTACAAGCGCGCCGCCAATATCCTCAAGAAGGAAGACTGGCACGGCATAGAAGGCGAGATCGCCCGGACCGGCGAGGAAGACCCGCTGGCGCTGGTCGACGATCCCGACATGAAGGCAGTGATCGACGCCAAGATGTCCGAACGCCATGCAGCAGAGCTTTCCTACTCGCCCGAACCGGCCGAAAAGGCGCTGATCGACGCGCTCGATGCGGCCGAGCCCAAAGCGGCCAAGGCCATCGAGGCCGAGGATTTCGCAGCCGCCATGGCTGCCCTCGCATCGCTGCGCGCACCGATCGACAGCTTCTTCGACGAAGTCACGGTAAATGATAGCCAAGAAAACAAACGCGCATATCGCCTCGACCTGCTTGCACGGTTCCGTGCTGCAGTGCACAACGTCGCGGATTTCAGCCGTATCGAGGGCTGATTTTTGACATTTGAACCGTGTTCCATGTGTTCCATCGGTTCAGACTAACAGGGATTGGCATGAACAAGACGGTCTACACTTTCGGCGGTGCGGCTGATCATTCGGACCCGCGGCAGGCGGACAAGACCGTAACCGGGGGGAAGGGCGCGAACCTTGCCGAGATGGCGCGGATCGGCCTGCCGGTGCCGCCCGGCTTCACCATCACGACCGAGGAATGCGTGCGCTACCTGCAGGAGGGCGCGGATTTCTCCGATGATTTGCGAGGGCAGGTTGCCGAGGCGCTGAAACATATCGAGGCGACCGTCGGCAAGAAGTTCGGCGATGCTTCCGATCCGCTGCTGGTGTCGGTCCGTTCGGGTGCGCGCGTCTCCATGCCGGGGATGATGGACACCGTCCTCAACCTAGGCCTCAATGACGAGACAGTGCAGGGCCTCGCCAGCGCTTCGGGCGATGAACGCTTCGCCTGGGACAGCTACCGCCGCTTCATCCAGATGTATTCCGACGTGGTGCTCGGGCTTGATCACGGGCTGTTCGAGGAAGCGCTCGAGATCACCAAGGAAGACAACGACTATTACGCCGATACCGAGATGACGGCGGACGATTGGAAGACGCTGGTCGCGGAATACAAGTCGCTGGCGGAAGAAGAACTCGGCCATCCGTTCCCGCAAGACGTCCACGAGCAGCTGTGGGGTGCGATCAAGGCGGTGTTCGACAGCTGGGATTCGGACCGGGCCAAGGTCTATCGCCGGCTCAACGACATTCCGGCCGACTGGGGCACCGCCGTCAACGTCCAGGCGATGGTGTTCGGCAATATGGGCGACACTTCGGCCACCGGCGTTGCCTTCACCCGCGATCCGGCGACCGGCGAGAAAGCCTATTACGGCGAATACCTGATCAACGCGCAGGGCGAAGACGTGGTGGCGGGGATCCGCACGCCGCAATATCTGACCAAGGCCGCGCGCGAGGCCGCCAACGCCAAGCCGCTCTCGATGGAAGAGGCGATGCCCGAGCCCTATGCCGAGCTCGCCCATGTCTTCGACCTGCTCGAAAAGCACTACAAGGACATGCAGGACATCGAGTTCACGGTGCAGCAGGGCAAGCTCTGGATGCTCCAGACCCGCAGCGGCAAGCGCACGGCCAAGGCCGCGCTCAAGCTTGCGGTGGACATGGTTGGCGAAGGGCTGATCGACGAGAAAACCGCGATCCGCCGGGTCGACCCGATGGCGCTTGACCAGCTGCTTCACCCGACACTCGATCCAGAGGCCAAGCGCGATGTACTGACCAGCGGATTGCCTGCTTCGCCCGGTGCCGCGAGTGGCAAGATCGTGCTCGACGCCGACACTGCCGAGAACTGGGCGCAGCGCGGCGAGAAGGTGATCCTCGTCCGCGTCGAAACCTCGCCCGAAGACATTCACGGCATGCACGCCGCGCAGGGCATCCTTACCGCACGTGGCGGCATGACGTCGCATGCGGCCGTGGTTGCACGCGGCATGGGGCGACCCTGCGTTTCGGGCGCGTCGCAGGTCTCGATCGACCGCCAGGCCAAGACGCTGCTGATCGGCAATCGCGAACTCAAGGAAGGCGACACGATCACGCTCGATGGCGGCAATGGCCAGGTCATGGCGGGCGAAGTCCCGACGATCGAACCAGAGCTGGCCGGCGATTTCGCGCGGCTGATGGAGTGGGCCGACAAGCACCGCCGCATGCGCGTGCGGACCAATGCCGAAACGCCGCACGATTGCCGGATGGCTCGCCAGTTCGGAGCCGAAGGTATCGGCCTGTGCCGGACCGAGCACATGTTCTTCGATGCCGGACGCATCAGCGCGGTGCGCGAGATGATCCTCGCCGATGACGAACGCGGGCGGCGGGTTGCGCTCGAGAAGCTGCTGCCCGAGCAGCGCAAGGACTTCCGCGAGATATTCGAGGTCATGGTCGGGCTGCCGTGCACGATCCGCCTGCTCGATCCTCCGCTGCACGAGTTCCTGCCGCATGGCCATGCCGAGTTCGAGGAACTCGCCAATGCGACCGGCGTGGGGATCGACCACCTCAAGCGCCGCGCAGGCGAATTGCACGAATTCAACCCGATGCTCGGCCATCGCGGCTGCCGCCTCGGTATCACTTTCCCCGAGATCTACGAGATGCAGGCGCGCGCGATCTTCGAAGCCGCCTGCGAGGTTGCCCGTGAAAGCGGCGAAGCGCCGGTGCCCGAGATCATGATCCCGCTGGTTGCGACCAAGCGCGAACTCGAACTGCTCAAGGCTTTGGTCGATCGCGTCGCAAAGCAGGTTTTCGAGGAACAGGGCGCGTCGGTCGAATATCTCGTCGGCACCATGATCGAGCTGCCGCGCGCCGCGCTGATGGCGGGCGAAATTGCCGAGGAAGGCGCGTTCTTCTCCTTCGGCACCAACGACCTGACGCAGACGACGCTGGGCGTATCCCGCGACGACAGCGCGCGGTTCCTTGCGCCCTATGTCGACAAGGGCATTTTCCCGCGCGACCCCTTCGTCAGCCTCGATATCGATGGCGTCGGCCAGCTGGTCGAACTGGCGGCCGAGCGGGGCAGGGCGACTCGGCCCGACATCAAACTCGGCATTTGCGGCGAGCATGGCGGCGATCCGGCCTCGATCGACTTCTGCGAGAAGGTCGGGCTCGATTACGTCAGCGCCTCGCCCTACCGCGTTCCGATTGCGCGGCTTGCTGCGGCGCAGGCTTCGCTGGGAAGCTAGCGCCAGCCCGTCAGGGTGAGAATTTCGAAGGTCTCGGTCGCGCGGCCCTCGCGATCGGTCAGCTCGGCGAACTTGGCGCGGGCGCGCTCCCACCCGCTGCGGGTTAGCGGGGGAGGGGGATCGGCCAGCACGTTGGTCAGGCCTTGGTCGCGCAAATCGGCGATCAGGCGGTCGAGATCGCCATAGCGAACCGACAGCCGATGGGTGTCGACGACCTGGCGGGAGAAACCCGCGCGTTCGAGCAGGGACGTCGCCGCGCGATTATCGACCTGCGGGTGGATCCGCGCTGCCGGCCGATCGCCATCCGCAGCCAGCAGGACCTGTCGCAGCAGTGGCAGGCTTCCCGCTCCGATCATGGGAGCCAACAACAGGCCGCCTTCCGACAGTGCGGCGCGGAGATGGACCAATGCTCCGGGCAGGTCGTTTACGGTGTCGAGGCCAGCGAGCGAAACGATGAGGTCATACGGCCCGCCTTCGACGGGCGCCTCTTCGTTGCGCGCCACAATCGAAGTCACCTCGCAGCCGCGCCTGCCCAGCTCGCTCGTCAGCTCCCTCGTATCGAGCCCGATGAGGAGCGCGCGTGACGGTTCGAGCCGCATGAAATCGACGCGATCGAGCGCCTCGCTTTCCAGATGCTGGAGCAACCAGCAAGCGGGGCCTTCTCCACGCGCAAGCGCTTCGGCACGACTGATCCGTGCCGCCCGCCGTCTGGCAGAAAAGATGTTCGGAACCCCCTGTCCGGCCATGACTCATCGTGCACCGCTTGCATTCACCGCGCAAGATGTGCTGGACGTAAAATATGGATATCAGGTCGAAAATTGATGAAGGCTTCGCTCCGCTCATCGACCTGGTCTATCCGCCGCGGTGTCCGCTTTGCGGTGAGGCCATCGGCAGGCACGGAGGACTTTGCACTGCGTGCTGGAGCGGGCTGGCGGTTCCTTCCCCTCCTGCATGTCGGACATGTGATCGACCGTTCGATAACGCTATCCTAGGCGATGATCTGCTGTGCGCGCCGTGCCTGACAAGCCCGCCGAAACATGCCGGGATCAGTGCGGGAACGCTGTACAACGATGCGTCGCGCAAGCTGATCCTGTCGTTCAAGCACGGCGGGAAGCTTGGCCTCGCACCGATGCTGGCTCGGCTGATTGCGGCGCGACTGCCGGAGCAGGGCGAGGGCAATCGTATACCCCTGCTGGTCCCGGTGCCGCTCCACCGCTGGAGATTGTGGTCGCGTGGATTCAACCAGGCTGCCGTTCTCGCTCGTGAACTGGAGCGCTTGGGCAAGGGAAGGCTGGTGGTCGACCTGCTCGAGCGTCACAAGCAGACACCGTCGCTCGGAGGTCTCGGCAAGAAGGCGCGCGCCCGCGCGCTCAAGGGGGCCATCCGGGTCAGTTCACGCCGCAACGCCATCCTCAAGGGACGCGATGTGATCCTGGTCGATGATGTACTGACCAGTGGCTCGACCTCGGATGCATGCGTTTCGGCCTTGCTGGCAGCCGGCGCCAGCAGCGTCCGAATCGCCTGCTTCGCACGGGTGCTCGATAATGTGGAGCACCGCACACAGGGTGCCCAAAACGAAACGCCCGAGGCATAAAGCCCCGGGCGCCACGTGACGAATTATCGCGAACCCGCTCTTTCAGAGCTCAGGCGACTATCCCCCATTGAAGCCGCCAGGGTCCTATCCCTCATCGTTCAAACCGGTTGCCGCGACACCCCCTGTCGCATAGCTTCCGGCCACCCCCTGAACCTGGCGCTCTATTGGCACCGCATGTTCGGTGGACGTACCGTAAGGTCCGTAAGTCGAAACCTCTCATCCAAATCGGATTCATCAAAGTGTCATCTTGCCTCGAAATGGATTTTCGCTCTGATCTGTGGTTATCCTGCAACAAATCATCGCAAGCCTGCCCCACTTCACCGAAGGATCAAATGTGAGTATTCCGCCTGACCCCGCGGACGACCGCGAAGCCGGTACTGTATTCCTGCCCAAGTTTGACGACCGCGGCTTACTCACCGCCATTGCGGTGGACGCGAAAAACTCGGAAATTCTGATGGTTGCCTTCATGAATGAAGACGCGCTTGCCGCAACCCGTGCCTCGGGGGCGGCTCATTTCTGGTCCCGTTCACGCCAGTCCTTGTGGAAGAAGGGCGAAACCTCCGGGAACATCCTAAGGGTGCGCGAGATCCTGGTCGACTGCGACCAGGACGCCCTGATTCTGCGCTGCGATCCCGCTGGTCCGGCTTGCCACACCGGCGCCCGTTCCTGTTTCTATCGGCGGCTTGAAGGGGAGGCTCTCGTTAGGGTCAAGACTTGACGCTAACGTAAAGGGAAGATAGATAGGGTGCATGGCTACAGCACCCGCAAATGATTCCGTTGGCGACCCGCAACGCAGGCACGACGGCGCGCATCTCGATCGCCCCGACAAGCACGAACGCGAGCAATACACGATTTCCGATCTGACCTCGGAATTCGACTGTACGGCGCGCGCGCTTCGATTCTACGAGGACGAGGGATTGATTTCGCCAGCCCGCGTCGGTTTGACCCGGGTATATTCCAAGCGCGATCGCGCCCGGCTCGCCTGGATCATGCGCGCCAAGAACGTCGGTTTCAGCCTCAATGAAATCCGCGAGATGATCGATCTCTACGATCTGGATGACGGCCGGGTCGAACAGCGCCGTGTGACGGTCGAAAAGTGCAAGAACCACGTGGCCAAGCTCAAACGCCAGCGGGCCGATATCGACTCCTCGATCAAGGAACTTACCGAGTTCATCAAGCTGGTCGAACAGGTCGAGCTCGACTGAGCGCCCACAATCTCAAGCCGAATATTTCTCACGCAAGGACACGCAGATGCCCATCTACAAAGCCCCCAATCGCGATTTTCGTTTCATCATCAACGAAATGCTGGACCTCGAAAGCTACGGAAACCTCCCGGGTTTCGAGAACGCCAGCGAGGACCTGATCAATTCGATTCTCGAGGAAGGCGGAAAGTTCACGTCAGAAGTGATCGCACCGCTCAACCAGATCGGTGACCAGGAAGGTTGTACGCGGCACGAGGATGGCTCGGTGACCACCCCGACCGGATTCAAGGAAGCCTTCAACCAGTATCGTGAAGCTGGGTGGGGCACGCTGACCCAGCCAGAGGAACTGGGTGGTCAGGGCCTGCCCCAGGTGATTGGCTTCGCGCTCAAGGAGATGATGTCCTCGGCCAACCAGTCGTTTGGAATGTATCCGGGGCTGACCAACGGCGCGATCGAGGCGCTGAAGGCTAAGGGTACGCCCGAACAGAAGGAAATGTACCTACCCAAGATGGTCTCCGGCCAGTGGACCGGCACGATGAACCTGACCGAGCCGCATTGCGGCACCGACCTGGGCATGATCCGAACCAAGGCCGATCCGCAGGCGGACGGCAGCTATCTGATCACTGGCACCAAGATCTTCATCTCGGCCGGCGAACACGACATGGCCGAGAACATCATCCACCTCGTTTTGGCAAAGACTCCGGGTGCTCCGGAAAGCTCGAAGGGGATCTCGTTGTTCGTCGTGCCGAAGTTCCTCGTCAACGAGGACGGGTCGCTGGGCGAGCGCAATGGTGTCTCGTGCGGTTCGATCGAGCACAAGATGGGCATCCACGGCAACTCGACTTGCGTCCTCAATTACGACGGGGCGACCGGATGGATGGTCGGCGAAGAGAACAAGGGTCTGGCCGCCATGTTCATCATGATGAACGAGGCGCGGCTCGGCACCGGTATGCAGGGCTATGCCCAGGCAGAGGCCGCGTATCAGAACGCCGTGGCCTATGCGCTCGACCGTCGCCAGGGCAGGGCGCTGACCGGCCCGGTCGATCCGGAGGAAAAGGCCGATCCGATTTTCGTCCATCCTGACATTCGCCGTCTGCTGATGGACGCCAAGGTGTTCACCGAGGGTTCGCGCGCATTCTGCCTGTGGAGCGCGTTGCAGGCAGACCTGTCGGAGAAGGCGCAGACCGAAGAGGAGCGGAAGTCCGCCCATGAGATGCTCAGCCTGCTGACCCCTGTGATCAAGGGTTTTACGACCGACAAAGGCTATGAAACCGCGACCAATATGCAGCAGGTCTTCGGCGGCCACGGCTATATCGAAGAATGGGGCATGAGCCAGTTCGTGCGTGATGCGCGTATCGCCCAGATCTACGAGGGTGCGAACGGCATTCAGGCGATGGACCTGTGCGGTCGCAAGCTTGGCCAGAATGGCGGCGCGACGATCCAGGCCTTCTTTGCGATGGTCGACGAGGAAATCGCTGCGGCCAAGAGCAACCCGCAACTTGTTGAGATTGCCACGCGACTAGAGAAGGCACTAGGTGAGCAGAAAGCTGCGACCATGTGGTTCATGCAAAACGCGATGACCAACCCCAATAATCTCGGGGCCGGCGCCTACAACTACATGCACATCATGGGCCTCGTAACGCTCGGTTACATGTGGCTGAAGATGGCCAAGACAGCTGCCGAGAAGCTGTCTGGCGGCGCCGGTGACAAGGCATTCTACGAAGCCAAGCTGGTATCGGCGAACTATTATGCCGAACGCTTCTTGCCCGATTCCGGTGCACTTCGCCGCAAGCTGGAAGCAGGTGCGGAGAACATGATGGCTCTGCCGGCGGATGCGTTCCAGACCGCAGCCTGATCGCGCAGACTTTGCTGAAATGGCGAAGGGCGTCTCGTTCGAGGCGCCCTTCGTTTATGCGACGGCAGGCGCCGGCTGCTTCTTCGGAAGCCTTTCACTCAGGGTCACGATCTTGCCGCTCGCCCACCAGATGAAAGGTATGAGTGCCGTGGAGATCATCCCGTCGACGGCATAGTGCCAACCGAGGTGCACCGATCCGAACCAGATGATCACGTGATATGCGATGGCGAGGTAAGTACGCCAATCCCAGCCATACCGATCGTGTACCATCAACACGACGATCATCGTGATTGCACAATGGAGAGAAGGGACGGCGCTGATCCCGCTGCCAATAGCTTCGTCGCCTACCGTCATTCGCAGAGTTTCCTGGAGCTTGAGCGCCGCCAGGTTCTGATGCGAAAGCAGGTCCATCAATGGGGTGAACCGATCGCTGCCGTAGAATTCGGCGTAGAAGCATGGGCCAACCGAAGCGAAGAGGGTGGCCAAGAGGTTGCCCAACAAGATCCAGGTCAGGAAGAAGCTCAAGGTGGCGCGCTTGCGAAACTGCGAATCCTTGGCGAAGGCGGCAAAGCCGAACGAAATGAGCATTACCGGCAGCCACACGACATAAAGCATGTCGATAAACTGTGTGCCCAATGGGCCGACCATGGAATGAGTGATCAGCCAAGGATCCTGGCCGAAAATCGCCTTGTCCCATGACGCGAACATGGGATCCGCCCAATACTCGTTATGTCGGGGGATCGCCACCTTGAGCGCGCGGTAGGCACGATGGACGATCAGGTAGATCAGGATGAAGAGAAAGCCGTAGAAAAAACGTTCGCGATTCTCCCGTAGTGTCTCGCCGAGATGACCAAGCACATTGGAGGGCTGCGCCCTTACTGAGCGGAAAACCAGTCCCGCAAAAATCAGTAGGGGTGGCATGAGCGAGAAAGTCAAAACTTCCTGCAGCCAAGACCAGGTGAAGTAGTCGACGAGCTTCCGCTCGCCCAGAGAAACAGCCGCAGTGAAATGCGCGACCACAATAGCAGCGACCCAACGAATCGTTCCGACCCCTCGTAAGAACATTCAACCTACACGGCGCCGAATCCTCGCCGCCGTGTTCGATTACTACTCTGGCAGAAAATCCGGAACAGAAAGATAACGCTCACCTGTGTCGTAATTGAAACCGAGCACCCGTGTCCCGGCGGCGAGGTCGGGCAGTTTCTGGGCAATCGCCGCGAGGGTTGCGCCGCTGGAGATTCCAACGAGCATGCCTTCCTCGCGCGCGACGCGGCGGGCCATCTCCTTGGCATCTTTAGGCTCAACCTGAATCGCCCCGTCGATTGCCTGCGTGTGCAAATTTCCCGGGATGAATCCGGCGCCGATTCCCTGGATCGGGTGCGGGCCGGGCTGTCCGCCCGAGATCACGGGGGAAAGCGTCGGCTCCACGGCATAGGCCTTCATGCCCGACCAGTGACGCTTGAGCTCTTCCGCGCAGCCGGTGAGATGTCCGCCGGTGCCAACGCCAGTAATCAGCACATCGACCGGGCTATCGGCGAAATCCTGGAGGATTTCCTTCGCAGTGGTTCGCACATGGACCTTCCAGTTCGAATCATTGTCGAACTGGCTCGGCATCCACGAGTTCTCGGTCTGCTCGATCAGCTCGTTGGCCCGCTCGATCGCGCCCTTCATGCCCTTTTCCTTGGGCGTGAGGTCAAAGCTGGCGCCATAGGCAAGCATCAGCCTGCGGCGCTCGAGTGACATCGATTCGGGCATCACGAGCACCAGCTTGTAGCCTTTGACCGCGGCCGCCATCGCGAGGCCGATACCCGTATTGCCACTGGTCGGCTCGATGATCGTGCCGCCGGGTTTGAGCGCCCCGCTTGCCTCGGCGTCCTCGATCATCGCCAAGCCGATCCGATCCTTGATCGAGCCGCCGGGATTGCTGCGTTCCGACTTTACCCAGACTTCATGGTCGGGAAACATCCGTGCAAGTCGGATATGCGGCGTGTTGCCGATGGTTTCGAGAATACTGGCGGCTTTCATGTCATACCTCCTGCGGGGTAGGTTTGGACGGATGTCGGTCTTCTAGCAAATCCTCGGGCGGATCGAAGGTCTTGGTCGTGCGCAGCACGGGGAACACGCGGCTCCAGATCGCCACCGTTACGATAGCACCGACACCGCCTGCAACCACTGCAGCGACCGGGCCAATCAGAAATGCGAGGCTGCCGGAGAAAAAATCACCGCCTTCGTTCGACGCGCTGATGGTCAGCTGGCTGACCGATGATACGCGACCGCGCTTGTCGTCCGGCGTGTGAAGCTGGATCAGCGACGAGCGGATGTAGACGCTGAACATGTCGGCAGCCCCGACGATGAACAGCATTGCGAGGCTCAGCGGCATCGAGGTCGAGAGGCCGAAGACAATCGTGGCGATACCGAACACAAACACGGCCAGGAGCATCTTGGGGCCGACGTTGTGCTTTAGGGGCCTCCATGAAAACCACGCGGCAGTGATCGCCGCTCCGGTGGCCGGTGCCATGGCGAGCTGGGCAAGGCCTTGTTCGCCGACCTGGAGAATGTCGCGGGCGTAGACGGGAAACAGTGCAGTTGCCCCAGCCAGAAACACCGCAAACAGATCGAGCGTGATTGACCCCAGCACCATCTTGTTATGAGCAACGTAGCGCAGGCCATCGATGATTTGCCCGATCGGGCGAATGTCCTTGCGCATGGCCTGCTGCGGCACCTTGCCGATCATCGCGAGGGCCACGAAGGCCACCACGAACAGCCCGCATGCGACGATATAGGGCATCGCAGGCTCGATTGCGTAAAGATAGCCGCCCATCGCCGGACCCACGATCATTCCCACCTGCCAGGAGATCGAGGAAAGCGCGATGGCATTGGGCAGGATTGCCTTTGGCACCAGGTTCGGCGCGAGGGAGGAGAGTGCAGGTCCGGTAAAAGTCCGCGCGACGCCGAGCATGATCGCAATCGCGAACAGTACCGGCAGGGTCATCGCGTCCTGCCAAGTTACCGCTGCGAGGACAGCGGCGCATGCGAGCTGCAGCAGGATGGTAAGGAGACCAATCTTTCGCCGGTCGTACTGGTCGGCAGCCAATCCCGCGAAAGGCGTGAGCACGAAGAGCGGTGCGAATTGTAGGAGGCCGATGAGGGCCAACTGTCCCGAAGCTGCGCCGACACTCATGCCGCTGTCGCGCGCAATATTGTAAGTTTGCCAACCGATGATGAGCAGCATGGCGTACTGCGCCAGCGTCATCGCAAGTCGCGCCGTCCAGTAGGCGCGGAAATTGCCGATGTGGAAAGGGTGCCCGGCAGGGCTCTCGGTATCGCTCACAGACGCGCAATGGCAGGCCGCGAGGGGCCTGCCAATACGTCAAAATCTAGCTGTAGTGGAAGTCGCGCTACTCAGCGCGGACGACGCAGTCGCGGGTTCGGCTGCAAAGTATCGATCACCGCCATGAAATCGTCGAGACGAATGATGCGTTCGAACTGGAACCCGGCGCGATTGTCGCGCACCCAGATGACGTAGGCTTCGATCCGACCAACCACAGGCAGTCGAATGATCACACGATCACCGCGCTGCAGGTTATGTGCATCATCGACCATAAAGCCGTGGGCCGAAATGTTGGCCACGTGCAGGTTCATGTCACCCTGGGCATGGTGCTCCACGATCACCGGGAAATCGACCGGGTGACGCGCGGCGCGGCGCATGTCAGTGACGCTCAGGCTTGCTCCCGCAGACACAGTATTCGACCCTCCACATCTTGGTTCGTCGAAATCACTAATGCGGTAGAAAGGCTGATAATTTGTAAAGAACCGCTGTCCCGATACGGGACGTCCCCTCCGGTGGAGCGCCCTTATCGTGTCACGAGGCCGTGCTTTTTCTTGCCGAGGCTGAGCTTGAGCGACTCGTTCACAGCGGGAAGGACCAGTATTCCCGGATCGGTGACGACCGCGTCTTCGAGCTTGACCGCACCTTCGGCCAGTTTGCGCTTCGCTTCGCCGTTGGATTGGGTGAACCCGATCGCCGTCAGAACCGCGCCGATGCGCATGCCTTCATCACCTACCGACAGGGTAGGGAGGTCTTCGCCAACACCGCCGCCCGCAAAGGTCTCGCGCGCTGTCGCTTCGGCAGCCTTGGCTGCTGCTTCGCCGCGCACCATCTTAGTGACCTCGTTGGCAAGAACGACCTTGGCCTCGTTGATCTCGGCACCTTCGAGCGCTTCGAGACGTGCCACCTCGTCAAGCGGGACATCGGTAAACAGGCGCAGGAACCGGCCAACATCGCGGTCGTCAGTATTGCGCCAGTATTGCCAGAAATCGTAGCCCGGAAGCTGCTCTTCATTGAGCCAGATCGCGCCAGAGACCGACTTGCCCATTTTCTGCCCGTCGGCCCGGGTAATGAGGGGCGCTGTCACGCCATAGACTTCCTTGCCATCGATGCGCCGGGTCAGTTCGATCCCATTGACGATGTTACCCCACTGGTCGCTGCCGCCTAGTTGCAGGCGGCAATCATAATCGCGCGCGAGCTTGAGGAAATCATACGCCTGCATGATCATGTAGTTGAATTCGAGGAAGGTCAGCGGCTGTTCGCGGTCGAGGCGCAGCTTGACCGAATCGAAGGTCAGCATCCGATTGATGGTGAAATGCGGGCCGACATCGCGAAGCATCTCGATGTAGCCGAGCTTGCTCAGCCAATCGTCATTGTTGATCAGGATCGCGCCGGTTGGGCTATCGTCGAACCGTAGGATCTTCTCGAAGCTGTCCTTGATCGAGGCCACATTGGCCGCGAGTCGCTCTTCGGTGAGCATGGTCCGCGTTTCGTCTTTGCCCGATGGATCGCCGACCTTGGCTGTGCCTCCGCCCATGATCACGATTGGCCGGTGGCCGGCCTGCTGGACGCGCTTAAGCAGCATGATCGAAGCGAGATTGCCGATGTGGAGCGATGGCGCGGTCGGATCGAATCCGACATAGGCCGTCACGATCTCCTTCGAAGCCAGCGCGTCGAGCGCGTCGGCATCGGTAACCTGGTGGATATGCCCGCGCTCTTGTAGCAGGCGCAGGAGATCGGATTTGTACTCGCTCATGGACATTCTCTTGCCTTGGGAGGGCGCGGTTAGCATGGAGGGGGGGTAATGCAAGCGCATCGGCTCATTCCTCACCCCGCTCACCCGCCGCTCGCCGTCACCGCGATAGAGGCGCGCATCCATGACGATGATGCCAACTGGCTGCGACTGCGATGGAAAGTCGAGGGGGCGCAGAAGCTGGTGCTGCCGAGGATTGGGAGCAAGACGAGGGCTGACGGATTGTGGAGGACGACCTGTTTCGAGCTGTTCCTGCAACCTGAAGGCGGCGCCGGGTATAGCGAGTGGAACCTGTCACCCTCGCGGCGTTGGAATGCCTATGACTTCGTCGAATATCGCGAAGGGATGGCTGAACGAGTGGTGAGGCGAGCGCCAGATAGCCAAGTCCACCCCGGGTCGAGCTTTACGATCTTCTATGCAGCGATTCCTCGGTCGGAGCTTCCCGACGCGCCATGCAGGATGAGCATCAGCGCCGTTATCGAGGAGGAGGGTGGCCGCATCAGCTATTGGGCCATCCAGCATCCCAACGATGAGAAGCCCGATTTCCACGATCCGGCTTGCTTCGTGGCCGGGCTTGCGGCACCGCACGCATCATGAAATTCGGGATCGATCGTCTCCTCACTGAACCGGATCTGTTGCGAGAGCTCGATGGGCGCCGCGTCGCGCTGATCGCGCATCCGGCCAGCGTCACCGCAGCGCTCAATCACAGTCTCGATGCCCTCATTGCCGCTGGCGTCAATGTGACGAGTGCTTTCGGGCCTCAGCACGGTCTGAAGGGCGACAAGCAGGACAATATGGTCGAGACGGGTGACGAGACCGACCCGACCTACGGCATTCCGGTATTCTCGCTTTACGGCGAGGTTCGTCGCCCCACTGGGCAGATGATGTCATCGGCAGATGTCTTCCTGTTCGACTTGCAGGACCTCGGCTGCCGAATCTACACCTTCGTCACCACGCTGCTGTACCTGCTCGAAGAGGCGGCCAAGACTGGCAAGAGCGTGTGGGTGCTCGATCGCCCCAATCCGGCCGGGCGACCGGTAGAAGGGACTCTGCTCGTTCCGGGGCAGGAAAGCTTCGTCGGGGCAGCGCCCATGCCTATGCGGCACGGGCTGACGCTGGGCGAGATGGGCCATTGGTTTATCGATCACTTCGGGCTGGACGTGGATTACCGCGTCGTCGCGATGGAGGGCTGGCAGCCGGACGGCCCCGGTCACGGTTGGCCGCAGGATCGCATCTGGATCAATCCCAGCCCCAATGCAGCAAACGTCAATATGGCGCGGGCCTATGCCGGGACCGTCATGCTCGAAGGAACGACGCTGAGCGAGGGCAGGGGAACGACCCGCCCGCTCGAAGTGCTGTTCGGCGCGCCCGATGTCGATGCCAGATCGGTGCTGGCGGAGATGTTGCTGATGGCGCCCGAGTGGATCTCCGGCTGCGCCTTGCGCGAATGTTGGTTCGAGCCGACCTTTCACAAGCACGCAGGAACACTCTGCAACGCATTGATGATCCATGCAGAAGGCCCGTTCTATGGGCACGACAATTTCCGTCCTTGGAGGCTGCAAGCCCTGGCCTTCAAGGCGATCCGCAATCTCTATCCCGATTACGAGATTTGGCGTGATTTTCCCTATGAGTACGAACTTGAGCGGCTCGCGATTGATGTGATCAATGGCGGACCTGCCTTGCGCGAATGGGTGGACAATCCCGACGCCACGCCCCACGATCTCGATGCGATGGCGGCAAATGACGAAGCAAGCTGGATAACGACGGTTCGCGGGCACTTGCTCTACTGATGGCCAGCACGGCAACCGCCAGCAGGGGCAACTCGACGCGACTGCTCCTGTGGATCCTGCTGGTTGTCTACATCTTCAATTTCATCGACCGGCAGATCGTCAACATCCTGGCGGAGCCCATCCGGAACGAGCTGGGCCTCTCGGACACGCAAATCGGCCTGATGACTGGCCTTGCCTTTGCGCTATTCTACACAGTGCTCGGCATTCCCATCGCTCGCTACGCCGATCGGCCCACCACCAGCAGGCCGCGGATCATCGCCGTTGCTCTCGCAACATGGTCGGTGATGACCGCTTTGTGCGGTTTCGCGCAGAACTTCTGGCAATTGCTGCTCGCAAGGATCGGGGTGGGCGTAGGCGAGGCTGGATGCACCCCGGCGGCGCATTCGCTGATTTCCGACAGCGTACCCAAGGAAAAGCGCAGCAGCGCTCTCGCGTTCTATGCCCTCGGGATCCCCATCGGAACCCTACTGGGCATGATGATCGGCGGCGTGCTCAACGACCTGCTGGGGTGGCGGCTCGCATTCTTCGCAGTAGGGCTACCCGGAGTCGCTCTCGCGGGTTTCGTCCTCGTCTTCCTGCGCGACCCGCGCCGCCACGGGGGCGTCATTCAACCGACGATGAGCGCTACTCCGCCGCTGGTCGGCAAGGAAATATTGAAGGCGATCTTCAGTTCGCGTGCGCTCGTCCTGTTGCTGATCGCCGGGTCGTGCGCCTCCTTTCTCGCCTACGGCAAGACAACCTGGGCGACGATATTCTTCCAGCGGACCCATGGGCTGACGCCGGGAGAAGTCGGCTTCTACTTCGGCGTGGTCAATGGAGCGGCGGGAATCCTCGGAACCTGGCTCGGAGGATGGCTGGCCGACCGCTTCGGCGGAACCAATCGGCGACACGTCCTGACTGCACCGGCAGTGGGAATGATGATCGCCGCTCCGGCCGCCTTCTGGGCCTATTCGGTCGCAGACTGGAGAGCGGCGCTCTTCCTGCTCTTCGTGCCGACACTCCTGAACTCGCTATATTACGGGCCGACCTACTCGAGCGTGCAAGGGCTGGTCCCACGCGAAGCGAGAGCCATGGCGAGCGCCGTGATGTTGTTTTGCCAGAACCTCATCGGGCTTGGCCTGGGTCCGCTGCTCTTCGGCATGATGTCCGACGCGATCAGGCCTGAATTCGGGGAAAACAGCGTGCAGGTAGTGCTTTATGTCGCGGCCTTCCTCGGCCTTTTGCCTGCATTCTTCTTCTGGCGCTGCAGCCTGCGGCTCAATGCGGAACTCGACCAGAAAGACTGAGGCTGCGGCGCGGCGAGTCTAATGACCCTGTTTCCGGCTCAATTCGCGCATGGCGTCATCGAGACCGTCGAGTGTGAGCGGATACATCCGGTCGTTGACGAGGTGCTTCATCACCTTTGTCGACTGCGAATAGCTCCACTGCTTCTCCGGCACGGGATTGAGCCAGACTGTCGCGGGATAGGTATTGATCACGCGCTGCATCCAGATGGCGCCCGCTTCCTCGTTCATATGCTCGACGCTGCCGCCCGGATGGGTAATTTCATAAGGGCTCATCGCTGCGTCGCCGACGAAGATCACCTTGTAGTCATGGCCGTATTTGTGAAGCACGTCCCAGGTTTTAGTCCGTTCTTGCCAGCGGCGCTTGTTGTCCTTCCACACGCCCTCGTAGAGGCAGTTGTGAAAGTAGAAAAATTCGAGGTTTTTGAACTCGCTGGTCGCCGCACTGAAGAGCTCTTCGCAAAGCCTGATGAACGGGTCCATCGATCCCCCGACATCGAGAAACAGTAGCAGCTTGACCGCATTGTGGCGCTCGGGGCGCATGTGGATGTCGAGCCAGCCCTGCTTGGCCGTTCCTTCGATCGTCGCATCGAGGTCGAGTTCGTCCGCGGCACCTTCGCGGGCGAAACGGCGCAGGCGTCTCAGGGCCATCTTGATGTTGCGGGTGCCGAGTTCCTTGGTGTTGTCGAGGTTCTTGAACTCGCGCTTGTCCCAGACCTTGATGGCGCGCTTGTGCTTGCTTTCGCCACCGATCCGCACGCCTTCGGGGTTGAAGCCCGAATTGCCGAAGGGCGACGTGCCGCCGGTGCCGATCCACTTGTTGCCGCCCTGGTGGCGCTTTTCCTGTTCTTCGAGACGCTTCTTGAGCGTTTCCATGATCTCATCCCAGTCGCCCAGCGACTTGATCTTCTCCATCTCTTCGGGGCTGAGAAACTTCTCGGCGACGGCCTTGAGCCAGTCTTCCGGAATTTCGACGGGATTCTGCCCGTAATCGGTCAGGATTCCCTTGAAAACCTTCTGGAACACCTGGTCGAACCGGTCGAGCAGGCCCTCATCCTTCACGAAGGTGGCCCGCGAGAGGTAATAAAACGCCTCGGGCGTCTGCTCGATCACGTCCTTGTCGAGCGCCTCTAGCAGGGTGAGGTGCTCCTTGAAACTGGCCGGGATCCCGGCTTCACGCAGTTCGTCGACGAAGTTAAAGAACATGTCCGTTGCTTAGCGCCACTGATCGCCCGAGGCCAGAGGCGTTTCACAGCCGCTTCCGCTTAAATGTTTGCTAACCATGAGCGGTTACCGATGACACCAATATCACTATTGGGGGTCCCAGGGCATGAAGCCTATCGAAGTCGACAGTCACAACGCACGGGCATTGGATCGCATTCCGGCAAGCTGCGGAGACGTGACCGTCAGTTGCACCGATGTCGCTGGCATAATCGAGGAAGTCATCAAATCCTCGGAGCGGCTGCGCGAGGAGCACACCGCGCTGCGCGGGACCGTTGTCGAACTCGAAGCCGACCAGGAGAAGGTGGCGCAGGCGAGCGACGAAGCGCGCCTGCTCTCGGAGCGCGCGATCGAACGACTCGGCGAAGGCACGTCGCTGATCCATTCCTCGCTCAGCAAGATCAATTCCGTACTCGAACTCGTCGAGGCGCTTGCGCAGCACGTGACCAGCTTCGCCGCGGCGATGGATCAGGTTCGGCGCAGCGCGCACGACATCGAGCAGATCGCAGAAACCACCAACATACTGGCGCTCAATGCCACGATCGAAGCAATGCGCGCTGGCGATGCCGGCCGGACCTTTGCCGTGGTGGCAGGGGAGGTGAAGAACCTCGCCAACGACACCCGCAAGGCGACGGAGGAAATCGCTGCAACTGTCGATGCCCTCGATGCGGAGGCCGCGTCGGTCATCGAACGAATCGAGACAGGCTCCAAAGCGAGCGGCGACGCGAAGAATTCCGTCGCTGAAATCGAGCGCACCATTTCGAGTGTTGGCGAGCTGGTCGAGGAAGTCGACAAGCAGAACGACCAGATTGCCCGTTCCACCAGCACGATCAGCGGACATGTTCAGCGGGTCCAGGATGTGCTCGACAGCTTCGATGAAGCCGCAGTCGATAATGAAACCAAGCTCGACAAGGCGCACAAGCGCATGCACGAGCTCGAGCTCACCGCGAGCGACATGTTCGACCAGATCGTCAAGGCCGGCCTGTCGCCCGAGGACAGCATTCAGGTCGACAGAGCGCAGGACGTCGCCAAGAAGCTCGAAGCGGCGGCCGAAAAAGCCCTTGCTGAAGGTCGACTGACGGCATCGGCCCTGTTCGACCAGAACTATCGCGAAGTCCCGGGCACCAACCCCCAGCTCTACCGCACTTCGCTATGCGATTGGGCAGACGAAGCCTGGCGCCCGATCTTCGACGAGGTCGTCGCGCAGGGCGGCGCAATCCGGATGTGCTCCTGCAATGACATGAACGGCTTCCTGCCTACCCACATCTCCGACCGCTCGCGCAAGCCGACCGGCGACCTAGCGCATGACACGAAACATTGCCGCAATGGGCGCATCCTGCTCGAAGGAGTCGACAAGGCGGCCAAGAAAAGCTCCGATGCCTACATGATGGCGGTTTACCGGCAGGAAGGCGATGGCAAGCAGTACGAGATTGTTCGCAACGTCTACGTTCCGATGATTATCGACGGACGGCGCTGGGGCGACTTCGAACTGGCTTACGTACTCTAGACCGGTTTCCGCGAATGGGCGATCCAACGCGTCGCTGCGTGGATCGCCATCGCGGCCCAACCCAGGCCGATCATGCTGGTTGCCATCGGGGCAAGGCCGAACGGATCCAGCATCCCCGGGACCAGGAGAAGCGGGGCGGGGACGCAAAGCAGGGCGAGTATCCAGCGCTTCAGTTTGGCAAACGCGGCCACCGCGGCACCACAGGTCAGCGCCAGCAGTCCGAACTTTAGCCACACGGGATAGGGCAGCAATGCCATTTCCGGCATAGCGTTACTCATGTCGGCAACCATGCTGAACATGATCGCGTTTTCTACAGCGTCGGACACTGCCGCGATGACTGCCAGCCATCCGAAAAACCGCCATCTTCGATCGGCCAGTTCACGCGCAACGCCGAAAAAGAAACTGAGCGTCAGCAGCCCGTATGCCGGCATCAGGAGATAATCGAGCGCATTGCCTGTGTTCATTCCCGCAATGCGATCCGCCCGCGCAGGGTCGCCCGGTTCGCCGAAGATGTTGATCAAATGCTCGGGCTTCGAAGCGAATTCGAGCAGCAGGACCGGCCGAATATCGCTCCCCTCGAGCGGGATCGCGAGTTCCGCCGGGAAGTAGTCGCGCATCACGAGCAGGATGGCAATGGTCAGCGCGAAGAAAAGCAGTGTCGCCCCTGGCGTTCCCAATCGACCGATCAATTTGCTCACCGGCTTGGATCCACAGATGGTACCGGCGGAGCCTTGGGAAAATGCGGCAAGTCCGGATCGAGATAGGCCCAATCGGGCGCGCTGTCGGTCCAGATCACGGCCTGCGGTGCGATCAGGTCCTTGTCGTCGAACACGCCGAGCCGCACGCCGCCGAAATCGGGGGCTGCCGAACTTCTCGTGAAGATGTGCGATCCGCAAGCCGGACAGAATGCACGGCGGGTCGTGTTGCCGCTATCGGCGGTGCTTTCGTACCAAGTAAGCTCGCCCTGCGTGCTGACGCTGGCGAAAGCGAAGAAAGCGTTGGTGGTGCCATTTCCGCCGCCAAACTTCTGGCAATCGCGGCACCAGCAGGTCCGGGCGCCCAATGGCTCGCTCTCGATCGAAACCGTCACCTGTCCGCACAAGCATCGACCGGTATGAGCCATGGGCTTGCCCTCTTAGGGTTGGCGCCGAGCCATGAAGGCGAGTCGTTCGAACATCATGACATCCTGCTCGTTCTTGAGCAGCGCCCCATGCAGTGGCGGAATCGCGCTGTTGGGGTTGCTGTCCTGCAGCACTTCGAGCGGCATGTCTTCGTTGAGCAGTAGCTTGAGCCAATCGAGCAATTCGCTGGTCGAGGGCTTTTTCTTCAGGCCCGGCACATCGCGCAGCTCGTAGAAGATATCCATCGCCTTGGTGACGAGGTTCTTCTGAATGTTCGGATAGTGGACATCAATGATGTCGCGCATCGTGTCGCGGTCGGGGAACTTGATGTAGTGGAAGAAGCAGCGGCGCAGGAATGCGTCGGGCAGTTCTTTCTCGTTGTTCGACGTGATGACCACGATCGGGCGTTCCTGCGCGGTAATCGTTTCGTGCGTTTCGTAGACGTCGAAGCTCATCCTATCGAGTTCCTGCAAAAGGTCGTTCGGGAACTCGATATCGGCCTTGTCGATCTCGTCGATCAGCAGAACGGGTAGTTCGGGCGCAGTGAAAGCTTCCCACAGCTTGCCCTTCTTGATGTAGTTCGAGATGTCGTGGACGCGCTCATCGCCCAGCTGTCCATCGCGCAGGCGGGCAACCGCGTCGTACTCGTAGAGCCCCTGCTGCGCCTTGGTGGTCGACTTGACGTTCCACTCGATCAGCGGCGCGTCGATCGCCTTGGCGATTTCATGCGCCAGCACGGTCTTCCCGGTGCCCGGCTCGCCCTTTACCAGCAGCGGACGGCGCAACGTCACAGCTGCGTTCACGGCTACCTTCAGATCATCGGTAGCGATGTAGGAGCTGGTACCTTCGAAACGGGTCGGTTCGGTCATCGGTTTTCCCTTGAAACTTGACGCAAGCGTTAGGGTGCAGCGCAGCAAGAGGCAAGGGTGCCGCTACGTAAGCCATCAAAATTGGCAGTCGATTGGCGCGCTTCGAAAGTTGGTCAATCGCGGGTGAGAGAGAAGTAGCGCAGGACGTCGATCCGCCGTCCCATCATGTCGCCGGTGAAGTGAAGCAGTCCAAATCCATGGGTGACGCTGGGAAAGTTGGCGATGACCTTCATATTCATCGTTCCCATGCCGTTGAGATCGTACTCGATGTTCCCGACATAGCCCGGCATCTTCTCCCATTCGCAGGGCAGCATCGCGGCGACATCTATCTCTCTGATCCGACCGTCGATCTGGACCCGAAAATCGGTCGGCAAGTGCTCTGCGACGGTTTGCGGTTGGAGTTCCATGCGCTGCGGCCCCTGGTCGTTGATACCGCGCATCACCAAGACGCCATTTCCGGCATATTCGAAGTCGACCGATTCCTTGTCCTTTCCAGACAGGCCGATGGCCTTCGAGCCAACCGTTCCGCCACCTTCGCGGTTTACGGCTGTCCAGTCGCCTGCAAGTGGCTCAGCCGTATCGAAGGCGAGCCGATCGCACAGGTCGCCCGGAATAACGAAATCCTTGGCGGACAGAGGCGTGGCGAGAAACAGCGCCGCCAAGGCCAGGGTAATGGGTGTTGCCCGCATCGTATCGACGCTCCTTGTTCGTACTCCGCTTAAGTGCGCCATAGACGGGTCAGTGGTGCAAAATTGCGGCCAAGCCACGGATCGGCCATGTAATCTATCCGGGCCTGTTCCGAACTCTTGGGAGAGACGAGGCCCAAAGGAGAGCCAATGCCGACCGAAAACATATCAATCAGCACCGCGTCAGGGCATGCCTTGTCCGGATCGCTCGAAATGCCGACCGGGCTGGTGCGCGGCGCGGCTCTGTTTGCGCATTGCTTCACCTGCACCAAGCAATCGCGCGCCGCGATAGAAGTCGCACGAGCGCTGGCAGGCGAGGGGATCGCGTGCCTGCGGTTCGATTTCACCGGGCTTGGAGGCAGCGAGGGTGAGTTCGGCCGAGCTGGTTTTGCCACCGATGTCGGTGACCTGGTCGACGCAGCAAGCTATCTGTTCGAGCGCTTTGCCCAGCCGATCCTGCTGGTCGGCCATAGCCTGGGCGGCGCGGCCGTGCTCGCCGCGGCGGACGACCTGGGCTTCGACAAGGTCGCAGCCATTGCCACCATCGGCGCTCCTTCCGACGTCCCGCACGTCCTGCACAACATCAAGGGCGATCTCGACGCGATCCGTGATCAAGGGCAGGGCGAAGTCACGATCGGCGGGCGGGAGTTCTGCCTTGGCCGCGAGTTCATAGAGCGCGTCGAAAGCGCGGATCTGCTGGCGGAGGTTGGTCGCTTGCGGCGACCGCTGCTATTTCTCCATTCGCCGACGGACGACATCGTCGGGATCGAGCATGCCAGCGCACTCTTCGCGGCCGCGAAACACCCCAAGAGCTTTGTCAGCCTCGAAGGCGCCGATCACTTGCTGCTCAAAGACGCGGACGCTCGCTTCGTCGCGTCGGTCATTGCCAGCTGGGCGCACCGCTACCTTCCCATGCGGGAAGATTGGCCGATGCCTGACGAGGGCGTCGTCGTGAAAAGCGGGCACGGCAAATTTGGGACCGAAGTGCACACGGTCAGCCACCGCTTCATTGCCGACGAGCCCAAGAGCTATGGTGGAGACGACACCGGCCCGACGCCCTATGATTTGCTCAACGCGGCGCTCGGCACATGCACTGCGATGACCATGAAGATGTATGCCGATCGCAAGGGCTGGCCGCTCGAAGGCGTGACTGTCGAGGTTCGGCACGAGCGCAACCACAAGGAAGAATGCCACCATGTTGCGGCGATGGAGCAGGGGACACAGCTCCAGGCGCTCCACCGGACGATCAATCTGCAAGGTGACGGGCTGGACGAGGAGCAGCGCGCCAAGATCATCGAGATTGCTGATAAGTGCCCCGTTCACCGCACACTTGAGGGCGAGCTGCATATCCACACGGAGGCCGCGGGATGATTATCATCACCGGCAGCGTCACTCTAAAGCCGGAGCGCCGCGAAGAGGCGATCGCGCTCGGCCTTGAACACTCGCAGCGTTCGCGCACCGAGCCCGGGTGCATCTCGCACGATTGCTATATTACCGCCGGTGATCCCAACCGCATGCATTTCTTCGAACGATGGGCGGATGCCGAGGCGATGAAGCGGCACTTCGCCGTGCCCGAATCCGGCGCCTTCATCCGCGCGGTCGGCGCCATGGCGAGTACGCCGCCGGAAATTGCGATCTACACTGCCGAGGAGGTGGAAGGCGCGCCGTTCTAAGCCTCTCATACCTAACGAAGCGGTGTGCGTAGTCGCCCGCCGGGATCCCGATGGTGCGACCTGCACCACTTCTGCGCTAGGGTGGCCCCAATGCGAATCGCCGCACGAGCGATGAAGGGGGCCTTGCCGAAAATGACCGGAGCGCATCGCGGATGAGGCTGTGGGAGCACCTGCGCCGCGGCAGTTTTCTCGATCGGGAGCGGGTGCGCATTTATCCGCGCCTGTTGGCGGGATTGAGCCTGGTATCGCTCCTCATTCTCTTCGGTTCTTCACAATCTGGCAGGGATCGCTTTGGACATCTGATCGGCAGCGATTTTCTCAGTTTTTTAGCTGTCGGAAGACTGTTGCTGGAAAACGCGAATCCATACGACGCTTCGACCCATCTTGCGTTCATGCGCGAGTTTGCCCCGAACCTGGAGGGTTATCCGGCCTTCTTCTATCCTCCCCAGTTCCTCGCATTTTGCCTGGTCTTGGGCCTTTTCCCCTACTTCGTCGCCTATACCTTGTGGCTGGCGACAACGGCTGCCGCCTATCTTGCCGCCTTGCGCGCCTGGAGCCGTGAACTCGATCTACTCAGTCCGGTCTGGGTCTGGTTTGCAGCATTTCCCCCGGTGCTGATCACGATCACCCATGGGCAAACTAGCTTCCTCATTGCCGCTCTTCTGGGCGGTGGTCTCTTGCTGGTTGGCAAGCGGCCGGTGTTGGCTGGAGTCCTGCTCGGCCTTGCAACCATCAAGCCACAGTTCGGCTTGCTCGTTCCACTGGCGCTACTACTCACGGGAAGCTGGCGTACAATCGCCGCGGCAGGGATTACGGCGTTTGCCCTCGCAGCACTTAACGGACTCGTATTCGGTTTCGATATTTGGCGGGATTGGCTGTCGCTATCTAGCTCAGCTCAGTCCGCCATGACCAGTGGAGCCATCGGGTACGGAAAGATGGTCAGCGTCTTTGCCGGGCTCAAGGTTCTCGGCGTTTCCACATCGCTCGCTTATGCCGTGCAGATAGGTGTTAGTTTGATCGTTGCTGCGACCGTGGTGTGGGCAAGCTGGCGAAAGGCTTGGAGCCCGCTGATCGCATCGCTCGTGCTGGTCGGCGCGCCGCTCGCGACGCCATTCGCGCTTGACTATGACATGGCACTCTTGGCCTTTCCGCTGATATTCCTTGCGCACGCCGGTTACCGAGATTGGGAGAAGACGATAAGCTTGCTGGCCTTTACCGCTCCAGTATTCGCGCGCCCGCTGGCCCATTTTGGCGGCATCCCAATCATGCCCTTGGTGCTTGGCTTGCTCTTCTGGATTTTGGCACGCCGTTCCCGAGACGCCACTGCAAGTTAAGCGTCGATCAAGTCCCGGTCGACATCGCCCGCATGGTTCTGGATAAACATGAAGCGGTGTTCTGGATTGCGGCCCATCAGTCGGTCGACCAGTTCCTTGACCGCGGCGCGCTGCTCGAACTCGGGTGGCAGGGTGATGCGGATCAGCGAGCGCGTTTCCGGGTTCATCGTGGTTTCGCGCAGCTGCGCAGGGTTCATTTCGCCAAGCCCCTTGAACCGCGCCACTTCGACCTTCTTGCCCTTGAACACCGTCTCTTCCAGCTCGGCGCGATGCGCGTCGTCGCGGGCATAGGCGCTCTCCTTGCCGGCTGTGAGGCGATAGAGCGGGGGCTGGGCGAGGAACAGGTGCCCTCGGCGGACGATCTCGGGCATCTCCTGGAAGAAGAAGGTCATCAGTAGCGTTGCGATATGCGCGCCATCGACGTCCGCGTCGGTCATGATGATGATCCGGTCGTAACGAAGGTTCTCCGGATCGCAATCCTTACGCGTGCCGCAGCCCATCGCGAGCGAAAGATCGGCGATTTCCTGGTTGGCGCGGATCTTGTCCGCCGTGGCCGAGGCAACGTTGAGGATCTTGCCGCGGATCGGCAGGATCGCCTGCGTCTTGCGGTCGCGTGCCTGCTTGGCGCTGCCGCCAGCCGAATCACCTTCGACGATGAACAGTTCGGTGTCGGCATCGCCTTCGCCCGAACAGTCGGTCAGCTTGCCGGGCAGGCGCAGCTTCTTGGCATTGGTCGCGGTCTTGCGCTTGATTTCGCGCTCCTGCTTGCGCCGCAGCCGCTCGTCCATGCGTTCCATCACCTGGCCGAGAAGCGCCTTGCCGCGCTCCATATTGTCGGTGAGGAAGTGGTCGAAATGGTCGCGAACCGCGTTCTCGACGAGGCGGGCAGCTTCCGGCGAAGTCAGGCGATCCTTGGTCTGCGACTGAAACTGAGGGTCGCGGATGAAGACGCTCAGCATCACCTCGCCGCCGGTCATCACGTCGTCGGCGGAGATATCCTTGGCTTTCTTTGTTCCGGTGAGTTCGCCAAAGGCTCGCAGGGCCTTGGTCAGCGCTGCGCGCAACCCCTGCTCATGGGTGCCGCCGTCGGGGGTAGGGACGGTGTTGCAGTACCAGCTGGTCGAACCATCCGAGTACAGCGGCCAGGTTATCGCCCATTCGACCCGACCCTGATCGTCGGGGAAATCTTGCCTTCCGGTAAAGGGCTGGGAAGTCACGCATTCGCGTTCACCCACCTGCTCGGCAAGATGATCGGCAAGACCGCCGGGAAACTTGAAGACAGCTTCTTCCGGCACATCTTCGCTGGCAAGCGAAGGGGCGCATTTCCAGCGAATCTCGACTCCGGCGAAAAGGTACGCCTTGGACCGTGCCAGCTTGAACAGTCGTGCGGGCTTGAAGTCGCGGTCGCCGAAGATCTCTGTATCGGGCGTGAAGCTGACCGTGGTGCCGCGCCGGTTAGGCGTCGGCCCGAGTTCCTCGATCGGGCCAAGCGTCTGGCCCTTGGAGAACTCCTGCGCGTAGAGCTGGCGATCGCGCGCGACCTCGACGCGGGTGTGCGAAGAGAGCGCATTGACCACCGACACGCCGACGCCGTGCAGGCCGCCGGAGGTGGCGTAAGCCTTGCCCGAGAACTTGCCGCCGGAATGGAGCGTCGAGAGGATCACCTCGAGCGTCGACTTGCCGGGATATTTCGGATGCTCTTCGACCGGGATGCCGCGGCCGTTGTCGGCGATGGTCAGCCGATTGCCCTCGTCAAGCCGCACCTCGATCCTGCTCGCGTGACCTGCCACCGCTTCGTCCATGGCATTATCGAGCACCTCGGCCGCCAGATGGTGCAGCGCGCGGTCGTCGGTCCCGCCGATATACATGCCGGGGCGGCGGCGAACAGGTTCCAGCCCCTCCAGGACTTCAATCGAGGAAGCGTCATAGTCGCCGCTCGAAGCGGGCGTGCCATCAAACAGGTCGTCGGACATGTGCCGGGCTATATTCCGCGCTATCGCCGCCCCACAAGCGGGGCCGTACGGTTATCGTCAGTCGTCGAAGCGGGTCGGGGCCGCATCGACCACCACGACATCTCCATTCCTTACTTCGCGCACTTCCATCGCTCGCTGGACGACGCCGTCGCGCATGAAGCGGAATGGACCGTCGAGTCCGAGGAATCCGCCCGGATCGCGCAGGTTGGATACCGGGAAAGTCCGACCCACTTTCCAATCGCGCGCGACCCGCAAGGTCAGCAGCACCGCATCGTAGCCAAGAGTCGAGATACGAAACGGATTGGAGCCAAAGCGGTTGTTGTAGCTGTCGCTATAGCGCTTGTAGCGTCCGTCCGAGACGGCCGAGAACAGCGCGCCGCGCATCGCACCGGCGCGGGTCAGTGAGCTTTCCCCGCTCCACAGCTCGGTCCCGAGCAGGCGCGAACCGCTGAGTTCGCCGGCAGCCTGGATCGAAAGGCGTGAGCCTTCAGGAATGAGGACGGTGTCGTAGCCGCCCTTGGCCTTAAGCCTTTGCGCAGCGCTGACGATCGAAGTGTTGCCGCGCGAATAGGCCTCGGTTCCCGCGAGCGTCCCGCCGTAGCGCCCCAGGGCGCTGTCGAGGGCGCTTTTCGCGCGTTGACCATAGTCGCCATTGGGAAGCAGCATCGCAAAGCTAGCCGCGCCCTTCGAGCGGGCATAGGCGACCGTGCGGTAGATCGACTGTTCGGGGATATGCCCCATCACGAATACGTCCCGGTCGGCCACGCTGGTGTCGTTGGAGAACGAAATAAGCGGCACGTTCGCAGGACGCGCCACGGAAATTACCTGCGCCACGTTGTCAGCCAACATCGGGCCAAGGATCAGCTTGTTGCCATCGGCCACGGCCCGTTCAGCCGCTCTGCGCGCTCCGGCAGCGGTGTCGTAGGTGGTGATACGCAGGTTGCTGGCGTTGGTATCGAGGATCGCCATGGTCGTCGCATTCGCGATCGACTGGCCCACCGCTCCGTTGGTACCCGACATCGGTACGAGCAGCGCGACGCGGTGACGCGTCTCGTCGGTGGGAAGGGCGGTGGCGCTGGGTTCGGGCGTCGGGCCGGTGTCCGGCGTAGTGGAGGTGGTGGGCCCCTTGGGAATAACCTGGCAGCCCGCGAGCAGCGCGGCGCCACCTGCCATTATCATCATGCGGCGGTTGAAGAATTTCCCGATCATGCTTGCCGACCCCATTTTGCTCGACCAATAGGAGGGGTGTGAGCATCACCCCAAGACCTGAATCCAGCCTGTCTGAACCGCTGGTCCCCGGCCTCTACATCGTCGCGACGCCGATTGGCAATCTCGGCGATGTAACGCTCCGTGCGGTCGATGTATTGAGCCGCTGCGATCGGGTAGCCTGCGAAGACACTCGGGTAACTGGCAAGCTGCTCAAGCATCTCGGGATTTCAAAACCGATGTGGCGCTATGACGACCACGCCTCGGAACGGGATCGGGAAAAGCTGGTCGATGCCTGCCGCACCCAAGCGGTGGCCCTGGTGAGCGATGCCGGCACGCCGCTGGTCTCCGATCCCGGATATCGCCTGGTGCGGGACGTTCGCGAGGCGGGCATTGCGGTCACCACCCTGCCTGGAGCTTGCGCAGCGATAGCGGGCTTGACGCTTTCGGGCCTTCCCAACGACAGGTTCCTCTTTGCCGGATTCATCCCGGTGAAGGAGAAAGCGCGGGCCGATTTCCTCGACGATCTGGCGGGAATCGATGCGACGCTGATTTTCTACGAGACTGGCCCCCGCCTGTTGAAATCGCTCACTGCCATCGCCGAGAAGTGGCCGGATCGAGAGGTCGCCGTGGCGCGCGAGCTAACCAAGCTCCACGAGGAATGCCGCGCCGGCACGGCGGCGGAACTGGCGGAACATTACGGGGAACATGCTCCCAAGGGGGAGATCGTGCTGCTGGTCGGGCCACCGGCGGAACAGGCGCCGGGCGGCGATCCGGACGCATTGCTGCGCGAGGCGCTAGCGACGCTCAAGCCTTCGCAGGCGGCCGCACATGTTGCCAAGGCCACGGGGCTCGATCGCAAGGAGCTCTACGCTCGCGCCATGGAGCTCAAGCAGGCGTGAGGCGACAACGCGCGGAAAGGCAGGGCCGCGATGCGGAGCGCTGGGCCTCGGTCTGGTTGCGCCTCCAGGGCTGGAAACTGCTCGCCAGCAGGGTCAAGACGCCTCGCGGAGAAATCGACCTGATCATGCGCCGAAGCGGTGTCGTGGCCTTTATCGAAGTGAAATGGCGCAAGCGCGCACAAGACCTCGATCATGCCATCGATTCCTACCGGCTTGGCCGCGTGGCGGCAGCGGTCGAATGCGTGGCGCATGACTATGTTCGCGAGGGCGAGGATTTGCGGATCGACGTGATGCTCCTTGCGCCCGGCGCCTTGCCGCGCCACATCGTCAACGCCTGGCAGCCCTGAGAGGATTTTGCATGACTTTGCGCGTCGCCGTCCAGATGGACCCGATAGAGACGATCAACATCGCGGGCGATTCCTCGTTCGCTTTGATGCTCGCGGCGCAGGAACGCGGGCATGAGGTGTTCGAATACCATGTCGAGAGCCTGACGCTCGATGCCGATGATCGGCTGTTTGCGCAGTGCTATCCGGTGAAGGTCCAGCGCGTCGAAGGTGATCACTTCAGCAAGGGCGAAGCGCAGCGGCTCGACCTCGGCAGCGACATCGATGTCGTCCTGATGCGGCAGGACCCGCCCTTTCACATGGGCTATATTACCGCGACGCACATGCTCGAGCGGATCCAGCACGAGACGCTGGTGGTCAACGATCCTGCCAATGTCCGCAATGCGCCTGAAAAGGTGATGGTGCTCAACTACCGCCGCTTCATGCCGCCCACGCTGGTGACGCGTTCGATCGACGAAGTCCGCCGCTTCATGTCCGAGCATGGCGCGGTGGTCGTCAAGCCGATCCACGGTAACGGCGGCAAGGCGATCTTCCGCGTGCCCGAAAGTGGCGACAATCTCTCGGCCCTGTTCGAAGTATTTAACCAGACCTGGCCCGAGCCGCATATGGTCCAGCCCTTTCTCCCCGAAGTGGCCGAAGGCGACAAGCGTATCGTATTGATCGACGGAGAGGTCGCGGGCGCGATCAATCGCAAACCGGGTGAGGGCGAGTTCCGCTCCAACCTCGCCATGGGCGGTAGTGCAGAGGCGACCCAGTTGACCGAGCGCGAACGCGAGATTTGCAATGCCATGGGGCCCGAGCTCAAGCGCCTCGGGCTGACCTTTGTCGGGATCGACGTGATCGGCGGCAAGTATCTGACCGAGATCAACGTCACCTCGCCGACCGGGATCGTCGCGATCGACAAGTTCAACGGCACCGACACGCCGGGCATGATCTGGGACGCTATCGAAGCGCGGTTGGCTGAGAAAGGCAAGGTCCGCTAGCGACCCGGTTGCGGACAAAGATTGGCGGTCAGGTGGATTTCTGGCAGATGTCAGCACTCGGTGCGGAGGATTAAGATTGATGTCATTGGAATCGATCTATTACATCAGTCAGGTCATTGCTGCGACAGCGCTTATCGTGTCACTATTGTTTGTGGGTGTGCAGCTAAAGCAAAATACCCAGCAGAGTAAACAGGCCAACTTGATTGCACACGCCGAGAGCCTTCGAGAGATGGTTCAGGGGCCTGAATATTGGCATCCTCTTTTCTCGCAACCAGGGTTCGCGGAAGACTTTCGCTTTTGCATGAACCGCTATTCAGAAGCCTCCGCCTTGATGAAAACACGTTTTCACGGCTTCATGTTCGCTCTTTGGCTGCAGATTGACTCAATGCATCGCATGCAAAAGCGCGGGCTGTTCGACGATGACCTCTCGTTTCGATACATCGGCGCTTGGAAGGCGATGATCTCCACTCCTGGGGGTGCAGGCTGGTGGAGCGATGTTTCGCCGCTAAATAATCCGTCGTTTGAGGCAGCGATGCAAGAGGCTAGCGCGAGGATGGAAAGAGAAGGGATCAAGATTTCTGATGCATTCGATATTTTCCCGTTCCTCAAGGAAGAGCCGGGAGAATTTGATACGATAGTCGGAAAGGGTGAAGCAGTTCGGCAAGCACCAGCCAAAGATGGTGTTTCAAGCCCAGAGTGACTCAGAAGTGCCATGACATCTCCCATTAGTAGGGTTCTTCCAATGTCCGCTTTCCACCCACAACCAGACATTACCGTTTCTTCGCCCGCCGATGCGCGTTGCGGTAATTCTCCAGCATCGTTGCGGCATCGACCTTGGTGTAGATCTGGGTCGAGCCTAGCGATGCGTGACCGAGCAGTTCCTGTAGCGAGCGCAGATCCGCACCCGCGCCCAACAGATGCGTCGCAAAGCTGTGTCGCAGCGCGTGGGGTGTCGCGGTGTCGGGCAGGCCGAGCAGGCGCCGCGCCTTCGCCATGGCCTTTTGCACCATGCCCTGGCTGAGCGGGCCACCCTTCGCGCCGCGAAACAGCGCATCCTCGGCTTCGAGCGGCCAGGGGCACTTGCGGGCATAGGCGTTCACCGCCTCGCGCGTGATCGGGAGGATTGGCACAAGGCGCTGCTTGCCGCCCTTGCCGGTCACCTGCAGCACTTCGCCCAGCGGAATGTCGCGTCCCTTGAGCGACAGCGCTTCGGCAATGCGCAATCCCGAACCGTAGAGCAGCAGCAGTACAGCGCGGTCGCGCTCGCCGATCCAGTCGGCATTGGCACTGCCCGCGACAAGGTCGGCGATATTGGTCGCATCATCGGGCGTAACCGGGCGAGGCAGGCCCTTCTTGATCCGCGGGCCGCGCAATCGGGGCGGGGAGGGGTCGGCCTGGCCGGTCTGTTCGCGGGCAAAGCCGATCAGCGCCTTGAGCGCCGACAGCTCCCGTGCGGCGCTCGCATTGGCGATACCTTCGGCGCGGCGATTGGCGAGATGGCGACGCAGGTCCGGCGCTTCGAGCCTTGCCACCTGCGGCCACTCCTCGATTTCGAGCGCTTCGAGCAGCCGATTGGCGCAGGCGAGATAGGCGCGCACGGTATGCGGGCTGCGGCGTCGCGATTGCGCCAGATGTTCGCGCCAGGTTTCGAGAAGGTCTGCTTTGCTCACGCCGCGACCAGATCGTCGCTGACCAGCTCGCCCAACAGCGCATCGAGCAAGGGCATCCCCGCTTGTGTCAGTCCGATGCGTTCGCCGTTCTGCCAGACGAGGCCGAGGTTCTCGTGCAGCGCGAGCTTGTCCGCATCGAGCAGGTGCTGTCGGGTTATGCCGAACCTGGTTTTGATCGCGCCCAGGTCCACCCCTTCGACCAGGCGCAGTCCGACCAGCAGCGTTTCCGAGGCCATTTCGGCATTTCCCAGCGCGCGCTCGATGTTCGCGCCGTGGCCCTGTTCTGCGCAAGCCTTGAGAAAGTTTTCGGGCTTCTTGTGCCGCTCGGTCGCCGTGCCGAGCCTTCTTCCGTGCGCGCCGGGGCCGATCCCGCAATAGTCGCGATAGCGCCAATAGGTGAGGTTGTGGCGGCTCTCCTGCCCCGGCCGGGCGTAGTTCGATATCTCGTAGGCCGGGAGCCCCGCGGCAGATGTCATCTCTTGCGTCAGGGCATAGAGATCGGCGGCCGGGTCGTCGTCCAGCGGCGTGAATTTGCCGAGCCGTACGTCGGTCTCGAACCTCGTGCTCGGTTCAATGGTGAGTTGGTAGAGCGAGAGATGGTCGGTGCCAAAGCTGAGCGCCTGCGCCAGTTCATTCTCCCATGCATCCGCCGTCTGCCCGGGCCGGGCATAGATCAGGTCGAAACTCACGCGGTCGAAACTTGCCTGGGCCACGTCAAGCGCAGCCAGCGCCTCATCTGATGAGTGCAAGCGGCCAAGAAACTGTAAGGTATCGTCGTAAAGCGATTGAATTCCAAGGGATACTCGGTTCACGCCAACCTGCGCCAGTGCCGCAAAATTCGACGCCTCGACCGATGACGGATTAGCCTCCAGCGTGATCTCGATGTCCTTGGCGAAGCCCCACAGCTTCTCTGCCTCAGCCAGCAGATCCCCCACCAGCGCTGGCGGCATCAGCGATGGCGTGCCGCCGCCGAAAAAGATCGATTCCAACGCCTCCCCGCCTGCCAATCCCGCTTCATGCCGCATGTCGGCAAGCAGCGCCGCGCGCCATTGATCGATGTCGACCTGGTGGCGGACATGGCTGTTGAAGTCGCAATAGGGGCATTTGCGAGCGCAAAAGGGCCAGTGGATGTAGAGAGCGCGTGCCACGGCGGCATCCTATGCGATGAGCGCAGTGAATTGCCAATCGTGATTGCAACTGCCGCTCGTCGCGTTTGTAAAACGGCTCGGCCACAGCTCGGGAACCATTTGCACAAATGATATGGATTTTCGCCGGTTAACCAGCTTTCTTGGCCGCAAATAAAGTGAGGGGCGCAAGGCTAGGAAGCCATGAGACGGGGTCGAATCCAAACCATTTTCGCTGCCGGGGCGATTGCCCTGGCGATCGCAGCAACCGCGACTTCGGCGGGCGGTCGCGCGCCGACCAATCGCTTTGCTACCGAACTGCTCGAAGTACATAACTCCGAGCGGTCGCAGTTTGGCGCGCCTGAACTGCAATGGAGCCAGAAGCTGGCGCGTGAGGCGCAGCAATGGGCACATGTGCTGGCACGCGAGGGTCGCATGCGTCACGCCTCGAACGACGAGCGCAGCGGCGCCGGGGAAAACCTCTGGATGGGTCAGGCCGGGGCGTATTCCGCGCGCTACATGGTCGAAGCCTTCGCCGCCGAGAAGCGCCACTTCAAGCCGGGGACCTTCCCGCACATCTCGCGCACGGGGAACTGGCGCGATGTCGGGCACTACACGCAAGTCGTGTGGCACGGCACGCGCGAGGTCGGTTGCGCAGTGGCGCGCAACCAGAGCGACGACTTCCTCGTGTGCCGCTACTGGCCCGCTGGCAATACCTATGGCGCGGAGGTCAAGCGGCTCGCCCGCCGCTGATCACACGCCGAACTGTTCCGCGGTGAGCTTGGCAAAGGCATCGGCCCGGTGGCTGATGGCGTGCTTTTCGCTCGGCTCGATTTCGGCAAAAGTCTGCTCGCCGCCCTCCGGGACGAACACCGGGTCGTAGCCAAAGCCCATTTCACCACGCGGCGGCCAGGTCAGCGAGCCGGGGCATTTGCCTTCATAGATGGCATATTCGCCATCGGGCCAGGCGATGGCCAGCACGCAATGGAAAGCCGCGCTGCGATCGGTTTCGGGGCCAAGCTGCTGTAGCATCCCCTCGACCTTGCCCATCGCCATGTACCAGTCGCGCCCGGGATCACCTTCGAACCATTGGCGCTCGGCCCAGTCGGCGGTGTAGACCCCGGGACGTCCGTCGAGCGCATCGACCGACAGCCCGCTGTCGTCGGCGAGCGCCGCAAGACCCGATGCCTCGGCTGCAGCGCGCGCCTTGATCAGTGCGTTCTCGACGAAACTCTTGCCGGTCTCGGCCGGCTCGGGCAGCCCCAGCGAACCTGCGCTGATGCACTTGATACCATGCGGCTCGAGCAGCGCGGAAATCTCCTTGAGCTTGCCCGAGTTATGCGTCGCAATGACCAGCGAGCCCGAACCGAGCCGCCGGGTCACTTCACCGCATCCCTTTGCGCCGCGAAGATCCGGTCGCAGCCGATCCGGGCGAGGCGGAGCAGGCGCAGCAGCCCTTCCTCGTCATAGGTGGCACCTTCCGCGGTTGCCTGGACCTCGGCGATCTGCCCGCCTTCGATCAGCACGAAGTTGGCGTCGGCTTCCGCCGAGGAGTCTTCGGGATAGTCGAGATCGAGCACCGGGGTGCCGCTGAAGATGCCGCAACTGATCGCTGCGACCTGTCCGGTGATGGGGTCTTCCTTGATTGCGCCCTCGGCCATCAGCTTGTCCACGGCAATGCGGAGAGCCACCCATGCACCCGATATGCTCGCCGTGCGGGTACCGCCATCAGCCTGCAACACGTCGCAGTCGAGGGTGATCTGGCGCTCGCCGAGCTTCTTGAGATCGACCACGGCGCGCAAGGAACGGCCGATGAGCCGCTGGATTTCCTGCGTCCGCCCCGATTGCTTGCCCTTCGCCGCCTCGCGCATGCCGCGCGTATGAGTCGAGCGGGGGAGCATCGAGTATTCGCCCGTCACCCAGCCTTCGCCCTTGCCGCGCAGCCATGGCGGCAGGCGTTCCTCGACGCTGGCGGTGCACAGCACGCGCGTGTCGCCGAAGCTGACGAGGCAACAACCCTCGGCATGCTTGGTAAAACCGGTCTCGATGGTGATGGCGCGCATTTCGTCGGGCGCACGGCCGGATGGTCGCATGAAATTTCCTTGGGTGATTCGTGTGCCCGCGGTTTGGCCGTGAAGGCCGGTGGCTGCAAGGCTTGTGACGTCCGGGGCAGTCGCTAGATAGGGCATATGTCCTCGCCGCCCATCTCCGAACTGACCCAACGCACGCGCGAGATCTTCCGGCTCGTGGTCGAAGGTTACCTCGAGAGTGGGCAACCGGTGGGATCGAAAACCCTGGCGCAGGATGCCACGGTAAACCTCTCGCCCGCCTCGATCCGCTCGGTGCTGGCCGATCTGGAGGAACTGGGCCTCTTGGCGGCGCCGCACACCAGTGCCGGCCGGATGCCGACCGAATCGGGCCTGCGGATCTTCGTCGACGGGATGATGCGGGTAGCCGAACCGACCGCGCAGGAGAGAGCGCAGATCGAAAAGCGCCTGGCGGAGCCGGGTTCGGTCGAGCATGCGCTCGAACAGACCAGCGCGATCCTGTCCGACATCTCGGGCGCGGCGGGCATGGTGCTGGTGCCGACGCGCGAGAACCGGCTTGCCCAGTTCAGTCTCGTCAATTTAGGGCAGGGCAGGGCGCTGGCGGTCCTGGTCGGCGACGATGGCGGAATCGAGAATCGGGTCGTCGAATTGGGCGAGGCAGTCATGCCCAGTGTGCTCGAGCAGGCCAGCAACTATATCACCGCGCGGCTTGGTGGGCGGACCCTGACCGAAGCGGCGGCGGCCATGCGAGCCGAAATTGCTGCGGGCAAGTCGCAGCTCGACAGTGCGAGCGCCGATCTGGTCGAGCGCGGTCTTGCCATCTGGAGCGAGGACGCTGCGCGCCGCCCCGTGCTCATCATTCGCGGACAGGCCAATTTGCTCGACGATGCCGCCATCGGCGATCTCGAACGTGTTCGCTCGCTGATCGACGACCTGGAAAACAAGCAATCGGTCGCCGAATTGCTCGAAAGCGCACGCGAGGCCGAGGCGACCCGAATATTCATCGGCAGCGAGAACCGATTGTTTGCGCTTTCCGGTTCGTCCGTTATTGCGTCGCCCTATCGCGACCGGGATGGACGCGTGCTGGGGGTGCTTGGCGTCATCGGCCCAACGCGATTGAATTACGCGCGGGTCGTCCCCATGATGGATTTCACGGCCCGCTCGCTGGGCAAGCTTATCGGATAGCTTTGGAAAATAACGACATGATCGATAACGACAAACCGCAGGACGAAGCGGTCGAAAAGGAATTGGAAGGCGTACCCGAAGAATTCCTCGACAAGAGCGATGCAGAAACCGCTGAAGAGGAAACGAGTGGTCTCGACCAGGCGCTCGACCGGCTGCGCGAGGATCTCGAAACCGCCAAGCAGGAAGTGCTCTATGCCAAGGCCGAGACGCAGAATGTCCGCCGCAGGCTCGAGAAGGACATGCAGGACGCGCGCGCCTATGCCGCGACCGGCTTTGCGCGCGATATCCTGAGCGTATCGGACAACCTTTCGCGCGCGCTCGAACATGTACCCGAAGCACTGCGCGAGGATGAGAAGGCCAAGCGCTTCATTGAGGGCATCGAAGCGACCCAGCGCGAGATCGAGAAGGTGTTTGGCCAGCATGGCATTTCGCGTATCGCCTCGGTCGGCCTGCCGCTCGATCCCAACCAGCATCAGGCAATGATGGAAATCCCGACCGAGGAGCATGAAGCCGGCACGGTGGTGCAGGAGATGCAGTCGGGCTGGATGATCAAGGATCGACTGTTGCGCCCGGCCATGGTCGGCGTCGCCAAGAAACCCGACTGATCGAGCGGGAAGGGGAGAGCATAATGAGGACTGCATTCTTCGGAGCGGCGGTCCTCGCTGCTTCTGCCTGGTCATTGCCGCTCGCGGCACAGGATAGTGCTGACGATCGCCTGTCCGCACTCGCTGACGAATATTACGACCGGCAATTGGCCGAGTGGGTCTATCTCGAAAAACCATCGGGTCAGATCGAACCGGGCGACCGGTTGCCGTCGGCTTTGCCCCAATCCCAATTGGCGCGAGCGAAGTTCGCCGAGAGCGTCCTCGCGCGCCTTGATGCGATGGATCGGGCCGAGTTCTCGCCCGAGGCCGCGATCAATGCCGCCGTTCTGCGCACGCTACTTGAGCAGGAGATTGGCGACGCGCGCTTCCGCGAATGGGACATGCCGTTCGACAGCGACAACAATTTCTGGAGCTATCTCGCCGCGCGCAGCGGTTTCCAGACAGTCGAGGAATACGAACGCTACATCGGCCGGATGCGCGACATTCCGCGCTTCTTTGCCGAGGAGACTGCCAACGCTCGAAATGGACTCGAGCGCGGTTTCTCGGTTCCTCGAGTAACGCTGGAAGGACGCGATGCTTCGCTCGCGGCTTATGTAACACAGGACTACAAGGCGAGCCCGTTCTGGAAACCATTCGAGGAAATGCCCGAGCGTTTCTCGGACGTGGACAAGACGCGCCTGCAGCGTGCCGGGCGCGAGGCGATCGTGAACTCGGTGACGCCGGCTTACGCTTCCTTCCTGCGGTTCTTCCGCGAAGAGTATCTGCCGCAGACACGCGAGACCCTGGGCGCGAGTGAATTGCCAGAGGGACGGTCCTTCTACGCTCAACAGATACGACAGTTCACCACGACCGATCTTACCGCAGAAGAGATCCACCAGATCGGTCTCGATGAGGTAGAGCGGATCACCGCGGAAATGGAGCAGGTGAAGGCCGAAGCCGGCTTTGAAGGTACGCTGCCCGAATTCGTGCGCTTCTTGCGCACCGACCCACAGTTCGTGGCCAAGACGCCGGACGAGCTGATGGGCGTTTCATCCTACGTGGCGAAGCGCGTCGATGGCGTGCTGGCAGACTACTTCGGCTTCCTGCCGCGCCATCGCTTCTCTATCCGCGAAGTCGATCCGGCGATCGCGCCGTTCTACACGGCGGGCCGCGGCGGTCTCGACTACTGCCAGATGAATACCTACGACCTGCCGTCGCGCCCCCTCTACAATATTCCGGCCCTGACGCTGCACGAATGCGCGCCCGGGCACAGCTTTCAGGCCGCAGTTGCGCTCGAGCAGAAAGAGGCGCCGCGCTTCCGGCGGCAGACCTATTTCTCGGGCTTTGGCGAGGGCTGGGGTCTCTACACCGAATATCTCGGTGAGGAGATGGGGATCTATCGCACGCCTTATGAGAAATTCGGACGGCTCAGCTACGAGATGTGGCGCGCGGTGCGCCTCGTGATCGATACCGGCATCCACGAGTACGGTTGGACCCGCGAGCAGGCGATGGAATATCTGGCCACTCGCACGGCGCTGTCGCAGCATGAAGTCGGGACCGAGATCGATCGTTATATCAGCTGGCCCGGGCAGGCGCTGGCCTACAAGCTGGGCGAGATGACCATTCGCAGGGAGCGCAAGAAGGCCGAGGATGCGCTGGGCGAGCAGTTCGATATCCGAAAATTCCACGATGTGGTGCTCTCGCTCGGATCGGTTCCCTTGAACGTGCTCGAGGAACGCATCGACGCCTTCATTGCCGACGGTGGGCAGGGCCTTCCCGGTGTGACCTACGACTGATGCTGACCGCAAACCTTGTTGGCGAACGACGGACCTTCGTCACCCATCTCGAATGCTCGCTGACCGGCGAGCGTTACGAGGCGGACAAGCTGCAGGGGCTTTCGGCGGCAGGCCGGCCGTTGCTGGTCCGCTACGATCTCGAGGCGGCAGGCGGGGCCTTACGGCGCGAGGCGCTTGAAGCGCGTCCGACCGACTTGTGGCGATGGCGCGAACTGCTGCCGGTGCGCAGGACTGAAAACATCATCAGCCTCGGCGAAATCGAAACGCCGCTGATCCCTATCCCACGCTCCGGCGGTACGAATGTGCTGGTCAAGGACGAGGGACGACTGCCGACCGGCAGCTTCAAGGCGCGCGGGTTGGTGATGGCCGTGGCAATGGCGAAAGAGCTGGGCGTCAAACGCATCGCCATGCCGACCAACGGCAATGCCGGCGCCGCGCTCGCAGCCTATGCGACGCGGGCAGGGATCGAGACTCTGGTGCTGTGCCCGTCTGACACCCCGGAGGTGAACGTGCGCGAAATCGCCGCGCAGGGCGCGCGGGTTTATCGCGTCAACGGGCTGATCGATGAGTGTGGAGCGATCGTCGGGATAGGTGCGGCCGAGGGACTGTGGTTCGACTTCTCGACGCTCAAGGAGCCGTACCGGATCGAAGGCAAGAAGACGATGGGCCTCGAGCTTGCCGCGCAACTGGGCTGGCGTTTACCCAAGGCGATCTTCTATCCGACCGGGGGTGGCACTGGCCTGATCGGGATGTGGAAGGCTTTCGACGAACTTGAACAACTGGGCTGGATCGGCTCGGAACGACCCAAGATGTTCGCGGTGCAGGCGAGCGGCTGCGCGCCCATCGTCAAGGCATTCGAAGACGGGGTTGAGCATGCCGAGCGGTGGGAGAATGCCCACACGGTGGCTGCCGGCATTCGCGTTCCTAAAGCGGTCGGCGATTTCCTGATCCTGCGCGCAGTTCGCGAGAGCGGTGGTGCCGCCCTCGCAGTCGAGGAGGACGATATCGTCCGGGCGACTGCCGATAGCGCGGCGATGGATGGCTTGCTGCTCTGTCCCGAGGGAGGGGCCACGCTGGCCGCCTATCGCAACGCGCTCGAAGCGGGGCTTGTGTCAGCCACTGACGACGTCGTGCTTTTCAATTGCGCAACCGGCCTCAAATATCCGCTCGAGGATCGGTCTGCTGTGCTGGACAAGAACGCCTTGCCCGATCTCGCCGAACTCTGATCTAGAGTTCCAGGACCATCTGCAGATTGCAGCGCTGATAGGGCGTGGGCCACAGCTCGTCGCCTTCGAGACGCTGAAATCCCTTGCGCTCGTAGAGCCGGGTGGCAGCACCCAGGCGATCGTTGGTTTCGAGCCACAGGGCATCGCAACCGCGCGCCCGTGCCTCGTCGATCAGGAAGGTCATCACCTGCGATGCAACGCCTTTGCCTTGTGCATCGGGATCGGTCGCCATCTTGACGAGTTCGAGCCATTCCTGCCCGTCATCGGGTGAATGATGCGGCGGCACCAGCGCACCGCAGCCGACCACTTCGCCGTCAAGTTCGGCAATGGCGATCACTCCGCCAGGATCGAGGATCGATCCCTGGGGATCGAGCAATTGCTGGCGGTCGCTCTCCTCGACGCCGAACATTTCCTCGATCCAGCGCAGGTTGAGCTGCGCGAAATCCTCGGCATCGTCATCATGATACCGTCTGACGATCAACGTCACGCACTCGCTCCCGGAAAGTTCACCAGGAGATCGTATGCCGAAACATCGGGCACTCCGGCAACGCGCATTCCGTTGCGCAGCATAAAGGCATGCTTCACGATCTCGGCCTGCTGCTCGATCCCGTAGCGGGTCAGCGGCCATCCGGGCTTGAGACTGTAGCTATACCGCGCCCAGGGCATCCGACGGGTTACGAGGTACCATGGGCCGCGGGTCTGGGTTTGCCAGACATGCGTCATCTCGTGGATGAACAGTGACCGCAGCGACATCGAAGCCGTACTGAAGTCGTCGCAATAATTGGCCGAAAGCGGATGAAAATGAAGGTGTCCGCGCGGTGCCATGGTGATGCGCCGCGGCTGGAGGGGAAACCATTTTCGGCGCCTGATCGTGACCTGCGTATAGTCGATCGCGGACCCGAAGATGCTGCGGGCGAGCTCGACTTCTCCCGGCGTCAACGGTCGCTCGCCGCCGATCGGGCAGAATGGAGCGACCGCATCTACGTCGATTTGCGCGTTGGCTTCGGTCAGCGGTCGGCATCCCCGGCGGCGACGATTTCAACCGGGAAAGTCATGGTCTTTCCTCCCGACACCGTCAGCGTGACATTGGTCGTGCCGCCGGCCTTGAGATCGGGCGACAGCCCCATTGCCATCACGTGCCGCGATCCCGGCTCGAAGGCGAGCTTGGTCCCCTTGGAGAGGGTAATCGGCAGCGCCTCCATCATTTCTCGGCGGCCCTGGTTGTCGGCATATTCGTGCAGCATGGCGCTGCTCGCACCTTCGACACTGGCCTTGCGGACAGCGAGACCGCGGTCACCATCGTAGTTCAGATTGAAATAGACGGCTGCCGGATTGCCTTCGACAGCGTTCAACACCATCCGCCCATCGGTGATGGTCATGCCGGGAATCCCGGCTTCCGAAGTCTCTGCGACCGGGGCCTCGGCGTCTCCGCAGGCTGCGAGAGAAACACAGCTTGCTGCGAGGAAAACGGCGGCGACTTTATTGATGTTCACGTTAGGAACTCCCCCTTTGGTACAAGGTAAAAACTAGTCCGGGTGATCCCTTGTGCCAAGCGAAACCACACCTATATCCCACGGGTAAACGAGCCGCCGACCGGTTTTGCCAATGGTGGGAGACCGAAAGCGTGGCGTCCAACTAATTGAAGGAAAATGGGGAATCCATGGCTAAAGTAATCGGTATCGACCTCGGCACCACCAACTCCTGCGTTGCCGTGATGGACGGCGGCAAGCCCAAGGTGATCGAGAACTCGGAAGGCGCGCGTACCACGCCGTCTATCGTTGCATTCACCAAGGACAAAGAACGCCTTATCGGTCAGCCGGCCAAGCGCCAGGCTGTAACCAACCCTGACAATACGCTCTTCGCGATCAAGCGCCTCATCGGCCGCCGCTTCGACGATCCATTGACCAAGAAGGACATGGAGCTCGTCCCCTATGACATCGTCAAGGGCAAGAACGGCGACGCATGGGTTGAAGCTGGTGGCGAAGAATACAGCCCGAGCCAGGTGTCCGCCTTCATCCTCCAGAAGATGAAGGAAACCGCCGAGAGCTATCTGGGCGAAACCGTGACGCAGGCGGTCATCACCGTTCCTGCCTACTTCAACGATGCCCAGCGGCAGGCGACCAAGGATGCCGGACAGATTGCCGGTCTCGAAGTGCTCCGCATCATCAACGAGCCGACGGCCGCTGCGCTCGCCTATGGCCTCGACAAGGACGATGGCAAGACCATTGCCGTCTACGACCTTGGCGGCGGTACCTTCGACGTTTCGATCCTCGAGATCGGCGACGGTGTGTTCGAGGTGAAGTCGACCAATGGCGACACCTTCCTCGGCGGTGAAGACTTCGACAGCGCGATTGTCGAATGGCTGGCCGACCAGTTCAAGAAGAAGGAAAACATGGACTTGCGGCAGGACAAGCTTGCCCTGCAGCGTCTCAAGGAAGCCGCGGAAAAGGCGAAGATCGAACTGTCGAGCTCGCAGACGACCGAGGTGAACCTGCCCTTCATCACTGCCCGTATGGAAGGCGGCAGCTCGACCCCGCTGCACCTGGTCGAAACGATCAGCCGTTCGGACCTCGAAAAGATGGTCGACAGCCTGATCCAGCGTACGCTTGATCCGTGCAAGAAGGCGCTCGAAGATGCCGGTATTTCCAAGGACCAGGTCGACGAGGTGATTCTTGTCGGCGGCATGACCCGCATGCCCAAGGTTCGAGAAGTGGTCGAGAAGTTCTTCGGCTCCAAGCCGCACACCGGCGTGAACCCCGACGAAGTCGTGGCGATGGGCGCAGCCATCCAGGCCGGCGTTCTCCAGGGCGACGTCAAGGACGTGCTGCTGCTCGACGTGACCCCGCTTTCGCTGGGCATCGAGACGCTGGGCGGTGTATTCACCCGCATGATCGATCGCAACACGACGATCCCGACCAAGAAGACGCAGACCTATTCGACCGCGGAAGACAATCAGAATGCGGTGACCATCCGCGTCTTCCAGGGCGAGCGCGAAATGGCGGCCGACAACAAGCTGCTCGGCCAGTTCGACCTGGTCGGCATCCCGCCCGCACCGCGCGGTGTGCCGCAGATCGAAGTCACCTTCGACATCGACGCTAACGGCATCGTCAACGTCAGTGCCAAGGACAAGGGCACCGGCAAGGAACAGCAGATCCGCATCCAGGCTTCGGGCGGTCTCAGCGACGCCGACATCGACCAGATGGTCCAGGATGCCGAGAAGTTCGCCGAAGAAGACAAGAAGCGCCGCGAGTCTGCCGAAGCGCGCAACCAGGCCGATAGCCTGATTCACGCGACCGAGAAGCAGCTCGAGGAGCATGGCGACAAGATCGATGCCGATACCAAGTCGGCGGTCGAATCGGCACTGGCCGAGGCAAAAACCGCGCTCGAAAGCGACGACGTCGATGCCATCAATGCCAAGTCCCAGGCCCTGACCGAAGCGGCCATGAAGATGGGTCAGCAGATCTACGAGAAGGAGCAGGCTTCTGCCGCGGCTTCGGCCGATACCGGAGATGCCGGTGCCGCAGACAGCTCGGATGGCGACGAGGAAGTCGTCGATGCCGAGTTCTCGGAAGTCGACGAAGACAACAAGGGCTGATGTCCTGATGAAAACCTTGCCGCCGCCAGTGCAATTCGCGCTGGTGGCGGTTAGCGTTTGAGGGACGGGATCAAAATGTCAGCAACCGACATCGACTATTACGAGCTTCTCAACGTATCGCGCGACGCCGATGGCGCGGCGATCAAGAGCGCCTATCGCAAGCTCGCCATGCAATATCATCCCGATCGAAATCCGGGGTGCGGCGAGAGCGAGGCGCGGTTCAAGGCGATCAGCGCCGCCTACGACTGTCTCAAGGATCCGCAAAAGCGGGCGGCCTACGACCGCTTTGGCCACGCCGCGTTCCAGAACGGCATGGGCGGCGGGCATGGCCCGAGCGCAGGCGACTTCGGCGACATCGGCGACATTTTCGAGACCATTTTTGGTCAGGCCTTCGGCGGTGGCGGCGCGCGTCAGCAACCCCGCCGCGGTGCAGACCTGCGCTACGACATGGAAATCACGCTCGATGATGCGTTCCATGGCAAGACCCGGCAGATCGAGATCGAGGTCAGCCAGGCGTGCGGCACCTGTTCCGGCTCGGGCGCGACCCCGGGCACCGGCGAGCGCCAGTGCAACCTCTGCAACGGCTACGGCAAGGTCCGCGCGAAGCAGGGCTTCTTCATGGTCGAACGACCGTGCCCGACCTGCCATGGGCGGGGTGCGGTGATCGAAAGCCCGTGCAATGTCTGCCGCGGGGAAGGGCGGGTGGACCGCCCCCAGGCGCTCGAAGTGGAGATCCCCGCCGGGGTCGACACCGGCACCAGGATACGCCTGTCCGGCAAGGGCGAGGCGGGACCGCGCGGCGCACCGCCCGGCGACCTCTACATCTTCGTCCATGTGAAGCCGCACCCGGTATTCCATCGCGAAGGGACGACACTCGCGACGCGGGTGCCGGTCAGCTTTACCACCGCTGCGCTCGGCGGCAGCATCGACATTCCCGACCTGTCGGGCAAGTCCAACGCCGTCGAGATCCCTGCAGGCATCCAGTCGGGCAAGCAGCTCAGGGTGCGCGGGGCGGGCATGCCGGTCCTGCAAGGGCGCGGTCGCGGCGACCTCGTGGTCGAGATTGCGGTCGAGACCCCAACCAAGCTCAGCAAGAAGCAGCGCGAGATCCTCCAGCAATTCCGCGACACCGAAACGGGCGAGGAATGCCCCGAGAGCCGCGGCTTCTTCGACAAGCTCAAGGACGCTTTCGGCGGTTAGGCTTTCGGTCGGCCTGCTCGACAGAAGTCGGGACGCGGGCTAGGCAGGCGATCTGAAGGGAGATCGCCTCATGAATCGCCGCCTTTTCATTTCGTTACTCGGTACTTGCCTGGCCGCCGCACCCGCTGCCGCGCAGCAGGACATGGCCGACGTTCAAATCACTGCCGAGGAGATCGCTCCAGGCGTCGCAGTCCTGTTCGGACAGGGCGGCAATATCGGGGTCAGCCACGGCGAAGGCGGCACAGTGCTGATCGATGACCAGTTCGCGCCATTGTCTGCCAAGATCGAAGCGGCCGTTGCCGGCCTCGGTGCGAATCCCGTCCACTATGTGATCAACACCCATTGGCACGGCGACCACACCGGCGGGAACGAGCATTTCGGCAAGGCCGGGGCACATATCTTCGCACACAAGAACGTCCGCAAGCGCCTTAGCGTCGATCAGCAGCGTGGCGAGCGCGTGATCGCAGCCGCACCGGCAGCCGCGCTGCCGGTCGTGACCTACGACCGCGGGGTCAGGCTTCACCTCAACGGCGACACGATCGAGGTGATGTTCCTCGGCGGCGGTCACACCGATGGCGACAGCGTGGTGTTCTGGCGCGAGAAGAACGTCGTCCATATGGGCGATCTCTATTTCAAGATCGCCGGGTGGCCCTACATCGACACCAATTCGGGCGGCAATGTCGAACGGCTGCTGTTCTCGGTCGATTCAGCGCTGTCACTGATGGATGACGAGACCAAGGTCATCCCGGGTCACGGCCCGATGTCGAACAAGGCCGAGTTGATGGCTTATCGCAACGCGATCGGCGAGGCCGTGACGCGGATCAGGGCACTCAAGCAGTCGGGCAAGACAGTCGAAGAGGCGCAGGCCGCCAAGCCGCTTGAAAGCTTCCAGCGCGGAGAAGGCTTCATCGGCGCCGATGCGTTCATCGCCGCGATCTGGGACAGCCTCGACTAGTCGGACGCAGCCTCGGCGAACTTGTCCTCGACCTCGCGCCTGAGCTGGTCGATCAGGTGCATCTTGCACCTGCCGGCCAGGCTTTCCTCGTCGAGGATCGCGAGGAAAAGATCGCGCTTGAACTGACGGCACGATTCCTCGGGCAACTTTTCGTCGAGCGTGGAGCAGACGAGGTCGACCATGCGTTCGGCTCCGTGAAGCCTGCCCCACAAGTAATCGTTTTCGCGATAGGCGCGGCTGAAGAACGCACCGAAATTGTAGAACTCGATCCCGCGCAGCGTGGCCCGCGTTCCCCCTTCGCGGATCGAGCGGGCGTCGTCGGGCGAGATGCGATCGACCTTGATCGGATCGTATTCGCTCAGGTCCTCGTTGCGCAGCAGCGGCAGGGTGGCGATGTCATAGAACGGGAAGCCAAGATAGGTCAGCAGCATCCGCCGCTTGAGGTTCTTGGGCATCTGGTCGAGCGCTTCCGACAGCATCCGTTCGGCGCGTTCGTCGGTCTCCGGCAGCAATCGGGTTCTCGACAGGTGGTCGAGCAGCGATCCGGGATCGGCAAGGACGTTGGCGGCTAGCGCAGGGAATTCCGGGCCAAGCCCGTCGATCCCCTCATGCTGAAAATAGACCCCGAGTATCTCGTAGATTGCCTCGCGCGCGACATCGAGCGCTGGGTCCGAAATCTCGGGATCGTTTTCCCAATCGCGCGCCAGCCTCCGTGTCAGCAACCGCAGGCGCCGGATACGGAACCCGATGTCGTGCGCCCGGAAGAAACCGATCGCAGCCTCGCTAGCGCCTCCGCTCGGATCGGACAGGCTCGCCAATCCGCGCCGGTCGAGTTCCGCCCGCAAGACGTCCTCGATGGCCGCAGGATCGGGCAGCCCAAGCTCGGGCGCCGCTTCGAACGCGAGCAACGCGAGGTGCTCGATAATGCCGTTATACTTCGATTGCGCGTAGGAGTGGTAGGCGAACCCCGCCAGATCAGCCGCGGCCTGTTGCGCCTTCGCGCGCCAGGCGTGCAGCCGCTTGGGGGTAGGGCGATCGAGAAACAGGGTTCTGCCGAACAGTTTCTCGACCGCGCGTTCGACCTCGGGACGAAGCGCAGAAACCATACGCCGCAATCGTTCGGCGTCGCGCGACTGTTGCTCCAGCGCTTCGAGGTTGTCGCGGATTGGCTGTTCGCGCGGAATGATCGAGATCGAGCCGAAGATCGCGCTGAAGAAACCGACGGTACGGTCCTCTTCCTCGCGTTCCGATCCAAAGCGGTCGGGACGGGGATCGATATAGACAAAACGCCGGTCCACCTCGCGCTGGGCAGGCCGCCCTTCGAGCGCATCGATGGCTTCGCCGAACGGCTTGTTCACCAGCACCGATCCGTCGATCAGCGAGACGCGCTCCACCGAGCCATCGCGGACATGGACGGGCATGATCCGCTGGAGGAAATGCGCGCGATTGTCCCATTGGTGATCGTGGCGAAGGGCCAGGCGGTCGATCTCGCGCACCTGTAGCGGGGGAAAGGCGCCGGGGAAGCTGGCCGTTGCCCGCGCGGCAAATGTCAGCTCGAGCGGATCGGCCAGGTCGATATCGGCCGTCCCGGGCGCAACCGAGTGAAATCCCACTGGCATGCGGTGCTCGCTTTCCTGGACCACCGCCGGCGAATGCAAGCGCAGGAGCTCGAGGTGCCCGTGATAATCGGTCGTGGTGACGAACAGGTCGATCGGATGACCCGGCGGCAGGAGCGGAGGCTCGATCTTTCCGTCCCCCATGGCCGAGAAAGCATTGAACAACAGCCCCGAAAAATTGTCGCCGGAAAACGGAGGCTGGAACCACCGCCCGCGGACGAAGCGCGAAACCTTGTGGCGCACCTCGGCTCGCGTTTCGGGCGCAACGCTTTCACTCACCGCATTGCCGGGGCGGGTGAACAGCCACCAGGCGATCGGCTGCGCCCAGAACTTGGCAAAGCGCCACATCGGTCGCGCATCGGGATCGAGCAGTTTGTCGACATCCGCACCTTCGAGCCAAAGATCGGTTAGCGGCTCGAGCGAGTGTCCGGAATGGATCGCCTGCGCGAGGAAGATCGCATTGATTCCGCCCGCGCTCGAACCGGTGAGAATGTCGGGTAGCACACGCAGGCGCAGCACCTGTTCGTTCTCGATATGCCTGAGCAGATCGCAATAGATTCGTTCGACCGGTGAATCGGGCGCTCGGCCCGCATGGAAATCGCGGCTTGCGCGCGCGAGCTGCCAGATCTCCTTCGTAACCCCATGCATGTACACGGCGAGGCTGACACCGCCGTAACAGACCAGGGCGAGACGAAGTTCCTTTTGCCGCATATGGGGATAGTGCAGGCTTGCCCTTGTGAACGCAATTGCGTTCTCACAATGTTCTGTTTATCGAATCTCCATGGCCAAGCCCAAGAAACGCTATATCTGCCAGGCATGCGGCAGCGTCAGCCACCGCTGGCAGGGGCAATGTCCCGACTGCGCGGAATGGAACACGCTGGCGGAAGATGCTCCCGCCACGGTCTTTTCACAGAAGCATGACTTGTCGAGCGGGGGCAGGGCGGTCGACTTCGTCTCGCTCAACGAGCCTTCCGAACTGCCTGTGCGCCGTAGCACCGGGCTGGCGGAGTTCGATCGCGCGCTGGGCGGCGGATTGGTGCCCGGCTCTGCGGTATTGATGGGCGGCGACCCCGGGATCGGGAAATCGACCTTGCTGCTGCAGACCGCGGCCAGAATCGCGCGGGACGGGGGCGATGTGGTTTATGTCAGCGGCGAGGAAGCTTCAGGACAGGTGCGAATGCGCGCTTCGCGCCTTGGGCTCGCCGATGCGCCAGTCAGGCTCGCGGCAGAAACCTCGGTTCGCAATATCCTCACGACGCTCGGCCAGATGGCCCCGCCGACCCTGCTGGTGGTCGATTCGATTCAGACCATGCATTCGGACACGATCGAAGGGGCGCCAGGAACGGTCAGCCAGGTGCGCGGCTGCGCGTTCGAACTGATCCGTTATGCCAAGGAAAACGGTGTCGCGTTGGTGCTGGTCGGCCATGTCACCAAGGACGGCAGCATCGCCGGCCCCCGCGTCCTCGAACATATGGTCGATGTGGTGATGAGCTTCGAGGGAGAGCGCAGTCACCAGTACCGCATCCTGCGCGCGCTCAAGAATCGCTTCGGCGCGGTCGACGAGATCGGCGTCTTCTCGATGGCGCACGAGGGGCTGGAGGAGGTAGCGAACCCTTCGATGCTGTTCCTTTCGGGGCGCGACCAACCCATGGCGGGCAGCTCGGTCTTCCCGGCACTGGAAGGTACCCGCCCGGTGCTGGTCGAGATTCAGGCGTTGATCGTCCGACTGCAATCTGGGGCCACGCCGCGCCGCTCGGTGGTCGGTTGGGAGAGCAGTCGCCTCGCCATGCTGCTGGCCGTGCTGGAATCGCGCTGCGGGCTCAACTTTAGCTCCGCCGAAGTCTATCTCAATATTGCTGGCGGCTATCGCCTGTCCGATCCGGCGGCCGACCTGGCCGTCGCCGCTGCGCTCGTTTCGGCTCTCGCCGACAGGCCCCTGCCTGCACAAAGCATTTGGTTCGGCGAAGTGTCCCTGGCGGGCGAGGTTCGGCCGGTTTCGCACGGCGGCCTGCGCCTGAAAGAGGCCGATAAGCTGGGATTTTCCCTCGGATTCGGTCCGTCGGAAACCAAGAACAGTTCGCCTAAGTTAAGATTCGAAGGCGTAAGCCAGCTTTCGAACCTCGTTGACCGAGTGATGGCGAGCACGTAACGGGCGGTCGAGGACGGGATCGCGATGACAGGTTTCGATATCATTGTGCTGATTATCGTCGGCGTGGCAGCCGTCGGCGGTTTCCTGCGCGGATTGGTGCAGGAAGTCCTGTCGCTGGCGGCCTGGGTGCTCGCGGCGTTTGCGATCTATTACCTGCACACACCGCTTACCGACGGGCTCAAGGAGTATCTCGATACCGAGCCGACAACTTCGATCCTCGCTTTCGCGCTGCTCTTGCTGATCCCCTATGCAGCGATGAAGGTCATCGCCAACAATGTCGGCCAGGCTTCGCGCAATTCGATCCTCGGCCCGATCGACCGCATTCTCGGCTTTGGCTTCGGCCTGCTCAAAGGGGCGCTGATCGTGGTAATGGGCTTCTCCGTGCTGGTCCTCGGCTATGACACGGTCTGGGGTATCGAGGGACGCCCGGGCTGGATAACATCGGCCCGCACCTACCCCTTCGTCGACGCAAGTTCGCGTGATCTCGTGCAGATCGTCGCAGAGCGCCGCGCACGATTGAAGGAAGAGGCAGAGGCGGAAGCCGCAGAATGATCGATACAGGGCTGTCCCGGCTCTACTCCCCCGAACTGTTGGCCCTGGCGACGGAGCTCTACAGGTTTCCTCTGTCGGATGACCTTCTGCAACGCGCTTCGGGCCGTTCCCGCACCTGCGGCAGCACCATCGATATCGGCCTTGCGACCGACGCAGGCGGCCGGATCGAGCGTATCGGAATGAGGATCTCGGCCTGTGCTGTCGGCCAGGCTTCCTGCGCTTTGCTGGCGCGCGAAGCTGCGGGCGTATCCTCGCAAGAGATCTCGGAAACGCGCGACGGCCTGGTCGACTGGCTCGATGGGAAGCGCGAACTGCCCGACTGGCCCGGGCTTGCAGCGCTTGCGCCGGCGCGAGGTCTGACGGGCCGTCACGGCGCAATCCTCCTGCCGTGGAATGCCGCAGTCGAGGCGCTTTCCAACGCTCCAGCCAGCAGCTAGAGCAAGCTGCGGAAGTTCAAGGGGAGGTACGCCGGGCGATGACCGATGTCGCAAAACCAGCCATGCGTGAGCCGAGCGAGAAGGAAATCCGGCTCGTTATCGGCGCCAGCAGCGCCGGGACCGTGTTCGAGTGGTACGACTTCTTCATCTACGGCACGCTAGCCTACATCCTGAAGGACGCCTTCTACGATGTAGACAATGACACGCTTGGGCTCCTGCTGGTCTGGTCGACCTTCGCCGTCGGCTTTGCCTTCCGCCCGATCGGGGCGATCCTGTTCGGCTTCCTTGGCGACAAGCTGGGGCGGAAATACACCTTCCTCGTCACCGTAACCCTGATGGGCATTGCCACCGCGGGGGTCGGCTTCATTCCCACAGTCGATTCCATCGGCATAGCCGCGCCGATCATTGTGATCCTTCTACGCGTGATCCAGGGCCTCGCCCTTGGCGGCGAATATGGCGGCGCAGCCATCTACGTGGCCGAGCATGCCCCACCGGAAAAGCGCGGCTTTTACACCAGCTTCATCCAGGCGAGCGTGGCGGGCGGCTTCGTGCTGTCGATCGCCGTGGTGCTCGCCTGTCGCTGGCTGATCCCGGCGGACGACTTTGCCGACTGGGGCTGGCGCGTCCCATTCCTGCTCTCGATCATCCTGCTGGTCATCTCGCTGTGGATGCGCCTGATGCTGTCCGAAAGCCCAGTGTTCCAGGCGATGAAGGAAGAGGGCGAGATCTCGGGAAATCCATTCATCGAGAGCTTTACCTATCCCGGTAACAAGAAGCGTATCTTCGTCGCCCTGTTCGGCGTGACGGGAATCCTCACGACCATCTGGTACACCGCGTTCTTTTCCGGAATGAGCTTCCTGCGCGGGCCGATGCACGTCGACGATTTGACCGTCGAGATCATCCTGTTCGTCTCCGGCCTCATCGCGATGAGTTTCTACCTCATCATCGGCAAGTGGTCCGACCGCGTTGGGCGCAAGAAGCCGATCATGATCGGCGCCGTTTTGACGCTGTTCCTCCTGTTCCCGGCATTCTGGGGGCTGGGGAGCCTCGCCAATCCAGGTCTTGCCGATGCGGCGGAAGTGACGCCCGTCAGGATCGAAGGGCCGCAGTGTACGACCGATCCCTTCGCAGAACTTTTCGACCGCGAGCAGACCCAATGCGGCAAGGTGCTCGAGGTGTTGACCGCGTCGGGCGTATCCTACGACGTGGCCGATGGCGACGAACTGCGAGTAACGGTCGGCAGCGAAGAAATCGGGCTCGAACCGGCATGGTTCGAAGATGGCGCCGCACGGCGTGAGGGCCTGCGCGCAGCGCTCAGCGAATATGGATTCGATTTCTCCAAGCAGCAGCCAGGCATGGCCAGCCTGCTGGGGATCGTCGGCATCCTGCTCGGATTGGGGATGTTGTCGGCACTCACCTATGGTTCGGTTGCGGCTTTGCTGAGCGAGATGTTCCCACCCAAGATCCGCTACAGCTCGATGTCGATCCCCTACCATATTGGCGCGGGCTACCTCGGCGGATTCCTGCCGCTGATTGCGGGCGTGATCGTGGCGAGCACCGGCAATATCTATTCGGGGCTGTGGTACACCTGGATTGTCGTGGCATTCGGCATCATCGTCGCCTGGTGGGGCCTGCCGGATGGTCCGCCGCGTGATTTTTCCGACGATGCCGGATAAACCTTCGCCGACCCTTCGGCTGGCAATCGACAAGGACGCGCTGGCACACAACTGGCGCGCCCTCGATCGCATGTCCGGTGCCGCAAATGCAGGCGCAGCGGTCAAGGCCGATTGCTATGGACTGGGCGTCGATTCCTGTGTCCCGGTGCTGCGCGATGCCGGGGCCAAGCAGTTCTTTGTCGCCCATTGGAGCGAGGTCGAGGCAGTCGCGCGCCACGTACCGGCGGCCAGCATTTCGGTGCTCCACGGCACAGTCAAACCTGACGATGCCACATTCGCCCGTGCGACCGGGGTCATCCCGATCATTAACTCGCTCCATCAGGCGCAGGTCTGGCTCGAAGCCGGGGGAGGGCCGTGCCACCTGATGGTCGACACCGGCATCAACCGGCTCGGCCTGAGCATGCACGAGGTGGGCGATCCGTTGATAGGGCACCTCGAGATCGACGTGCTGATGTCGCACCTCGCCTGTGCCGATGAAGACTCGGCCATGAATGGCGAGCAGCTTGCAGCATTTCGCGCGATCATTCCGACTGTCCGGCATAAATCCGTCAGCTTCGCGAACAGCGCCGGGATCGCACTGGGGAGCGACTATCATTTCGATCTCACTCGCCCGGGCCTGTCGCTCTACGGCGGCATCCCGCGCGCGGAGCTGGAAGGCGAAATCCGCCAGGTCGCCATGCCGCAAGCTGCCATCATTCAGACCCGCAGGCTCGCTGCGGGAGATCGAGTCGGTTACAATGCGACCTTTACCGCTTCCTCTGCGATGCCGGTCGGTGTGGTCTCGCTGGGCTACGCCGATGGCTTCCTGCGGAGCTGGGCAGGGGGCCATTTGCTGCACGGCAATGCTGCGCTGCCGATTCTCGGAAAGGTGTCGATGGACATGATCGTCGTCGATCTTTCGCAGGCTCCCGATCTGCGCGAAGGCGACTGGGTCGACGTGCCCTATTTCCTGCCCGATGCTGCGCAGCAAACCTCTCTCGGACAATATGAATTGCTGACAATACTGGGTTCGCGACTGAAGGCTCGCTAGGCCGATGTTGCACCGCAGCTTGTGCGGGTGCTAAGTGCAATAACGCAACTGCAACAGGACGCCCCGATTGATGGCCAAGACCACCGCCGCCGATGAACCCGTAATCGTCAAGAAGTACGCCAACCGGCGGCTCTACAATACCAGCACATCGAGTTACATCACGCTCGACGATCTCGCTGGAATGGTGCGCGACAATGTCGAGTTCCAGGTACTCGATGCCAAGACGGGTGACGACATCACCCATTCGATCCTGACCCAGATCATCATGGACGAGGAAGCCAATGGCGAGCAGATGCTGCCGGTCAGCTTCCTGCGCCAATTGATCGGTATGTACGGCAATTCGATGCAGGCGATGATGCCTTCCTATCTCGAAGCCAGCATGCAGAACTTCCGCGAGAACCAGGCGAAGATCCGCGAGGCATTCGAGAAGGGGATCAGCAACACACCGCTCGCTAAGATCCATGAAACCAACATGGCCATGATGCGTGCTGCAGCCGATGTCCTCATTCCCGGAGCTGCGACGAAGAAGGCGGAGAAATCCGACAAGGCGTCGAGCGAGATCGAGGCCCTGCGCGCGCAGATGGCCGCGATGCAAAAGAAGCTGGACGAACTCGGCAAATAAGGCGAACGGGCGCTCTTGCAGCCCCGATCGAAGATTCGCCCTCCGCACAGCAGGAAACAACTACCCGTGTCCAACATTCGCCACGCCCTCAACATCAAGCGCGAAGACGATTTCGCCGCCTGGTACCAGGAAGTCATCTCGGCAGCCGATATGGCCGAGGATTCGGGGGTGCGCGGCTGCATGGTAATCAAGCCGTGGGGCTACGGCATCTGGGAGCGTATCCAGCGCCTGATGGACGATCGGATCAAGGCGGCCGGCGTCCAGAACTGCTATTTCCCGATCTTTATCCCGCTCGCCAATTTCGAGCGTGAGGCAGCCCATGTCGAAGGCTTCGCCAAGGAAATGGCCGTGGTGACGCACCATCGCCTAATCTCCGATGGCAAGGGCGGCCTGATCCCCGACCCTGAGGCCAAGCTCGAAGAGCCGCTGGTGGTGCGGCCGACCTCGGAAACGATCATCGGCGATGCCATGGCACGTTGGATCCAAAGCTGGCGCGACCTGCCGCTGCTGACCAACCAATGGGCCAATGTCGTGCGCTGGGAAATGCGGACCCGCATGTTCCTGCGCACCAGCGAATTTTTGTGGCAGGAGGGGCATACCGCCCATGCCGACCGCGAGGATGCGCTGAAGGAAACGCACCGTGCGCTGGAAATGTACCGCGCCTGTGCCGAAGAAGATCTCGCCCTGCCGGTCGTCACCGGCGAGAAGCCCGAAAACGAACGCTTTCCGGGCGCAGTCGAAACCTGGTCGATCGAAGCGATGATGCAGGATGGCAAGGCGCTCCAGGCGGGCACCAGCCATTACCTCGGCACCAACTTCGCCCACGCGGCAGGCATCAAGTACCAGGACCGCGAGGGGACCGAGCAATACTGCCACACGACCAGCTGGGGTGTGTCGACCCGCATGGTTGGCGGCGTGATCATGACGCATGGCGACGATGACGGCTTGCGCGTGCCGCCAAGGATCGCACCGCACCAGATCGTGATCCTGCCGATGTTGCGCGAACAGCCCGAAGACGAGGCCTTGCTGGCCTATTGCGAGGAAGTGCGCGCCGGGCTGGCCTCTCAGGGCGCCTGTGGCGAACCGATCCGCGTGCTGCTCGACAGCCGTCCGGGCAAGGCTGCGGCCAAGCGCTGGGACTGGGTGCGCAAGGGCGCGCCGCTGATCGTGGAGGTCGGCCCGCGCGACATGGAAGGTGGCAAGGTTGCGTTGCTGCGCCGCGACCGGCTGTGGAACACGGACAATGGCAAGCCCAACTTCGCTTTCACCGAGCGGGCGGAATTCCTGTCAAAAGCGGGCGGTCTGCTCGAGGAAATCCAGCAGGGCATGTTTGACGAAGCGGCAGGGCGGCGCGATGCCAACATCACGCGCGGCGTCACGTCAATGGACGAGGTCGCGGCCTTCTATGATGGTTCGAGCAAATACCCGGGCTGGCTGGAGGTGCAGTGGTCCAAACCGACCGGTGCCGCCCTCGACAAGGTTGTCGAACAGCTCAAGGCGCATAAGCTCACGATCCGCAATGTTCCGCGCGATGCGGAGTCGGCGGATGGAGCATGCATCTTCACCGGCGAGCCAGCGGTCGAGCGCATCCTGATCGCCAGGGCCTATTGATTTGGCGGGCAAGCGGCCTCCACGGCGCCCCCAGGGTCTCCCTTCGCGCGAACAGCTCCTCGAGTTTCTGCAGACTTCGGATACTCCCGCCGGAAAGCGGGAGATCGCCAAGGCGTTCGGCCTCAAGGGGCAGGAGAAGATCGCTCTCAAGCGCCTGCTCAAGGACATGGCCGAGGAAGGCCTCATCGACGGGAAGAAGACCGCCTATCACCGCATGGGCGGGGTGCCCAAGGTCACTGTCTTGCGCGTTGTCGAGATCGACGATGGCGAGGCGATTGCGGTGCCGGAAAACTGGTCGCCCGACGCTCCCGACAAGCCGCCGCGCCTGATCATGCAGGAGCGCAAGGGCAGGGGCGGCAAGGCCATGCCTGCACTCCGGCGCGGCGATCGGGTGCTTTCCCGCACCGAAGAAACCGAGCGCGGGTGGATTGCCCATCCGATGAAGAAGCTACCGGCCCGCACCGAAGGTCTGATGGGCGTGGTCGAGCTCGATGGCAGCGGCAAGGCCTGGCTCGCACCGGTCGACAAGCGGATCCGCAATTCCTCGCCGATCTCGGATTTGGGTGAGGCCGAGGAAGGTCAACTGGTCATTGCGGAGCGCACGGGTCGCTCTGAACGCGCGGGTGTCAGGGTGACTGAAGTGGTGGGCGATCCGCTTGCGCCCAGGAGCTTCAGCCTGATCGCCATCGCCAAGCATGGCATCCCACACGTCTTCCCCGAAGAGACATTGGCCGAAGCGAAACGCGCTGCGGAATTGCCGCTGAGCGAAGGCAAGCGCGAGGACTTGCGCAGCCTGCCGATCATCGCAATCGACCCCGCCGACGCGCGCGACCACGATGACGCGATCTGGGCTGCACCCGACAAGGAGGGCGGCTATGACGCCGTCGTCGCCATTGCCGACGTCAGCTTCTACGTGCGTCCAGGTGGCGCGCTCGACCGCGAGGCTAGGAAGCGCGGCAATTCGGTCTATTTCCCCGATCGGGTGGTGCCGATGCTGCCCGAGGTCCTGTCGGCCGACGTCTGCTCGTTGCGGCAGGACGAAGACCGCGCGGCCATGGTATGCCACTTCAATATTTCGCGCGAAGGCAAGGTTTCGGCCGTCAGGTTCACCCGCGCCATCGTCCGGATCGCGCACAACATCCCCTATGAGGACGCGCAGGCCCGCGCCCACGACAACTTCTCCCATGCCCGGGTGGGTGCCGAACAAGCTGTCGGCACGCCCAAGCATTCCTTCGGTGAGGAGCGCGATCGCGATCAGGCGCTGATGCATCTGTGGGATGCCTGGAAACTGCTCGCCAAAGCGCGTCATGCGCGCGACCCGCTCGAACTCGAACTGCCCGAACGTAGGGTCATCCTCGACGACAAGGGCAGGATCGCGGAGATACTCGTGCGCGAGCGCTTCGACGCCCACCGCGTGGTCGAGGATTTCATGATCGCGGCCAATGTTGCCGCGGCCAAGGCGCTCGAGTCCAAGACTGCCCCAGTAGTCTATCGCGTCCACGAACCACCGAGCCGCGAGAAGCTGATCGCGCTACGCGAATATCTCGCCACCCTGGGGCGCAAGCTGGCGCTGGGACAGGTGGTGACGCCCAGCCTCTTCAATCGCATGCTCAAGGACGTCAGCGACGAAGCGGAAAAGGCGCAAGTGATGGAGGCGGTGCTCCGCAGCCAGACGCAGGCCTATTATGGCCCGACCAATGCGGGGCACTTCGGCCTCTCACTCGGCAGCTATGCCCATTTCACATCGCCGATCCGCCGCTACGCCGACCTGCTGGTGCACCGCGCGCTGGTCGATGCCTACAAGCTCGAGCAGCCCAAGCCGAAGGGTAACTTGCCGGAGACCACCGGCCTGTCGGATCGGGATCGCGAATCGCTGCAGCAGGTTTCGGACGCGATCAGCCAGGCCGAACGCCGTGCGATGGAGGCCGAACGCGACACGATCGACCGCTATGTCGCCGCGTGGCTCTCAGGCCGGGTCGGCGAGACCTTCGACACGCGCATTACCGGTGTTCAGGGCTTCGGATTCTTCGCCACGATCGTCGGTTTGGGCGGGGACGGACTCGTGCCGGTCTCGACGCTGGGCCGCGAGCACTTCCGCTATGACGAGGCCGCGCAGGCGCTGATCGGTGAGGATAGTGGCACGCGTTATGCCTCAGGCGACCGGCTCCAGCTCAAACTGGCCGAGGCAAACGCGCTCACCGGTGCTCTCAAATTCGAGGTTCCCGACAGTGACGGCGACCCGATCGAGCGACGCGGAAACCGTCCGCCGCCGCGCAGGGGACCGGTGAAGAACCCAGGCGCACCTCGGCAAAAGCATGTCCAGGGCAAGCGCGGCCGCCCCAAGAACATCCGGCATCAGGGGCGCGGCAAGCGCAAGTGAACAGGGCGCGCTAGCTGCCCTTCGCTGCCTCGTCGTAATTCTCGGGCACGATGTAGAGCGGGCAGGGCAGGTTGCCCGCCTGTGCCGAAAAGTGCGTCACCAGCGGCCCGGGATTGCCGCCTTCCGCCGCGCCCAGCACCAGCGCCGCAACCTCCTGATGCTCGGCAAGGAACTCATCGACCAGCTTGAGCCCGTTGCCGACGCGCACCGAAATCGCCGGCATGATCCCGCTCTCGCTGAGCAGATTTCCGGCGGCTCCATGCGCCAGCATCTCGGCCCGATCGCGCGCTTCCTGCTCGATCGTCGCCTGCACCCCGCCAAAGGCGCTGACGTTTTGCTGCGGGACCAGCGCCAGGATATGGACCGCGCCATCGACGGCCGCGGCACGCCGCGCGGCGAAGCGCATCGCCGAACGCGCTTCACGCGTATTATCCATTACCACCAGGAATGTGCGCATCGGACCCCCATCTGTTCTGCGCACCGTATCCGCTGAAATCGTATTCTTCGCAAGAACCTTGCCCGCGCGGCACGAATTCGCCAGAGACCTTTCCGTAACGTCACATTGAGGGATTCCGTCACCCGATGCCAATCGAAATCAAGATGCCCGCGCTTTCACCCACGATGGAGGAGGGCACGCTCGCCCGGTGGCTGGTGAAGGTCGGCGACAGCGTCAGTGCCGGCGACATCATGGCCGAGATCGAGACCGACAAGGCGACGATGGAGTTCGAGGCGGTCGACGAAGGGACCATCGCCAGCATCGCGGTCGATGAAGGCACCGAGAACGTCAAGGTGGGCACGGTCATCGCCCTGCTCGCCGAAGAGGGTGAAGACGTTGATGCGGCGGCAAGCGCTCCTGCACCGTCACCGTCACCGGCTCCCGCTGCCAGCGATGGTCCGGCAGCAACGCCAAGTGCGAAGAAGCTGGCCGAGGAAGCGGGTGTCGACCTCGCATCGATCACCGGCACCGGACCTGACGGCAAGATTACCAAGGGCGACGTCGAAGGCGCGGCAGGCGGATCGCCCGCGCCTGCTCCCAGCCCGTCCCCCGCACCTGCGCCCGCACCTGCACCTTCGGGCGAACGCATCATCGCTTCGCCACTGGCCAAGCGTATTGCCGAACAGAAGGGGCTCGATCTTTCGACCATCAAGGGCAGTGGCCCGGGCGGCCGCATCGTCAAGGCCGACGTGGAAGATGTCAAACCCGGCGCGGCACCCGCGAAGGAGGCCGCAGCACCGGCTCCCTCCGCACCGCAGCCCGTTGCCCAGCTCGGCGGCGATCTCGATGCGCCCTACGAGGCACAGAAGCTCAACAATGTCCGCAAGGTCATTGCACGCCGCCTGACCGAGGCGAAGCAGACCATCCCGCACATTTACCTCACCGTGGACGTACGCCTCGACGCGCTGCTCAAGCTGCGCAGTCAGCTCAATGCCTCGCTCGAGCCCGATGGCGTAAAGCTGTCGGTCAACGACCTACTGATCAAGGCACTGGCACGGGCACTGCAGCGAGTCCCGGCCTGCAACGTCAGCTTCCAGGGCGACGAACTCTACCAGTACACGCGCGAGGATATCTCCGTGGCAGTCGCTGCGCCTTCCGGCCTGATCACTCCGATCATTCGCGATGCGGGGCGCAAGGGTCTCGCGCAGATCTCGACCGAGATGAAGGAGCTCGCTGGCAAGGCGCGTGATGGCAAGCTGCAGCCGCATGAGTATCAGGGCGGCACTGCCTCACTCTCCAACCTCGGCATGTTCGGCACCAAGCAGTTCGATGCGGTGATCAACCCCCCGCAGGCGATGATCCTTGCGGTTGGCGCCGGCGAACAACGCCCGCATGTGGTCGATGGCGCGCTCCAGGTCGCGACCGTTATGAGTGCAACCGGCAGCTTCGATCACCGCGCTATCGATGGTGCGGACGGCGCGCAGCTGATGCAGGCCTTCCAGCAGCTGGTGGAGAACCCGATGGGGCTGGTGGTTTGAGACTGCTTGTAGAGACGGGGCGGTTTTTCGTGACGGCCTTGGCAGTCGGCTTCGCGATACCTTTTTTCTATGCAATGGCTTCCATTGTTACCGGTGAGCACTTCTCGTTCGAAGCGTTTCTTGCCGTCGGAGCGATTAGCTTCGTTCTCGGACTACTGGGCGGCGTATTCTTCGGTTTACCAACTCTCTGGATTTTGAAGCGGCAAGGGTGGGCGGGCAACCAGAAGACAGTTGCGATTGTTGGCACTCTGGTCGGAGCCGTCGGTGGGGTCCTCTTGAGCGTTGCCTTTTGGCAGGGGCACGCTGAAATAATACTGGCTGGACTTTGGGCGTGGGCCTTGATGGGAGCGGTCGCTGGTCTGGTCTCCGCGTTAGTTTGGTTCTGTCTTCATGTCGGTGACAGCGAAAATCAGCATGTCTGACCGCTCGCACCAGATACTTTACTCGGCGAGCAACTCCTCTCCCGCAAAGGGAGAGGGGCAATGAGCAATGTCCTACAAACTCCCAGCTATGCGATATCTGCGACATGATCTTCTCATCGAAACACTCCGTTGCGACCACTCGCGAGACTAAGCCTCGCCCGGCCACTCTTAGCGAATTGGACCGTGTTCCAAGTGTTCCATCCGTTCAGGATTGAAAGGCTCAAACTGAATGTCTGATCAATACGACGTCATCGTTCTCGGCTCCGGACCCGGCGGCTATGTGGCGGCAATCCGCTGCGCGCAGCTGGGCCTGAAGACCGCCATCGTAGAGCGCGAAAATCTCGGCGGCATCTGCCTCAACTGGGGCTGTATCCCGACCAAGGCACTGCTGCGCTCGGCCGAGATCAAGCATTACATGGACCATGCAGCATCCTACGGCCTCAAGGTTGCAGGCAGCATCGAGGCCGACCTCGAGGCGGTGGTGAAGCGCAGCCGCGGGGTGGCGAAGCAGCTCAACCAAGGCGTCACGCACCTGATGAAGAAGAACAAGATCACGGTCCACATGGGCGAGGGGACCATGACCGGTCCCACCACCATGACCGTGAAGGGTGAGAAGGGTGAGGAGAAGCTCACCGCCAAGCACGTGATCGTCGCCACGGGCGCCCGCGCGCGGGACCTGCCGTTCGCGCCCGCCGATGGCAAGCGCGTGTGGACTTATCGTACCGCGATGACGCCGCCTGAAATGCCCAAGAAGCTGCTGGTGATCGGTAGCGGGGCAATCGGGATCGAGTTCGCCAGCTTCTACAACGACATGGGCGCCGAAGTGACCGTGGTCGAAATGCTCGACCGCATCGTTCCTGTCGAGGATGCCGACGTATCGACCTTCCTCGAAAAGTCGCTGACCAAGCAGGGCATGACGATTATGACCGGCGCCGGTGTCGAGGACATCAAGGCCGGCGACAATGGCGTGAAGGCCAAGATTAAGGCCAAGGACGGCAAGGTAAGCGAACAGGAATTCACCCACTGCATTGTCGCCATCGGCATCGTCCCGAACACCGAGAACATCGGGCTCGACAAGTTGGTCGAGATGGACCGCGGCTTCATCCAGATCGATCCCTATGGCCGCACCAAGTCGAAAGGCCTGTGGGCGATCGGCGATTGCACGCCGGGCCCGTGGCTTGCTCATAAGGCGAGCCACGAGGGTGTGACCGCCGCCGAGGCCATCGCCAAGGAATTGGGCAACAAGGATGTGCATCCGCACCCGCTCGACCGCAACAACATCCCGGGCTGCACCTATTGCCATCCGCAGGTTGCCTCGGTCGGCATGACCGAGGCAAAGGCCAAGGAGGCTGGCTACACGGTCAAGGTCGGCAACTTCCCCTTCATCGGCAATGGCAAGGCTATTGCGCTGGGCGAGGCCGAGGGCTTCATCAAGACAGTATTCGACGCCAAGACCGGAGAGTTGCTTGGCGCGCACATGATCGGCGCCGAAGTGACCGAGCTGATCCAGGGCTATGTCGTGGGCAAGCAGCTCGAGACGACCGAGGCAGAGCTGATGCAGACCGTCTTCCCGCATCCGACGCTCAGCGAGATGATGCATGAGAGCGTCCTTGGGGCATACGGCAAGGCCTTGCATATCTGACGCGAGCGGTTGAGGAGGGCGTATGACGGGTTTCCTGGTCCTCGCCTTCGTAATCCTCGTCGCCGGTGTGGTGGCGGTTCCGCTGGCGACGCGCTTCGGCCTCGGGTCGGTGCTGGGTTACCTCCTCGCCGGGATGGCGATCAGCCCGCTGCTCGATGGTCTGGGCGTCGATGTCGAGGCGCTGCAGGTTTTCGCCGAGTTCGGCGTGGTGATGATGCTGTTTATCGTCGGCCTCGAACTCGAACCGAAGCGCCTGTGGGAAATGCGCGGCAAGCTGCTGGGTCTAGGCGGGGGGCAGGTGGTGCTGACCACTCTTGCGCTGATGGCCATTGCGCTCGCCTATGACAATCCGTGGCAGACCTCGCTCGCGATCGGTCTCGTCCTGGCGCTCTCATCGACGGCAATTATCGTCCAGTCGCTGACCGAGAAGGGCCTGCTCAAGAGCGAGGGCGGGGAGGCGAGTTTCTCGGTCCTGCTGATGCAGGATGTCGCGGTCATCCCAATTCTTGCAATCCTCCCTTTTCTCGCGCTGCCTGAACTTGCCGGAGCGGTCCATGCGGGAGAAGGTGCCCATGGCGGCGCGCTCGATCTGACCGAGGAGATGAGCGGGTGGGGCGCGGCACTCGCCAGGATCGCGGCGGTGGGGGCCGTTCTGCTTGCCGGGATATATCTGTCGCGGCCGCTGTTCCGCTACATCGCGGGCAGCAATTTGCGTGAGCTGTTTACTGCGGCGGCGCTGGTGTTCGTGATCGGTATCGCGCTCTTGATGACCCTCGTTGGATTGTCGCCCGCATTGGGCACCTTCCTTGCCGGCGTGGTTCTGGCGACGAGCGAATATCGGCACGAGCTCGAGAGCGACATCAACCCGTTCAAGGGGCTGCTACTCGGCCTGTTCTTTATCACCGTCGGGGCCGGGATAGACTTCGGGCTGGCGCAGGATTTGCTCGGTGAGGTCATCTTCTGGGCCGCGCTGATCATCGTCACCAAGCTGGCGATCCTCCTGGCGATTGGCTGGCTATACGGTTTGCGCCGCCAGTCGCTGTGGCTCTTCGCCCTGAGCCTTCCCCAGGCCGGCGAATTTGCCTTTGTCCTGATCGGCTTTGCGCTCGCCAATGCCGTGTTCGACAACGCGCTGGCAGACTTGCTGCTGTTGATCGTCGCGCTGACCATGCTGGTGACGCCGCTGCTTTTCATCCTCTACGACAAGGTTATCGCGAAGGCCTATTGCGGCGGCGCCGAGCGTGAGCCCGACCAGATCGAGGAATCGAACGACATCATTCTCGCCGGTCGCGGTAGGGTTGGCGGTATCGTCGACCGGATTCTCGATGCAGCAGGCTACAAGACCACCGTCATCGACTACGACTCGAAGCACATCGAGAACCTCAAGAAGTTCGGCATGCGCAGCTATTTCGGCGATGCGACTAGACCCGACTTGCTGCAGAGCGCCGGGATAGCCGAGGCAAAACTGCTGATCGTCGCGCTCGACGAGAAGGAGCAGATCGACAAGCTGGTGGGCTACGTGACCAAGACCTATCCGGACGTCCACATCATCGCCCGCGCGATCGACCGCGACCATGTTTACAAATTGTGGGCGATCGGCTGCCGCGACATCATCCGCGAAACCTACGACGGATCGCTTCGGATCGGACGCTCGGCCCTCGAAGCTCTCGGTCACGATCGGCAGTCTGCGACGGCGATGGTCGACGCATTCGAGGAGATGGACCGCCGCGCAATGCCTATCGTGGCCGACCTCTACCGCGTGGACTTGCCCGCATGGGAAAACGAGCCGTTGATCGCCAAGATCAAGGAGCTTCGGGCGGAATGGGATCCGAAGCTGCGCGACCAGATGGATGAGATCGTAAGTCGCGGAAACTGATGGGGACTTTGGACCTACAGGGCGTAAAGACTTGTAAACTTTCAAGCGAAGTGCGTGCAACGCGGGCGCAACGAATGTAAAATCCGTCGGAAAAGAACATAGCATCGCTGTGGGAGATTTTCGAATGCGGGTGGCCATTGCTGACGACGAGCAGGAAATTCTCGACCAGGTGTCGACAGTAGTCAAAGCTGCCGGACACACGGTCGATTGCTTCCGGAACGGGATCGATTTGCAGAACGCGCTGAAGCGCGAAACCTACGACGTCGTCCTGCTCGACTGGAACATGCCGGGGTACACCGGGCTGGAGATCGTGACCTGGGCGGACGAGACCCTCTCTGTGCGACCGCCATTCATCCTGCTGACCAGTCGGCGCGAGAAGGGCGAGGTCGTGCGCGGACTTGAGGCCGGAGCCAGCGACTACATCGTCAAGCCCGAGTCGGAAGACGTTATCCGCGCTCGGATCGAAGCAGCCGGCCGCAAGACGAAGACCGACATGAAAGAGCGCCACCTCACTTTTGGCGCCTATGAGTTCGATCAGAAAGAGAGCGTCGTTTCCAAGGACGGTCAGGCCATCGCGTTGACCGCCAAGGAATATCAGCTTGCTCTCCTGTTCTTCCAGAATATCGATCGTCCGCTTTCGCGCGGATACTTGTTCTCACGCGTCTGGGGGGGTAACGCCAATCTGGAGACGCGCACGATCGACATGCATGTGTCGCGGTTGCGCTCGAAGCTGGAATTGAAGCCGCACAATGGCTTTGTCATCCGTACGGTCTTCGGTTTCGGCTACCGGATGGACAGCTTCAACGAAGAGGCTGAAGCTGCGTAAGACGGACAATGCTGAGAGGTAGAAGATTGCGAGGCATGGGTCGCCCAGGAATTCTCGGCCTCGCTGGCGCCATGGCTGCAAGCCTCGCGAGTTGCGCGATAAATGATCCGCTCGCGCTCGACCGCGCCGGAGTCCCGCAAAACCTGGAGACGATCGAGCTCGTCGCATCGGAAGACGACGGTGCGTTACGTTCGCAATTCCGCGAAGCTGTTGTCGATGCATTCGGTCGACGGGGGATCGGAATTGCCGAGGGTTCGAAGGCGGTTGCCGATCTGGCGATTTCCCTGAGAAGCGCGGAGACCGCAATTATTCCCGGTGCTCAATCCCAGACCCAGGAATCGACCGGGCCGATCAAGTCTGACGGCCGCGAGGGCAAGTGGTTCGAGAGCTGCGACGGCGAGCGACTTCGTGCAACACTGGCGGTTTTCGATCGATCGAGTGGTGCGCTCAATTACCGCGGGTCGGTCCAGTCGGACCAATGTCGGGGCAAGCCTGTCCCGGTCGCAGTGCTTGCCGAACGACTTGTTGGCGATGCTCTGGGCGAGGTTGCGACCGAAACTTCCGAATAGGCAATCCAGTGTCAACCGCGGAGCAGACGGATAGCAATCTCGGAGCCCTCTTCGCGGCTCGATTTCAGGCTGATCGTGCCGCCGTGTTCGTCGACTGCGCGCTTCACGTAAGCGAGACCAAGGCCAACACTCAGTCCGGCATCACCAGACTGCGCTCCAAAACGTTCGAACGGTTGCTCTAGGCGATCTTCCGGAAAGCCTTCGCCCTGGTCGCTGACGACAATCGTAATGCTCTCGTCATCTATGGGATCGAGCGCGAGAGTGATCCGGCGTCCGCTTGGCGTGTGCTTGATCGCATTGTCGAGAAGATTGTCGACGACGCGTGAGATCGCATAGGGATCGACGAGGCAGAATTCCGGGTCATCGGGTATTCGGGTCTCGATCGATACGCCCTTGCGTTTCGCCGCCGGGAACGCCCGGTCGGCAGCTTCATAGAGCAGCGCGCCGATATCACAGTCTTCACGCGTTATCCCATCGTACCCCAACCGCGCGATCTGGACGAAGTTCTCGGCCAGCGAGAGCGTGCGTCGCGCCTGGCCTTCGATCCGGGCGAGACGCTCTTCCTTCACCAATTCCTCGCTCGACTTGCCGGTCAGTCCGATGATCGCCACCTGTGGCGAGCGCATGTCGTGGGAAAGAAACTCGAGCATCTCCTGGCGTTGCCTCTCGGCATTGCGCAGTTCGGTGACTTCCCGCAGGATCATGACCTCGCTTCCTATGTCTGCATCCAGCGGAGCATTGGCCACCAGAAATGCTCGACCGTCCTGGAGGATCATCTCCTGCGATTCTGGATCGTACCGGGCACGGACCCCTGCGACCAGCTCAGCAAAATGCGGTTGATCTTCAATCGACCAATGCGCGAACAATTCCATTGCCTTGTCGTTCATCAGCGCAACCTGGCGCTGCTTATCAAACACCAGCATCGGATCAGGGGCCGCGTCGATGACACCGCGGATAAAAGACAAGCTCTGCTTGACCTCGTCGGTCAGCCGCTTGACCTGCGAAACTTGCCGCGCGACGGCATCAAAGCCGTAGCCCTCTACGCTAGTCTTGCCGGGAGCACTTTGTTCCAGCGTGCGAGCCTCAGCCTCGAGGAACCGGCTCACCATGGCCAGTCTCCGCCATCCCCAAAGGGGATAGGCGATCACTATTGCCGCAAGGGCAGGAGCGATCCGCAACCACATTTGTCCGAGCCAAACCGAAAGTATGGCAACGAGCAGCAAGACCGCCAGCAGCCCAAATGCAAATAGCAAGGAGGTTCGCGGCGTTGCCTTCCAGAAGACCAGCATCAACGCAATAACAGACAACGCAAGAATAAGCGTGTTCAGCGCCAGCGGGACCGGCTTGACGATGCGACCTTCGCTGATCGCTGCCATCATGTTCGCCTGGATTTCGACCCCGCTCATGATGCGACCTGCGTAGTCCGGTACCGAATATCGATCGCCTAGCCCTTGGGCGGTTGCGCCGATCAACACGCGTTGTCCGCGCAGGAATTCGGGCGGAACGGTTCCGTTCAGCATATCGGAGGCGGAAATCGTGCGAAAACTGCCCGATGGCTCGACAGGAAAGATCGGGACATCCCGATGAGTGAAGATGCCGCGGGGGCCAACTTCACCGCGTAGTCGCTCGGTGACCAGGGCAAGGTGCGGATAGTCCTCGCCGTCGGCACGATAGTGGCTTGAGAAACGCCGCACGATACCGTCGCTGTCGGGAAACACCGCGACATGTCCGATCCCGGCGGCGACTGCGGAAAACGCCGCCAACGGCATGACGGGAACTACTTCATCGATCGCGCCGGGCTTGGGGGCAAAGGTGTGGGGCAGGGTAACCTTGCCGGCTTCGGCCAAGGCTTGTTCTAGTGCCTTGTCGCTCTCAGCCGTACTTGGTTCGATCAGCAGAATATCGAACACCACAATTTCGGGTTCTGCTGTGGCGACTGCATCGACGAGCTGTGCGAAGATCTCCCGATCCCATGGCCATGTTCCGATATCCGCGAGACTGCGGTCGTCGATGGTCACAAGAACGATGTCGTCTGGAGCGCTCCCGGCGATCGCCTCCATGCCGAAATCCAGCGCACGCTGGTCCAGGCGTTCCCCGAACCCTCTTTCAAGCCCCAGCATGACGAAGGCAAGCGCTGCCAGGAGCAAGAGGCTCCACTCGATCGAAAGGCGCTTGTTGTTCATCTGGAGATGGCGACGATCCTGCCGTCTATTCGGTGATGTTGAGGGTTTGTGCTTCCCCCCATACCTTTATCACGTCGCCTTCGTCGATCTGGAATGCGCCGACCCGCCACTGATAGCTTCCCGGGTCTAGCTCGCTGATAAGGAGGTCGAATTGCTCAAGGCCTACCTCGTCGAACAGCAGACTGCCTTCCTGACCCTCGCGCCAGAGCTGGAACGCGTGGAATGACTTGCCGCTGCCTTCCGGCAACCACGCAAACTTGAACGCGTCCGCATTTGGATCGTTCGCGACAGACGCCTGGACGCCCACACGCTTGCGGCGGAAGGAATAGGCCTCCGAGAAACCCTCAAGTCCACTCTGCGCGATCCCCCGGCTCCGCACGAAGTAGCGACCATCGTCCAATTCGTCGAAATTTGGCTGGGTGTCCGGCTCAATGGTTTCGGAAACGACTTCGATAAAGCCAGCATCGCGAGCGAGCTGCGTGCGATAGGCCTTGGCGCCATCCAGCGGCACGATTGCGAACGCGACAGTGTCCGCAGTCTGAACTCTTCCGGCATTGATAAGCTCGGGGGAGGGGAGCAGCGCTTCGAGCTCACCCATTGCTCCGGCCCTTGCAGAAACACCGAAACCCGCCTCGGCGGCGATGTCGGTGACGTCGTTTGCGACGGTCACTGTGCCTTCGGTAACTTCGGTCGCGGCGATTTCGGCTGTTGGATCGAACGATACCCTGAACTGGGTTCCGCGCACAGCAGTCGCGGCGACCGGGGTTCCGACCCGATAGCGCTCATTGCTCTTGAGCTTCGGGGCTACCACCTCCCCGCGACCTTCGAGGACCTTCAAATCGAAGTCGACCGAATTGTCGATCAGGTATCTTCGCGCACCGTCGATCCGGACCCGTGAGTTGGAGGGCAGCGATATTCGGGAATTTTCGTGGCCTGCAAGCGAGACAAAACCCTTCATTCCGGTCGAAACCACAGCGCCTTCACGCAGGACCATGCCGAGGGTCGGAAGCCCCTCTTCGCCGGCTCCTGCGATCGTAACCGGGCCATTAAATGCGATTACGCGGACATCGACCGGTTCATATCTCAGCAGATCCCGAGGGATCTTGATGAGACGGTTCGGCTGGAGTTCCCTGGGATTGCGGATTCGGTTGATCCGCTGGACGCGCACGAAACCGGACCGATCTGAAAAGTAATCCTGAGCTAGCTGGTAGAGCGTGTCGCCCTTTGCCACCCGGTAATCGACCGTTCCATCGTCGCGCGCGGACGCCGTCGCAGCAAGGAGGGCGGTCGAGGCCACAAGGAGCAGTTTCGTCGGTAGTTTCATGCGCTTCCAGTCCTTATCGGTGGTCTTTTACCGAATTGAGCGCAGATGCCAAAGCGCAGCCCGCCGTGCCTTCACACGATTTTACAAGGATGGGAGCTTTCAAGCCGAAGGAAAACTGGCGGACAGGGTGGGATTCGAACCCACGGTGAGCTTGCACCCACGGCGGTTTTCAAGACCGCTGCATTCAACCACTCTGCCACCTGTCCGTTGACGCGCTCGCTAGCGTGGCAGATTGCGGTTGTCACCAGCATTTGCGCCGATAGAACACGCGCATGGCTCACGGCACCCACGATTTTGCGCCTGATCCGCGCAATCAATCCATCCTCATCAATGTTAATGGCGAGCTGGTCCCGCGGGCCGAGGCGACCGTCTCCGTATTCGACAGCGGATTCATGTTGGGTGACGGGGTCTGGGAGGGGCTGCGTGTCCACCAGGGCAAGATCGCGTTTCTCGATGCTCACTTGAACCGGCTATACGAGGGTGCCAAGGCGATCGCGATGGATGTGGGCCTGAGCCGTGAGGAACTCACCCAACGCCTCTACGCCACCATCGACGGCAACGGGATGCGCGAGGAGGAGGGCGTTCACATCCGCTTGATGGTGACGCGGGGAATTCGTTCGACACCCTATCAGGATCCGCGCGTGGTCATCTCTCCTGCGACCATCGTAATCATTGCGGAGTTCAAGGAGCCGCTGCCGTCGACGGTGGAAAGCGGTATCCGGCTCTTCACCGTGCATGTGCGGCGCGGCGATCCTGCCGTTCAGGATCAGAAGCTCAATTCACACTCCAAGCTCAATTGCATTACTGCCTGCATTCAGGCGGCGCAGGCCGGCGCGGACGAGGCACTGATGCTCGATCCGCACGGTTTCGTCGCGACCTGCAATTCGACCCACTTCTTTATCGTCCGCAAGGGTGAAGTGTGGACTTCGAGCGGGGATTACTGCCTCGGCGGGATCACGCGCGCCAACGTCATTCGGATCTGTCGGGACGCTGGTATTCCGGTATTCGAAAAGAACTTCTCGCTCACCGATGTCTACGGCGCCGACGAAGCCTTTGTAACCGGAACCTTTGCCGGGGTCGTGCCGGTTACCGAGGTCGACGGCCGCAGGTTGACCGTGGGAAGGGGCCCAATGGTGAAACGGCTGCAGGGCATCTACCGCGAACTGATCGAGCGGGATGTCGCTTGATGGGAGAACCGATCCGCATCGCGATGTGGTCGGGCCCTCGCAACATTTCGACGGCGATGATGCGCAGTTTTGGCGCGCGCGCCGATTGCGCGGTCTCGGACGAGCCTTTCTACGGCGCCTTTCTCAAGGATAGCGGGGAGCCGCACCCGATGGCCGAAGAGATCATCGCGGACATGGATTGTGACTGGCGGAGTGTCCTCGCTACACAATCTGGCGCGATCCCGTCGGGAAAGACCGTCTGGTATCAAAAACATATGCCGCACCATATGGTCGGACCGATCAGCCTCGCCGACATGCCCGAACACCGGCACGCATTCCTGATCCGCTCGCCCGAACGCGTGGTGGCGAGCTACCGCAAGAAGAACGAACTGGCAGATCCCGAGGCCTTGGGCTTTGCGAGGTTGAGACAGTACTTCGAGTTCGAGCGACAACGGACTGGAAGGGCGCCACCCGTAGTCGATTCGGATGACATTCTCACTGATGCGGCTGGCGTTCTGACGCGCCTGTGCCATTCGCTCGGCATTCCCTGGGACGAGGCGATGCAGTCATGGGAGGCCGGGCCTCATCCCGAGGACGGTATCTGGGGCGTCCATTGGTACGACAAGGTCAACAAGTCGAACGGATTTGGCGCTCCACCTGAATCAATGCCCGAACTGACAGGCGAATATCGCGCTATCGCCGAGGCATGCCGTGCGGATTACGAGGCTCTCAAGGTATTCGCGCTCTAGCGGCCGTCAATTCGCGCCAAATGTCATGCTTTTCGTCGAATTATTCCCTTTAGTCATTGGCGTTTAAGCTTGGCGCTGACACAATGGACGCCATGTCATTCAAGCGCATTCTCCTCACCTTCGCCGCCACACTTTCGCTCGGTCAAGCTGAGGTAGCCATTGCCCAGGATACGCAGCTATCGTTCGATGCGTACCTCCAACTGCTCGTCGCGCGGGCCCGGGCCGAAGGAGTAAGCGAGGCGACGATCAGGCGCATGACCAGCGACTTGACGCCCAACGAAACCGTCATTCGGCTGGACCGCGCACAACCAGGCACTCCGACCCGTGATGGATATCCAGCACTGGCACCCTACATCTCGCGCCATGTCGACGATGCCCGCATAGATGGTGGCAGAAGCGTCTTTCGCACCCATCGCTCGACCTTGTTGCGGATCGAGAACGAGTATGGCGTTTCCGGCGAGATCATCGTTGCAATCTTCGGACACGAAACGGCCTACGGCCAGGTGAAGGGCAATTTCGACTTGGCGCGCTCGCTCGCGACGCTTGCCTGGGAGGGTCGTCGTCGTGACCTTTTCGCAAGTGAATTCGTCGACTTACTGAAGGTAGCTGACAAGGGTTATCCGCGTTCAACGCTGGTCGGCAGCTGGGCCGGGGCGTTCGGCAACCCGCAATTCCTGCCAAGCGTCTACATGCGTCTTGCCAAGGATGGCGATGGAGATGGGCGGGCGGATATCTTCAACAACCGCTCGGACACCTTTGCTTCCATTGCCAACTATTTCCGCGATGCCGGTTGGCGGACAGGTCAGCCGTGGGGCGTGCGCGCCTTCATCCCGTCCGGTTTCGAAGTCGACGCCTACAAGACCAAGATCAATTCGCCCGTGTGTCCGCGTGTTCATGAGCGTCACAGCCAATGGAAGACGGTAAGGGAGTGGCGCGCGCTTGGGGTGCAGCCCCAGCGCCCCTTGGGCGATAATGTGATGGCTTCACTGTTCCAGCCCGACGGACCGGGCGCCCCTGCATGGCTGTTAACCACAAATTATCGGGTTATCCTCGAATATAACTGCTCGAATTACTACGCAATGAGTGTGGGATTGCTGGCAGATGAGATTGCGAGATGACAGTTTGCGTGGGGGCCTTGCCCTAATTGCCGCTCTGACGCTTGCAAGCTGCAGCATGATTGGGGGTGCGCCGCGCGCAGAAGCCGGCAAGCCAACCACCCAGGAGGCTGAGCAGGTCGCGGCCAATGGGCCGGCAGCCGATTACCCCGTTGTCCTGGGCGAGCCCTACAAGATTGACGGCCTCGAGTATGTTCCGGCCGACACGTGGAATTATGACGAAGTCGGTTATGCCACGGCTGACGTGGGCGAAGGCGTAACGGTTTCTCACAAGACCTTGCCACTGCCGAGCTACGTCGAGGTCACCTCGCTCGAAAGCGGCAAAACCGTGCTCATGCGTGTCGAGCGGCGCGGCCCCTTGACCAATGCGCATGTCGTTGGGCTCTCCGCCCAAGCGCAATCCGTTCTTGGAGCGTCCGAGTCCACACCTGTCCGCATCCGCCGCGTCAATCCACCCGAGGCCGAACGAGCGCTACTCCGAGCAGGCGAGCCTGCTTCAGATCGGCTCGATATGCCGATGTCCCTGGTCACGGTATTGTTGCGCAAGCTGCCGGCTTCCGGGACTGCTTCGCTGGCGGCCGCCAAGAAGCCTGCGGAACCTTCGCCGACGGAAAGCTCACCGGCAACCGAGGTACCGCGGATCGCGATCGAGGATGTGACCGAAGTACCGGCGCCAGAAGCGAAACCCGCGGGACCTTCCGTCGCCCGTATCGAGGCCACGCCGCTCACTGAGCGCACCGCACCGGTCGCTGGCGGATTCGTCATCCAGGCCGCTGCTTTCTCGAGCAAGGAAAATGCTGAAAAGGCGGCCAAAACCCTCAAAGGCTTCGTCGATTCGAGCGGCAAACTGTTCCGGGTTCGCACCGGCCCTTACACAAGTCGTGGACAGGCCGATGCCGCGCTCGCCAAGGTGAAGGCAGCGGGTTATAGCGACGCGAGAGTTATTAAAGCTGGATAGGCCCCGGTTCCGCCGGCGGCGGGACAGGTAGTGCACGGTTTCATACGAACTTCAGGTAGCTTTGCGGCGCTGGCCCTGCTTGCCAGCGCGGCACACGGGATCGACCAGACTGTGGTCGAGCTTGCACCACCTGATTCCATTGAGGTTCCCATCGTCCTTCTGGTCGACCTGCGTTCGGGCCAGACGCTACTTGAAAAAGAAGCGACGCGCCGCTTCATGCCGGCATCGATCACCAAGGTAATGAGCGCATTTGTCGCTTTCGAAATGATCGAGGCGGGCGAGCTGAACGAGCGCCAGCAGTTCGTCTTCCGTCCGGAGTCGGCAGAGAAGTGGCGCAGTGTTGGTTCCACCATGTTCCTCGACGCAGGGGAATCCGTTCCCGTCTGGTTGCTCCTGCGCGGGATTACCTCGGTTTCGGCCAATGATGCCAGCATTGTGCTAGCCGAGGGCGCGACAGGCTCGGTCGAAGCCTGGACCGAGCGAATGAATGCCGAGGCGCGAAGGCTTGGCATGAACGACAGCCATTTCAACACACCCAACGGGTGGATGGACGAAGGGCGTACTTTCACCAGCGCCCGCGACCTCGAGCGCCTGGCTCGCGCCATCATCACCCGTCACCCGGAAAAATATGCGCGGTACTTCGGCCAGATCGGGCTCGAGCACAAAGGCATCGCCCAACCAAACCATGACCCGATTACGGGCAAGGTGCGCGGGGCCGACGGGATCAAGACCGGCTTCACCAATGAAGCGGGATTCGGGTTCCTGGGCAGCGCCGAACGCAATGGTACCCGGTTGGTGCTGGTTGTAGCCGGCGCCGATCGTGCTCGCGCCCGTGACAAGCTGTCTCGAGAACTGATTGAATGGGGATTTGCCGCATTCGATCGTCAGTTGCTCTATTTGGCGGATCAGGTCGTTGCCGAAGCGAAGGTGCAGGATGGCTCACGCCGCCATGTCGATCTGGTGCCGGCTGCCCCCATCCACGTGGCCGTGCTGCGTGGGAGCAATCCCGACATCAGCATGAGATTGAAATACGATGGTCCGATCCGTGCCCCGTTCGACGAGGGCGATGAAATCGCCGAGCTCGAGTTGACGGTCGCAGGAATGCCGACATCGCGCATCCCGCTTGTTGCACGCCAGACCGTCGACGAAGCGAATGCCTTCGAACGGATCTGGAATGGTGTGGCGGGGTGGTTCTCGTGATGAGAGGAAAGTTCATCGCCTTCGAGGGCGGGGAGGGGGCCGGCAAATCCACTCAGGCGCGACTGTTGGTCGACGCACTGCGGGAACGTGGCCTCACGGTAGACCTGACCCGCGAACCAGGCGGAACGCCGGGTGCTGAGGCGATCCGCTCCCTCTTGCTTGACCCGCCCGGCGAAGGATGGGGCGCGGAGGCCGAGGCCCTCTTGTTCGCGGCCGCACGGTCGGACCATGTCGCACGGCGTATCGAGCCAGCTCTGGAGCGAGGCGAATGGGTTGTGAGTGACCGCTTTGTCGATTCAAGCCGCGCCTACCAGGGTGGCGCAGGAGAATTGGGCGACGAAACTATCGTGACGCTCCACCGGATTGGTAGCGGGGGGCTGCGCCCGGATTGCACTGTCCTTATCGAAGTGGGCGAAGACGCGGTCGCTCATCGATTGGCAGCGCGCGATGGAGACGAATCCGATGCTATCGGTGGTCGAGACATCGACTACCATCGCGAAGTCGCCGCGTCCTTCCGACGGTTTTTCGCAGCCGATCCGGAAGGTTTCACGGTCGTCGACGGGAACGGCAGCGCCGAGGAGGTGCATCACCGCGTCATGCGGGCCCTCGAACCGCTCTTGGCAGATTCAGCATGATAGATTGGCCGAATCATACCGAGGCATGGCGCGAATGGCGCGATGCCATGCAAGGCAGCCGCATGCACCACGGCTGGATCCTCGCGGGCAAGTCCGGCCTCGGCAAGCACGCTTTCGCCGAGGCGGCGGCGCGCGAGCTGGTCGGTGCAGCACCCTCCGTTGAACATCACCCTGACATCCTGCTGCTGACCTATGGTCCGAAGGACGAGAAAGAAGAACGCAAACGCGCCGACGGCAAGGAGTTCGAACTCGCCCGCAGCATCCGGATTTCGCAAATCCGCGAAATGCAGCACCGGCTCACGACACGTCCGACGCTGGGCGACCGTCGTGTCGTCATCCTCAATCCGGCTGACGATATGGAGCGCAATGCTTCGAACGCGCTTCTCAAGAGCCTGGAGGAACCTCCGAAAGGTACCTTCTTCCTCCTCGTCACTCACCGGCCGGCCCAGCTCCTTCCAACCATACGTTCGCGCTGCCGAATCCTGCGTTTCCCACTCTTGAGCGATGAACAGATCGCCCTGATGATCGATCAGGAGGCTCCGCTGGTCGATCCTGCAAGGCGCGAGGCGGCCTTGGCAGCTGCGGGTGGTTCGCTTGGTTCGGCTTTGACATTCCTCGAGCAGGACCTGTCCGAGGCAGCTTCGTTGATGCGGCGGCTTCTGGCCGATGGCGATGCGGGTTTCGAAAAGCGCGGTCAACTCGCCAAGGCGATTGGCGCGCGGCCCGACAAGCAACGATTGAGGGCAATCTTCGAGCTTGCGCAGTCGCTCGTCGCTGAGGAACTGCCGAATGCGCATCGGCAGCGACAGCTGGCACTCATCGAGGCACATGCGGCGTTGGTGAAGCTTTCGACCCAGGCGCCGACCTTCAATTTCGATGCCGGGCTGCTGGCGCAGGAAATCGGCAGCTTGCTTGCGCGCGCCGCTGGGGCTAGCGAGCGCGCCAATGTCTGAACCCTTCTATATTACCACCGCGATCAACTATCCCAACGGACGACCGCATATCGGGCATGCCTATGAGGGCATTGCGACCGACGTCATGGCCCGATTCCAACGCCAGATGGGGCGCGACGTGCGCTTCGTCACCGGAACTGACGAGCACGGGCTCAAGATGGATCAGACCGCACGGAAAATGGGACGTGCAACGATCGATCTCGCCGATGAGATGTCGGGACACTTCCGCGACATGGCGGACAAGCTGAACATCTCTTACGACGAATTCGTCCGCACCACTGAGCCGCGCCATCACGCTGCCAGCATCGAGCTTTGGCGGCGGATGGAGCAAGCAGGCGATCTCTATCTTGATCGCTATGAAGGCTGGTACTCGGTTCGCGACGAGGCCTTCTACGACGAAAGCGAACTGGTCGACGGGGAGGGGGGCGAGAAGCTTTCTCCGCAAGGCACTCCGGTTGAATGGACAGCCGAAGAGACCTGGTTCTTCCGGCTTTCGAACTACCAGGACAAACTGCTCGCGCATTATCGCGACAATCCCGACTTCATCCGGCCCGAAAGTCGGCGTAACGAGGTGATGCGGTTCGTTGAAAGCGGCCTCAAGGATTTGAGCGTTTCGCGCACCAGTTTCGATTGGGGTGTCCCGGTACCGAACTCAGACGGCCACGTAATGTATGTCTGGGTCGACGCGCTCACCACCTACATGACGGGTGTCGGCTTTCCCGATGCCGAAGGTGAGATGTACCAGCGCTACTGGCCCGCCGACATTCACATGATCGGCAAGGACATTACTCGCTTCCATACAGTCTATTGGCCGGCGTTCCTGATGAGTGCGGGATTGCCCCTGCCGAAGCAGGTGTTCAGCCATGGTTTTCTGCTCGCTCGGGGCGGTGAGAAGATGAGCAAGAGCGCCGGAAATGTGGTCGATCCGATGGAACTGGCCGACCGTTTCGGCGTCGACAATCTGCGATATTTCTTCCTGCGCGAGATCGCTTTCGGGCAAGACGGCAGTTATTCCCCGGAGGCGATCGTCAATCGCGCGAATGCGGAACTCGCCAACAGTTTCGGCAATCTGGCGCAACGTACATTGTCCATGATCAACAAGAACATGGATGGCAAACTGGAGATCTTTTCTCCCAACGAGCAAGACATCGCCTTGTTCAATTTGGTAAGAGACGCCTGCAGGACACAGTTGCCTCGAGAATTTGAAAAGCTGAACTTCTCGATCGGTATCGAAGCTTGGATCCGCGCGGTCTATGCGTGCAACCAGTATGTCGACGAGCAGGCTCCGTGGGGGCTCAAGAAAACCGATCCGGAGCGCATGAAAGCCGTGCTTCAGACGCTTTTCATTGCACTGCGCGACCTGGCGATCGCGATCCGCCCGGTAGTGCCTGAGAAGGCCGATGCATTGCTCGACCAACTCGGCATTGCCGAGGGCGCGCGCGCCTATGCCGATCTTGCCGATGATGGCTGGTTCGATGCCCTTGTTACGAGTGGCTTTACTGTCGACAAGCCGACGCCGATCTTCCCCCGCCTCGAGATGCCGGAGGAAGAGCCAGCCTGATGCTCATCGATAGCCATTGCCATCTCGAATATGAGGGGCTGGTCGAGGATCGGCAGGGCGTGCTCGAGCGGGCGCGTGCAGCAGGGGTAGGGGGCTTCCTCAATATCTCGACCCGCGAGCGCGAGTGGGACCAGGTCGTGGGAACGGCGGAACGCGAAGGCGATATATGGGCCAGCGTCGGCATCCACCCTCATGAAGCCGACGCGCATGAGGATCTTGGGCGCGACGTCCTGCTGGCAGCGACCGAATATCCCCGCGTCATCGCCATCGGCGAGACGGGGCTCGACTATTATTACGACAATTCCGCGCGCGAGACGCAGCGAGAACTGTTCCGCATGCATATCGGTGTCGCGCGGGAAACTGGGTTGCCGCTCATCATCCATACGCGCGATGCAGAAGAGGATACGCTGGCGATCCTCGAGGATGAGAAGGGGAAGGGCGACTTCCCCGCCCTCATCCACTGCTTCACCGCTTCAGCCGAATTCGGCCGCAAAGTGCTGGAAATGGGTCTGACGATCTCGCTTTCCGGGATTGTGACATTCAAGAATGCGAAGGAATTGCAGGAAGTTGGCAAGTCCGTACCCGCGGAACGCCTGCTGGTCGAAACCGACAGCCCGTTCCTGGCCCCGGTGCCGCATCGTGGGCGCAAGTGCGAGCCGGCTTTCGTGGCAGATACGGCGCGCTTCCTGGCTGACCTGCGCGACGAGGAATTTGAACAGCTCGCGGAAAACACCACCCAGAACTTCTTCCGCCTGTTCGGAAAGGCGCAGCGTTGAAGTTCCTGATGCTCGGTTCGGGCACCTCGACAGGTGTGCCGCGGATCGGCAACGATTGGGGCGATTGCGATCCGAATGAGCCGAAGAACCGCCGAACGCGCGTTTCGGTCTTGATCGAAAGCGATGCCGGAAGTCGGCTGCTCATCGATACATCTACCGATCTGCGGCAACAGCTTCTGGCCAATGAGATCGACCGTATCGACGGCGTGTTCTGGACACACGATCATGCCGATCATTGCCATGGTGTCGATGACCTTCGGGTCCTGCGATATGGTCGAGGCGGTCCTCTTCCTGGATTTGCTTCGCAAGAGACGGTTCACAGCCTTAGGCGCCGCTTCAGCTACGTATTTGCTGGCCAGCACGGCTACCCGACGATTGTGAGCCTGGAATCACTCGATCGGTTACGGATGTTCTCCGGTTTCGGAGTGGAATGGTGTCAAATGCCGCACGGACCCACCGAAACAACTGGATATCGCTTCGATGCAGATGGCAAGAGTATTGCCTATGCTACGGATTTTAGTGAGATTTCTGCCGAGATGGTCGATCTCTACAGCGGCGTGGATATTCTCATAAGTGATTGCCTGCGCCGGGATCCGCATCCGACCCATGCCAATCTCGAGATGGCGATGGAGCTGGCCGAGCGTTCTGGCGCCGGAAAACTGGTATTGAGCCATCTCGACAAGAGCATGGATTATGCCACCTTGGAGGCGGAAACGCCGGATCATGTGGTGGTTGGGTTCGACGGGCTGGAGATGCGCGCATGAACGAGTACGAGACTGTTCGGATAGTCGCTCTGATCGGCTGGCTCATTCTCGCGGTCGGCGCCTTGGCTTCGTATCGCATGAATTGGGGCAAGGCTCTCAAAATGGGTTTCACGTGGGTCGCGATTTTTGTGGGATTGTTCCTGCTTTTCGACTTGGTTTCAGCCGGATGAGGGGGATTGCTCCAGAATCTCACCCGTTCTTGATTTAACATAATATATATTATCGTTCCAATATTCCCAGATGTCAGAACAGATCAACCGCCTCCTCACGATCATGAAAACACTCCGCGATCCGGAAATCGGATGCGAATGGGATCGCGCGCAGTCATTCGAGACAATCGTGCCGCATACGATCGAGGAAGCCTATGAGGTCGCAGAGGCTGTCGAACGTGGCGAGTTGACCGATCTTCGCGACGAACTTGGCGATCTGCTTTTCCAAGTCGTGTTCCAAAGCCGCATTGCCGAAGAATCCGGTCATTTTGACATCGACGACGTCGCCAAGGCGATGTCGGACAAACTTGAGGCTCGCCATCCGCACATTTTCGGCGAAGAATCACTCCCAGGCGGAATGCAGGAAGAACGCTGGGAAGCGCTCAAGGCCGCTGAACGCGCCGATAAGGGAGCAAAAAGCGCGCTTGAAGGGGTTGCGCTGGCACTTCCGGCACTCCTTCGAGCACAGAAACTCCAGAAGCGAGCTGCGCGCACCGGCTTCGATTGGCCAGATGTTCAGGGCCCGGCCGACAAGATCCGCGAGGAATTGGAAGAGCTTGCCGCAGCGACTTCGCAAACGGATCGCTTCGAGGAAGCGGGCGATTTCCTGTTCGCCGCGGTCAATCTTGTTCGTGCCTATGGCATCAACGCCGAAGAAGCGCTGCGCGCCGCCAATCACAAATTCGAACGGCGCTTCAAGTCGATGGAGGCGTTGGCGGGAGACGGATTTCCTGAGCTTTCCCTCGATGAGCAGGAAGCGCTCTGGCAGCAGGTCAAGTCAGCCGAAAAATTATAGGGTTTCGTACTGACCCAATTCCTTGGGGTTAAGACGGACCCTGAGCGCGCGTTGCGGGCCGCCCTCGCCCTCGCCCGCCTCCTCGTCCGACAGCACATCACCGTGGGCATAGAGCCAAGCGATGCGTTTCCCATCGCTCGCGGGAACCGTGACAAATAATTCCCTCGCGCTGCTAGTGAGCATGGTGCCAATCTGCGCCAGCAAGGCCTCAATCCCTTCGCCCGTAGCAGCAGAAATTGGCGCCACATCGTCGCGCGCTTGTGCGACCGTCATGAGCTCGTCACGATCCTCGCCCGAGACAAGGTCGATCTTATTCCAGACTTCGAGGATCGGAATACGACTGATGCCGTCTTCCGCATCGACCACGCCAAGATCGGCGAGCACTGACATGACCTGCTTCTTCTGCGCTTCATTGGCCGGGTTGGCCATGTCGCGCACATGGAGGATAATGTCTGCGGCCGTCACTTCCTCGAGAGTTGCCCGGAATGCGGCGACCAGTTGTGTCGGCAGGTCGGAAATGAATCCCACCGTGTCCGACAAGATGGCCTTCTCCACTCCCGGAAGCGCTACAGCCCGCATGGTCGGGTCGAGCGTTGCGAAGAGCAAGTCTTCCGCCATCACCTCGGCGCCGGTAATCCGGTTGAACAGGGTAGATTTGCCTGCGTTGGTGTACCCGACCAGCGCAATAATGGGCCAAGGAGCACGTTCACGGCGCTCGCGATGAAGGCCACGGGTCTTGCGAACCTGCTCCAGTTCTCGGCGCAGGCGGCCCATCCGCTGCCGGATCATCCGCCTATCGGCCTCGATCTGTGTTTCGCCGGGACCACCGAGGAAGCCGAAACCGCCGCGTTGGCGCTCGAGGTGGGTCCAGCTGCGCACGAGCCGGCTCTGCTGGTAATCGAGATGGGCCAGTTCGACCTGCAATCGCCCTTCGGCTGTTGCCGCCCGCTCGCCAAATATCTCAAGGATCAAGCCGGTGCGATCGATGACCTTGCGCTTGAGTTTCTCTTCGAGGTTCCGCTGCTGGATTGGGCTGAGCGCGCCGTCGACGATGACGAGCTCCGCCTCATGCAGCTCGCAATCGGTTGCAATGGTCTCCACCTGCCCTGCCCCGAACAGCGTGTTGGGCCTGACGTCTCGCACCGGGACTACCCTTGCGTCGGCAATCTCCACTCCGATCGCGAGCGCAAGCCCGCACGCCTCGGCCAGCCTCTCTTGCGCGTCGAGATCGTACCGGATCGAACGGATATCGGGGCACAGCACCAGAGCCCGCGCACCGCGGGTCACTTCGCCCAGCAGGTCGTCGTCGAAGCTCAGTCGTCCTCGCCTTCCCAATCGTCGGTCAAGTCGACCGGCGCTGCGGGTTGGATGGTGGAAACCGCGTGCTTGTAAGCCAGCTGCACGAACCCATCGCGTTCGAGCAGCATGCAAAACAGGTCGTAGGCCGCAATCCGGCCCTGCAGCATCACGCCGTTGACCAAGAACATCGTCACCTGAACCCCGACCTCGCTGACGCGCGAGAGGAATACGTCCTGCAGCAGGCGCTGTTTCTTGTTTCCGGGTTGGTTAGCGAACTGCGTCGCGTCGATCGGCTGGCCCGGCATGATGGTCGAGATCGCATGCTTGTAGACAAGCTGCGACTGGCCATCGCGGCGCAACAGGATCGAGAAATTGTCAAACCAGGTCACGATGCCTTGCAGCTTCACACCCTTGACGAGAAACATCGTCACCGGGGTCTTGTTTCGCCGCAGCAAGTTGAGAAACGCATCCTGGAGGTTGGCCGGGCGGCCATCCTTATTCGACGGGGTATCCGCCTCAGCTCGAGGTTTGGCAGTAAGGGTCCGGCCTGAGGACATTTGTGTCTCCTGTTTTTGGCGGCCGCTTTTGCAGTCCGCAATCTGGTGCCCGTCGCTCGCAGAGCACCGCTCAATCGGAAACATAATGCCGGATTTGTAAACCACGGGCAATGGCGGATTTTCGCGACCCGCCGAGCTATTCTTAGTCCTTGCCTACCCCTTCTTTCCGCTCGGTCATCCCGAGCAGCTTCAATTTCCGGTGCAGTGCCGAACGCTCCATGCCGATGAATGTCGCCGTCTTCGAGATATTTCCGGAGAAGCGGCGGATCTGGACGCTGAGGTATTCGCGCTCAAAACTTTCGCGGGCTTCGCGCAATGGCACACCCATCATGGTCGTCATGCCCTGCCTCGTATCCGCGATCTCACCGCCGGTGATCTCGGCCGGCAGCATGTCAGGTTCGACCGTGTCGAGACGGTCGCGCGGAGCTAGAATCAACGTCCGCTCGACCACGTTGCGAAGCTCGCGCACGTTACCCGGCCAATCGTAGGCTTGGAGCGCGGCCATCGCCTCGTCGCTGATTTCCGGTGGGGTGACGCCCTGCTCGGCCGAATATCGAGTGAAGAAGTGCTCGGCGAGTGCTGGAATGTCGTCTCGACGGTCCGACAGCGACGGGATCGTCACTGGCACTACATTCAGCCGATAGAACAGGTCCTCACGGAACCGTTTTTCCTCCATCTCCACGGCAAGGTCGCGCGAGGTCGAGGAGACCACCCGCACATCGACGCCGATCTGGCGCGATCCCCCAACCCTGACAAAGCTCTGTTCGGTCAGCACTCTCAGAATCCGTGCCTGCGTGGAGAGTGGCATGTCCGCGACCTCATCGAGGTAGAGTGTGCCGCCGTCGGCTAGCTCCAGCAGCCCTGGCCGGACCAGGCGTCCATCGGCCTCTTCGCCGAACAACTCCTGCTCGAACCGCTCAGGAGTGATGCGCGCCGAGTTCACAATTACAAAGGCGCTCTGTGCACGCGGGCTCCAGCTATGCAGCAGACGGGCCGCAACCTCCTTGCCCGCGCCTGCCGGACCCGAGATGAGGACCCGGCTGCCGGTATTCGCCACCCGCTTGAGCGTGGCGCGCACTGCGTTGATCGCCGAGGAATTGCCGGTGAATTCCTCCCCGCGTGCAAATCCTTCCCGTTCGCGAAGCTGCGAGTTTTCGCGGCGCAGGCGCTCGGTCTCGGTCGCGCGCTCAACCAGGAGGAGCAAGCGTTCCGCCTCGAAAGGCTTCTCGATGAAGTCCATCGCTCCGCGGCCGACCGCCGATACGGCCGTGTCGATATTGCCGTGGCCCGAGAATATGATCACCGGAAGCTCGGGTTCACGCGCCTTGATGGCATCGAGCACTTCGAGACCATCCATCTCGCTGCCGTGCAACCACACGTCGAGCAGGACGAGGCTGGGCCGACGCTCATCGATCGCCGCCAGTGCATCGCTGCTGTTGGCCGCCGTCCGGCAGCTGTACCCCTCGTCGCTGAGGACCCCCGCAACCAGCTCGCGGATATCGCGCTCATCGTCGACGATCAGGATATCGAGTGCCATTGCGGCCAAACCTCCAGCTCAATTTTGGGGATGCGCCCGATCATGCGGCAGCCTCGTCGGACTTGCCGAGGGGGTCTCGGGCAAAGCGAAGAACGACCTTCGTGCCGCCGTCATCGCTGCTTGAAAAAATCATCTCGCCGCCGTGCTCGTCGACGATCTTGTTGACGATCGCGAGGCCGAGGCCGGTGCCCTTCTCGCGGGTCGTCATATAGGGTTCGGCAATGCGCTCGCGCTCTTGCGGCAAACCCACGCCGTTGTCTTCGACGCAGATCGTCATCATCTCGGCGTCGGAGGACATAGTGACCTTGATCTTGCCGCGGTAATCGACATCGGCGGAGGCTTCGCGCGCTTCGACCGCCTCGACCGCATTCTTCAGCACATTCGTCATCGCCTGGCCCAGCTGGTGCCTGTCACAGCTGATCTGCGGCGCGCTGACTCCCTCGGTCGAAAGGTCGAAGTTGATCTGCGGGTGTGCGACCTCTTGCAGGAACAGCGATTGGCGGACGAGATCGACCGCGTCCTCGGTGCGGAAATGCGGCTTGGGCAAGCGGGCGAACGAGGAGAATTCATCGACCATCTTCCGAAGGTCACCGACCTGCCGAACGATGGTGCTGGTCAGTTCGTCGAACAACTCGCCATCGCTTTCGATTTGCTTGCGATAGCGTCGCTTGAGGCGCTCGGTCGCGAGCTGGATCGGCGTCAGCGGGTTCTTGATCTCATGTGCGATGCGACGAGCGACGTCTGACCATGCCGCCTGACGCTGATCGAGCAACTGGCGGGTGATGTCCTCGAAAGTGATGACATGACCGCCCTTTTCCGGAACGACCTTGACCGCAAGGGTCAGGAGCTCGCCGCCCTTCTGGTGAGAGACTACACCGCTGGTCAGTCCTGCATCGACCAGCTGCGAAATCTGAGCGGAAAGCTTGGCAAGCTTGAGCCCTACCGGCGGGCGCCGTTCGTCCTCCATCAACAGCGCCTGGGCAGAGCTGTTCATGAGCAGGACGTTGCCCTCCCCGTCGACCGAAATGATCCCCGCCGTGACCGATTCCAGCACGGCTTCCATGAAAGCACGGCGATCGTCGATCTGCCGGTTGGCACCAACCAGCGCATCTGTCTGTTTCTCGATCTGCGCCGCCATCCGGTTGAAAGCCCGGTTGAGCAGGCCGATCTCGTCGGCCCCGGTCCGGCCGACGACGCGCATGGCGAAGTTGCCTGCTCCGACCTCTCGAGCTGCTCCGACCAGATCGGTCAGCGGTTCGACCTGGCGGTCGGCAAATCGCAAGGCAAACCACACAGCAAGTCCTACCAGCATCAGGCTGACCACGAACAAGGCGAGATTGAAGCGTAGCTGGAGCGCCCTCGCCCGCTTGGTCAGGACATCGTAGGAGGCAACGACCGACTTGGCACGCTCCCAATAGTTGAATGATGCAGCCTCGGCATCGCGGGCATTGTAGAGATAGACTCCTCCCGCCTCGTCGATCGGGGCTAAAGCCGCGATGCGCTCGGGACTCCCCTCGACCACGACGAGTTCTCCATCATCAAGGCGTGGAAACGCCTTGGTCCCAAAGTCCAGCGGCCGGTTGCCTGCTACGAGGTCATAGATCGCCGCTGTCCGCATGGATCCGTCGGGCATGCGCTGTAGGATCGCGCTTTCGGTGACATCGCGCGCCTGCGCCTGGTAGCTGTAGAAATCGGCAAAGCCGGAGTCCCGCAGCGATCCGCGCTCGAGGTAGAAACGCATGTCGCCCGCCATTGCGACCGTTTCGTTGCCGACGTCGAGTTGGTTCTGCTCGTAATAGCCTTGGGCGAGCTGGTTGGCATTTTCCATGAGGCCGCGAGAATCGCTCGAGAACCAGAAATTCACCCCCGACTGGAAGAGGAAGGCGGCAAAGCCCGCCACGAGAAGCGTCGGAACCGCCGCGATGAGAGAGAAGAAGAATACGAGGCGCACATGAAGCCTGGCGGTGCTGCCGGCAGCGCGCCTCAGCGCAAGCCGTCTGCCCCCAAGCACCAGCAGCATCATGGCCGGTATCAGCGTTGCGATCAGCAGCACCGATACCTGGGTCGAGGGCAAGAGCTGGCCATCGGGCGGCGCGCTGGTGAAGGCGAACCACGTAGTCCAGATCGCCAGCAACAGCGCAAGGCCGGCAGCAATCTCAAGCCAGAGGAAAAGGTTTGCACGACGGGACGCGACCACGAAACGGCGCCACCAGCGCGGCGATCGTTTTACCGGTACTGCAGCCTTCACGTCCATCGTTGCATGCTTACAACTACACTGTTGCAAAGATGCAAGTGGAAAATGTGGCTTTTGCGTCAGACCGGTTTTGCGAAGCGGTCAGGGTCAATCGCCAATTCATTCAGCCGCTTGCGCAGGGTATTCCGGTTGATGCCGAGAAGCTGCGCGGCGCGCAATTGGTTGCCGCCGGTTTCTCCCAATGCATATTCGAGCAGCGGCTTTTCGAATGCGGCCAGGGCCTGATGATGCAGGGCGCCGGGCTGCGGCTGGCTGACGGAAAGCCAGTTCGCCAAGGCTGCTCCGAAGCCGCGGGCCTCGAGTTCGGCCTCCGCCCGATGTTCATCGCCGATCGTTTCTCTAACTGTCGCGGAATCAATGTTCTCATCGCGTGCCAGCAGCGTGAGGCGAAAGATGACGTTACGCAGCTCGCGCACGTTCCCGCGCCATTCGCGCTTTTCGAGCAGTTTGATCGCATCCTGACCGATCTGGTGCCGGGGCAATCCCTCCTCCGCTGCGAGCTGCAGGAAGTGCTGAGCCAGGACCCCGATATCTTCGCGCCTTTCGCGCAGCGGTGGCAGCTCAATCGGAACGACATTAAGCCGATAGAACAGGTCTTCGCGGAAGGTTCCGGCCGCGATCATCGGCGCAAGATCGCGATTTGTCGCCGCGATTATCCTTACATCGACCGAAATTTCCTGCCTTCCGCCCACACGGCGGATCCGGCCCGATTGTAACGCGCGCAGCAACCGGGTTTGGGCCTCGGGCGGCATGTCTCCGATCTCGTCGAGAAACAGCGTGCCGCCATTGGCCTGTTCGAACTTCCCGATGGCCTGCGCAGTCGCGCCGGTAAAGGCGCCCTTTTCGTGGCCGAATAGCTCGCTCTCGATCAGGTCGCGCGGAATGGCCGCTGCGTTGACAGCCACGAATGGACCGGACTTGCGCGCACCCAGCTGGTGGATCGCCTCGGCTACCAGTTCCTTACCAGTGCCGCTTTCGCCGGTAACCAATACCGTGAGGTCGTTGCGCAGGACCCGGGTGATCATCCGGTAAACGCCCTGCATCGCCTGGCTTCGTCCTACCAGCGGGAGGCCGTCTCCTTCGAATTCCGGCGCTGCACTACGCGGAGTGCGCGAACCTACCGCCTGCCCTACCGCGCGGACCAGTTCGTCGAGATCGAACGGCTTGGGGAAGTATTCGAACGCCTGTCCATCGCTCGCGCGTACAGCGGTATCAAGCGTGTTTTGGGCCGATAGCACGATCACAGGAAGGGTCGCGTCCGCCTCTCGCACAGAGCCGAGAGAAGCTATTCCATCGCCATCGGTCAGAATGACGTCGGTCAGCATGGCGGAGAAGCTGTGCTCGCCCAGAAGCCTGTCGCGCTTCGAGATGCTATCGCAGCGGTGGACGACATAGCCATCGTCCTCCAGCGCCGCGGTGATGACCGTAGCGATGGCGCCGTCGTCCTCGACGAGGAGAATACGCTCGCTCATTTGCATTCGCCTTCGCTCGCCAGCGGCAAGTGGATGCGAAAGTGTGTCAGCCCCTCGCGGCTATCGCGTTGATGGCTGATCCGGCCCGCCATGTCGCGCACCAGCTTGCGCACCAGCGCAAGTCCCAGCCCCTGCCCCGACTTCTTGGAAGTAACGAAGGGTTCGAAAATGTGGTCGCGCAGCGAAGGTTCGACTCCGGGGCCATTGTCGGTGATCGTGATTTCGACCGGCAGTTGCACCGATTGCCCAAGCCTGATCGCACGAAAAACGTGACCGCTCACGAAACGCGTACTGACGACAATTCGCGGCTCCGCGCCATCCAGAGCGGCGTCGCGGGCATTTGAGATCAGGTTGATCAGCACCTGTTCGAGGGCATCGCGGCTGGCCAGGACAGGTGGGAGCGAAGGATCGAACTCCTCGCGAATTTCGACATTCTCCTTGCCTGCGGCCCGCACGGTCGCAATCGCCGCTCGGATCGCTTCATGCGGATTGCACGGGGCGACCGGTTCGGGAGTCGTGCTGCCGAGCGCCTGCATTCGATCGATCAGGCGCGCGATACGGTCGACCTCGTCGGTGATCATCCGTGCGAGTGCGCGATCCTCCGGCCCGAGCTTACGCTCGACCAGCTGTCCGGCCCCGCGGATGGCCGACAGGGGATTCTTGATCTCATGCGCCAGGATAGAGGGCGCGCCGAGCGCGATATCCTGTTCCTTTTCCTGCCCCTCGTCGCCCCGCCCCGCGTCCGACAGAGTGATCACGCGCCACCCCGGATGGGCCGAAAGCGGCGAGACGGTGACGTTCACCCGCCGCTCCTGCCCGGCGACGCGCAACATGATATCGCGGGCCACGATCGCCGCATCCGGTTCGGACAGGCGGTCCAACACCCGCTCGTCAAGCAGTTCGAGGACTTCGCCGAGAGGTCTTCCCGCCAGTCTGCTGGAGCTGTGACCGATCAGGTTTTCCGCCGCGTGATTGCTTTCGGCGATGCGCAGGTCCGGATCGACGAGCAGGACTGCAAAGATCAGCCCGCCGATCTGGCTTGCGGGGTCGGGTCGGGTCAGGACTTCGCTCACGCTGCCGTACGCCGCAGAAACGGCTCGTAGAACCGTTCGATCTCTCCCAGCACCTGCTTCGGATCGTCGATGAAGTTGGCCTTGTTGCGAAACTCGGCAGAGCCGTGCATCCCCTTGGTGTACCAACCCAGATGCTTGCGAGCGATCTTGGTGCCGACGTTCTGGCCATAGAGTTCCAGCATGCTGCGGTAGTGCTCAACCAGGGTCTCGTATTGTTCGTCGAAGCTCGGGCTATCGAGCATTTCTCCGGTCCGCCACCAATGCATGACCTGCCCCAGCAACCACGGCTTGCCATAGGCGCCGCGACCGATCATCACTCCGTCCGCGCCAGACTGTTCCAGAGCCTTGGCTGCATCGGCGATGGTGCAGATATCGCCATTGACGATGACCGGGATCGAGACCGCTTCCTTGACCTTGCGAATGAAGGCCCAGTCGGCCTCGCCCTTGTACATCTGGTTACGGGTCCGCCCGTGCACCGTGATCATCTTGACCCCCAGATCCTCAGCGATCCGCGCAAGTTCAGGCGCATTGAGGCTGGCATGGTCCCAGCCCATACGCATCTTGACCGTGACGGGGACGTCGACCGCTTTCACTGTGGCTTCCATGAGCCTTGTCGCGAGCGGCACCTCGCGCATGAGGGCCGATCCCGCCAATTGACCCACGACCTTGCGCACCGGGCACCCGAAATTGATGTCGATGATTGCGGCGCCATTGCCTTTCTGCAACTTGGCCGCTTCAGCCATGCTGGTCGGATCGCAGCCGACAAGCTGCATTGAAACCGGTTCCTCGATCGGATCCCACTCGGCCTTCTGAATGGATTGCCGGGTTTCGCGGATCGCTGCCTCGCTGGCGATCATCTCGGTAACGTTGAGCCCCGAACCGTAGCGTCGCACGAGGCGCCGAAACGGCAGGTCGGTCACGCCCGTCATGGGAGCCAGAATCACCGGGGTAGCGATGCTGACCGCACCGATCTCGATCGGCTTGAGCGGCGGCGGTGGAGGAAGCGAAGTCATTTTCTGATCATGTGCCTAAAATTTGGGCAGCGCATAGTGGATTGCGCATTTCCAGTCCAGTGCCTAAGCGCTGGCGCGCAATGGCCCGAAGCGCCCCTCATCACCCGTTTGCGGCCATCGTCGTCGCCGCTGGAAAGGGCCTGCGGGCCGGAGGCGAGCAACCAAAGCAATTCCAGAACTGGCGAGGCAAGCCGCTTGTCCGGCATTCGGTGGAAGCCCTGCTCGCCCAGGGCGCCGAGGAAGTCGTCGTGGTGATACCCCGGGGTTTCTCAGATTTCGCCGGTAAGATCCTATCGGACCTGAAGAATGTCCGGACGATCATGGGCGGGAAAACGCGCCGGGCCTCGGTCCTGAAAGCGCTGGAAGCCTTCGCCGACATGCCTCCGGCATATATCCTCATCCACGATGCCGCGCGGCCCGACCTTCCCCCCGAAGTCACCCAACTCCTACTCGAGGCACTCGAGGAGCATGTCGGAGCGATCCCGGTGCTTCCGGTGGTGGACAGCATCGCCGTTGCCGACGGGGACATGATGTCAGGCAAGGCGGAACGGGAAACTCTGCGCCGGGTCCAGACCCCGCAGGCGTTCAGGTATGACGAAATCATGGCCGCACACCGCGCCTGGGATCGCGAAAGCGAGGCCGGCGACGATGCGCAGGTGCTGAAATCCTATGGTCGCGAAGTGTGCCTAGTCGAAGGCAGTGAGCGGCTCAAGAAAATGACGTTCGCGGAGGACTTCTTGACCAACATTCCCGCAGTGCGCATCGGTCAGGGCTTCGACGTCCACCGCCTCGTAGAAGGTGAGGAGTTGTGGCTCTGCGGGATCAAGATCGATCACGACAAGGGGCTGGCGGGCCATTCCGACGCCGATGTCGCGATTCATGCCGTGGTCGATGCGCTGCTCGGCGCGATCGGCGATGGCGATATCGGCACTCACTTTCCGCCGACTGAAAAGAAATGGAAGGGTGCCCCCTCCCCCCTGTTCCTCGAACATGCGGTCAAGCTGGTCGAAAAGGCCGGTTATGCGATCGGCAACATCGATCTGACCCTGATTTGCGAGGAACCGAAGATCGGCCCTCATCGCCCCGCAATGCGCGAGAAACTCGCGGAACTTCTGCGCGTTGATGCCGGACATGTTAGTGTGAAAGCTACTACGACCGAAAGGCTGGGCTTTACCGGCCGCGGCGAAGGTATCGCGGCACAGGCGATCGCCAGCCTGTATCGGGTTTGAATTCGGAGAATCTTATGGACCAGGGTGCGTTGCTCCCACACGACATTGCACTGCTCGCCCAGCGAGTGGTCGATGAGAACGCAACCGCCGGGCGCAAGGTCGTGGTGGCAGAGAGCTGCACTGGGGGCCTTGTCGCAGCGGCACTGACGGAGATTCCCGGCTCCTCGGCGGTGCTCGACCGCGGCTTCGTCACTTATTCAAACGATGCCAAGATGCAGATGCTCGGCGTATCGAGCGAGATCATCGAGACCTTCGGCGCGGTATCCATCGCCTGCGTGTGGGCCATGGCCCAGGGGGCCCTCGAGCGCAGCGATGCCGATGTCGCAGTTGCCATCAGCGGCGTTGCGGGTCCGGGCGGGGGAACCCAGCTAAAGCCGGTCGGCACGGTGGTGTTTGCCCGGGCATTCAGGAATGGCGAAGGAGAGCCCGAGGGCGAGCTCAAGAATTTCGATGGGGCCAACCGGGCCGAGATCCGCCAGCAGGCGACGATCTGCGCGCTGGAGCTCTTGCTCCCGAACTAGGTCGCTCCGGGCGCGGCATCGCGGCCATAGAGCTGGTCCGCACGCTGCTCGAAAGCATCGACCATGCGCCTGAAGGCACGATCGAAATACTGTCCCGCCATGGCTTCGAACATTGCATTGCGGAACGTGAAGTCGACGCAGAAATGGATTTCGCAGCCGCCGTCCGACATTTCCTTGAAGGTCCAGTTGTTGTCGAGATCGCGCAATGGCCCATCTAGGTAATGGACATCGATCTGGCGCGGGCGGTCCTTCATCACCTTGGACGTGAATTTTTCCCGGATCGCCTTGAACCCGACCAGCATGTCGGCGACCATCTCGGTGTCGGTGTTCGACTTGATCCGCGTCGCAACCACCCAGGGCAGGAATTCCGGGTAGCGCGCGACATCAGCCACGAGATCGAACATCTGCTCCGGCGAATAAGGGAGCGCGTGAACCTCGCGAATGCCCGGCATCAGTTGTCCTGCTTGGCCGCCTGTTTCGCCAGCTTGGCTTCGCGCGCTGCACGCATTTCGGCGAAATCATCCCCGGCGTGATAGCTCGATCGGGTCAGCGGGCTCGACGCGACTTGCAGGAAGCCCTTGGCCCGCGCGATCGAGCCATAGGCCTTGAACGCCTGCGGCGTCACAAACTCCTCGACATTGGCATGCTTGGGCGTCGGCTGGAGGTACTGACCCATGGTGATGAAATCGATGTCGGCACTGCGCATGTCGTCCATTACCTGGTGCACTTCGAGCCGCTGCTCGCCCAGGCCGAGCATAATGCCCGACTTCGTGAAGATCAGCGGATTGTGTGCCTTGACCTCTTCGAGCAAACGCAGCGAGGCATAGTAGCGCGCGCCCGGCCGGATCGTCGGATAGAGCCGCGGTACCGTTTCGAGATTGTGGTTGAAGACGTCGGGCCCAGCCTCGCAGATTTCCTCGATCGACTGCTTCATCCGCCCCTTGAAGTCGGGCGTGAGGATTTCGATCGTCGTGTTCGGGGTCTCGCGGCGGAGCGCGTTGATGACCTTGACGAACTGCCCTGCACCCCGGTCTGGCAGGTCGTCGCGATCAACGCTGGTAATGACGATATGCTCGAGCCCCATTGCGGCGGCGGCGGCGGCCGTGTGCTCCGGCTCGAGCGGGTCGACCGGCATCGGCATCCCGGTCTTGATGTTGCAGAACCGGCAGGCCCGCGTGCAGGTGTCGCCCAGGATCATCACCGTCGCGTGCTTCTTGGTCCAGCACTCGCCGATATTGGGACAAGCGGCCTCTTCGCACACCGTATGCAGGTTCAGGTCGCGCATCAGTTTGCGCGTCTCGTTGTAGCCCTGGCTGACAGGCGCCTTGACTCTGATCCAGTCGGGCTTGCGCTGGCGCGCTGGACGCGGCGCGTCGCTGCTTGGCGGTGAAGAGAGGTCGTTCATGGCGCCCATCTAGGCGGGAGAGCCCCGCCCCGCAAGGCGATGCATACCTATGGTGCAGTGGAGTCGGACAAATCGATGGGAATCCGTTCCCCCGTGACCGGTTGCGCAGGCGCGAGCAGGTCTTCCTCTCCTTCCTTTAGCGGAATGAGTTCGCTCTGGATCGATCGAACGTCGAGTTCCTGCACGCCGCCCTTCCCGCTGGCCGCATGGGCGAGCAATGTAAGCCCCATGGTGACCGGATCGGGGTCGATGGCCTCAACCGCCAGATCGGCAGATCGCATCGCGAGCTTCCGTTTCGAATCCTGCACTCCGACGTAATGGCGTTCGGTGTGATAACCTTCCTTGGAGATGGTGATTTCTCCCCCATCACCGGTCAGCAAGGGCAGCTTGCAAGGCGTTACGCAACGATTGCCTTGCGCGTTGGTCGCGAGCGCCCCGGTAGGATAGGTGGCAATGGTCACAGATTCGGCGGGAGCGAGCGAATGCCCCTTCACGAAGTAATTGGGCCCGCACGCAGCAACTGCGCTTGCCAGCAAGACCGGAAACACACCCCTCGATCGCATCTATCACCTCCCTGTAGTTGAGCGGAAAAAAGAGCGCCGAGCGCTGAACCGGTTCTGAACAATCCAGGCGATCTCGCGCTTGTCGCCGCAATGGAGCGGCGCTACGAGCAAAATCCATGGATGCGACCGCGTTACAGACCTTCACCTCTCCGGTAGTCTTGTTCTTCGTGCTTGGTCTGCTGGCTGCGTTTGCGCGGTCCGATCTCGCTATTCCCGAAGCTCTCGCCAAGGGCATGTCGCTCTACCTGATGGCCGCGATCGGCCTCAAGGGCGGGGTCGCGGTTTCGAAGTCGGGCATCGATAGCATAGTACTTGCCGCACTTGCCGCAGGTATCGCGGCGAGTTTCCTGCTCCCCTTCGTCGCCAATGCAGTCTTGAAGGGATTTGGGAAGCTCGACCGGATCAATGCTGGGGCCGTGGCTGCCCACTACGGATCCGTAAGCGTGGTGACATTCGTGACTGCGGTCGAGATCCTTGAAGCACAGTCGAAGCCGCCGGGCGGCTATATGGTCGCGGTCATGGCGGCAATGGAGACGCCGGCCATTCTCACGGGCCTGCTGTTGGCGCGCGGCTTTGGCAGCAAGGACGGACAGCGAGCAGGCGAATTGCTGCACGAGGTGTTCTTCAATGCATCGGTCGTCCTTCTGCTTGGCGCATTTGCTATCGGCATGATCGCCGGGACGCAGGGTTTCGCCGACGTAGCTCCTTTCTTCGAGGCGGGATTCAAGGGCGTGCTCTGCATATTCCTGCTGGATATGGGATTGATCGCAGCCCGGCGCATCATGGATGCCCGTGCGCTCACCTGGCGGTTGGCGGTGATCGCTATCGGCCTGCCGCTCGTTAACGGCGTGGTCGGCACAGCTTTGGGTACGGCGATCGGCCTGGATGTGGGCTCGGCTGCGGCGTTCGGAGTACTTTGCGCCAGCGCGAGCTATATCGCGGTTCCGGCCGCCATGCGGCTGGCATTGCCCGAGGCAGATCCTGGCATCTATCTCACAATGTCGCTCAGCATCACATTCCCGTTCAACATCCTTATAAATATCGGGCTGATAAGTGCGCTTGCATCAGCCATAGCCAGCTCGACAGGAGGCTAGCCATGATCGAGATGGTGACCCGAAAGCGGATCGAAATCCTCACCGACGTTGCCCTCGTCAAACGCGTCACCGACGCGATTGACCGAGCGGAAATCACCGGTTGGACCGTCACCCCGGTGAATTCGGGCAAGGGCCGCGACGGCCACTGGCGTGAGGAGCGAGTGATGGGCACCGACAAGGTCTTCGTCCTGACGATTGCACCCGAAGAGAAGGCAATGGCTCTGGCAGAAAACCTCGCACCCATTCTGACATCGCATGGATTGTTGCTGACGATGTGGGATGTAGAGGTAATCAGGGGCGAGCGTTTCTGATGCCCGAGTTCGCTCAACTGCTCGAAGGTTATCGCCGGTTCCGCACCGAAGGCTATCCGCGCCAGCGCGCCCGCTATGATCGCCTCGTCGCCGAGGGGCAGCACCCCAAGCTGATGATCATCGGCTGCAGCGACAGCCGGGTCGACCCGGCGCAGATCTTTGACGTCGATCCCGGCGAAATCTTCGTGGTGCGCAATGTCGCCGCGCTCGTGCCGCCGTTCGAAACCACCCCCGGCTTGCACGGCGTGTCGGCCGCGCTGGAATTTGCTGTGCAATTTCTCGAGGTGAAGCAAATTGTGGTGATGGGCCACGGCATGTGCGGAGGCTGCAAGGCAGCTCTCACTCGCGACCTGCACGGCAGCGAGCCCGGCCAGGGCGGATTTATCGCCAACTGGATCCATCTCCTCGACGATGCTCGCGACGAGGTGGCGCAAAGCCACGGTACCGATGGCCGCGAGGCGGAACGCGCGATGGAACTGGCGGGGGTGAAGGTCAGCCTTGCCAACTTGCGCACCTTTCCCTGCGTCAAGGAGAAGGAAGCGAGCGGCGCGCTCAAGCTGCGAGGCTGCTTCTTTGCGATTTCGGAAGGCGTGCTCCACGTTCTCGACGATGAGACCGGCGAATTTCGCCCGGCGGAATAATCCCTTGCTCCTTGCTGCGGCTGCGACCATCTAGCGCGCATGTCCGAGATCAACGCCAAGAATATCGCCCTGCTCATCGATGCGGATAACGTCGATCCCAATGGGATAGACGCGGTGCTGACTGTCCTGGCCGAACTGGGCCAGGTCAATATCCGCCGCGCCTACGGCAATTGGGCCAAGGACGCGCTCAAGCGCTGGGGCGACATCACCAACCGCTATGGCATCAGGCCGCATCAGCAATTCGACCTTACCCGCGGGAAAAACGCCACCGACATGGCGATGACGATCGATGCGGTGGACTTGCTCTACCAGGGCAAGGTCGATGGCTTCGGGATAATGAGCTCGGATAGCGATTTCACACCGCTCGTAACGCGTCTGAGGCAGGACGGGCACCCCGTCTACTGCTTCGGTGATGCCAAGACGCCCGAGGCATTGCGCACGGCCTGCACCCGCTTCATCGACATCGCTAAGCTGATCGGAGGCGACGATAAGGACGGCGCGGGCAGGCAATCCAACAAGGTCGACGATGAATTGATCGAATTGTTGGGGGGAGCCTGGAAAGCCTCGAGCCGAGACGACGACGGTTTCGCCAAGTTGCAGGAAGTGGGCCAAATCGCCGGCAACCGGTCGAGCTTCGATGTCCGCAACTACGGGTTCAAGCGGCTCTCTGAGCTCATGCGCTCGCTTGATCGTTTCGAGCTGAAGCGCGGTACCGACGACCAGCTTTACGTCAGGCGACTTCGCTAGGGCGGATTTGCACTTGAGCAAAAGAAAACGGCGCGAGCCTCGAAAGGCCCGCGCCGAAATTTCTCCAGTATGTGTCCGACTTAACCGCCGTGGCCCATTTTCTGGTGGACATAGGTCGACCACAGGCGGGCAATCGCAGCACGACGGCCATCGACCTTACCGAACGCCTCGAGCGCAGCATCGTACTTGCCCTGCTCGGTCAGTGCGATGCCGAGACGGGTCTGCGTCTGGGCAGCTGCGGCGCCTGGCATTCCGAGACCCTTGCGGTAGAATTCCTCGGCCTTGGCGTACTCGCCGTAGCTGAGGAATGCGTCGCCTGCGGCAATGACGGTGCGCAGGCTAGCCGAAGACGCTCGGGCGTCACGCTCCAGCGAGGGCAATTCAGCCCGGTCGGATGCAATGCGGCCCTTCGCAGTCTTGAGCGAGTCCGACACGTAGATATCGTCCTTGCTGACAAGGCCGCTCGAATAGCCCTTCTCAATAATCATCTCGACTTCTTTGGGCAGCTTGCGCGGGTCGGCAGCATCGATGAAGTCGATATACTCGACCTTGTTCTTCATTGCGTTGACGCGATAGCTGAGACGCAAAAGGTCGAGCATCTCGTCTGACTGGAAGTCGTTGAGATTACGGGCGATATTGACCGAGTCCCGCCAATTCGCTTCGCTCGGATAATCCGCCAGCCAGACGGCGATCACGTCGTAGACAGCCGGCTGAACCTTGTTGTTATAGGCGACCGACAGGCCGCGCTGATACCAGTTCTCCTCGACCGGCAAGCCCGCAGCCTTGCGTGCAGCAATCGCGTCGGTAAGGACGCGCACACCTTCTTCGTGGCGTCCTTCGGAAAGATACGTTTCCGCCATCGCCGCCTGCAAATCGGCAGCGCTCACGCGTTCATTAGCGTAGTTAGCGTCCATAGCCTTCTGCAGGTAAGCACGCGCTTTCTCATTCTGCTTTCCAGCATAAGCAAGCTGATAGGCGACGAAGTTGAACTGACCGGCCTGTTCGGGTGCTACCTTGCCGCTGCCCAACATCAGTTCCATACCCTGGAGCTGAAGCGTCTGATCCTGAGTCTTGACCCCAGCATTGTAGAGCAGATTGCCCGTCGCAAACCGCTCATCTGCCGACTGCGAAAGGGAAACGAGGGTAGGGAATTGGCCCTTGAGCGCTGCGAGGTCGGCACCTTCCGTGTTGAAAGCTTCCTCGATCGGCTTGTACGCCGCGATAAATTCCTTCGAATACTCGGACTTGGCTTTCTTTTCCTTCTTTGCAGCATGCGCGGGCTCGGCGAAGCCGGTAACACCGACTGCGGTGCCCATCGCCAGCGCCACGGCGAGTGCAAAGGAGGAGCCTCGCATCTTCGAGGCACGCTGTGAGGCAACGAATGAACGCATTTTAGGGTCTCTCCTGAAAACAATGGAACGGCGCCATGCAGGGCGCCGGAAAAATCGATTGCGCAGGTTTTATTGGACTGCATTCCCGCAATTTGCAATTCCACCTAGGTGAAACGGGCTGAACGAGCTTTGAATGGCGCGTTCAACTGGCATCTGCCTATTCCGCCTGAGGCGGGGCGGCTATATGTGGATAAAGCGAACAGAGCCCGGTTTTGTTCCGCTCGCCGAGTGGCGAAAGGGCTCCCCCTTCCCTACATTGGCAGGTGTAAACCAAGCCCCAAAAACAGAGCAGAAACGGCCAAGTTTTGAGCGACGAAACCGATACCCTGATCCCTGGTAGCCCGATGGGCGATTTCGAGCGCGTCGACATCGTCGACGAGATGAAGACCAGCTATCTCGATTACGCGATGAGCGTGATCGTCAGCCGCGCGCTTCCCGACGTTCGCGACGGCCTCAAACCGGTCCATCGTCGCATACTGTTCGCCAGCCAGGAAGGCGGCTTTGTCGCAGGTCGCCCTTACCGCAAGAGCGCCAAGATCGTCGGCGACGTGATGGGTAACTACCACCCCCACGGCGACGCTGCGATCTACGACGCCCTAGCGCGCATGACCCAATCCTGGTCGCTGCGTGTCCCGCTGATTGATGGCCAGGGCAACTTCGGCTCGATGGACCCCGATCCGCCAGCCTCGATGCGTTATACCGAAGCGCGCCTGGCCAGGGTGACGAACAGCCTGCTCGACGATCTCGACAAGGACACGGTCGATTTCGCCGACAACTACGATGGCTCCCGGCAGGAGCCGACCGTGCTTCCCGCGCGCTTCCCCAACCTGCTGGTCAACGGCGCTGGCGGCATCGCGGTGGGCATGGCAACCAATATCCCGCCGCACAATCTGGGCGAAGTGATCGATGGCTGCCTTGCCTTCATCGAGAACCCGGGCATCACCAGCGAAGAACTGTTCGAGATTATTCCCGGCCCCGACTTCCCGACCGCGCCGCTGATCCTCGGCAAGTCCGGCGCCCGCGCAGCCTACACGACCGGGCGCGGATCGATCCTCATGCGCGCTCGCCACGAGATCGAGACCGGGCGCAACGACCGGCGTTCGATCGTCCTCACGTCGATTCCGTATCAGGTCGGCAAGTCGGGCTTGGTCGAAAAGATCGCCGACGCTGCCAAGGAGAAGCGGATCGAGGGAATCTCGGACATCCGCGACGAAAGTTCGCGCGAAGGTGTGCGGGTCGTTGTCGAGCTCAAGCGCGATGCAACTCCCGAAGTGGTGCTCAATCAGTTGTGGCGCCACACGCCGGCCCAGGCGAGCTTTCCCGCCAATATGCTCGCGATCCGCGGTGGCAGGCCCGAGGTGCTCGCGCTGCGCGACATCATCCAGGCATTCATCCAGTTCCGCGAGCAGGTCATTACCCGCCGGACCAAGTTCGAGCTCAACAAGGCACGCGACCGCGCGCATATCTTGCTCGGCTTGGTTGTCGCGGTTTCCAATTTGGACGAAGTCGTGGCGATCATCCGTGGTTCGTCGAACCCGGCCGAAGCACGGCAGAAGTTGCTCACGCGCGACTGGCCGATTGGTGACATTGCACAGTATATCCGCCTGGTTGAAGCCATCGAACCCGATGCCGAACAGGAAGGCGGCACTTACCGCCTCTCGGAGCGCCAGGTGAAGGCAATCCTCGAACTCCGCCTGCATCGCCTGACCGCGTTGGGCCGCGACGAGATCGGTGATGAGCTCAAGGAACTGGCGGTTGCCATCGAGGAATATCTATCGATCCTCGCCGACCGCGTGAAGCTCTATCGCGTCATGCGCGAGGAACTCGAAGAAATCCGCTCGACCTACGCGACGCCGCGCGTCTCGGAAATCGCGCCTGCCTGGGACGGCCTCGAAGACGAGGACCTAATCGAACAGGAAGACATGGTCGTAACCGTCACCCATAGCGGTTACATCAAGCGTACCCCGCTCGACACCTTCCGGGCGCAGAACCGTGGCGGCAAGGGTCGCAGCGGCATGGCGACCAAGGACGAGGACGCCGTGGTCGAGATGTTCGTCACGTCGACCCACAATCCGGTCCTGTTCTTTACCAACACCGGCCGCGTCTATCGGCTCAAAGTTTGGAAGCTGCCCGAAGGAGGCCCGCAGACGAAGGGCCGCCCGATGGTCAACCTGCTGCCCTTGGGTGACGACGAACGCGTTACCAATGTCCTGCCCCTGCCCGAGGACGAGAACGAGTGGTCCAAGCTCAACATCATCTTTGCGACGGAACAGGGCATGGTCCGCCGCAATTCGATGGACGCCTTCACCAACGTTCCCACCAATGGCAAATACGCGATGGGCTTTGTCGAGGGTAGCGGCGATCGGTTGATCGGCGTCGAGCTTCTTACAGAGGACCAGGAGGTCTTCCTCGCCAGCGATGCAGGCAAGGCAATCCGTTTCTCTGCCACCGATGCGCGCGAGACCAAGAGTCGCACCGGCATCGGCGTGCGCGGTATGACGCTCAAGGATGGCGCCAAGGTCGTTTCGATGGCCGTGCTGGACGCGGGCGAAAGGGACACCGAGATTCGCGACGCCTATCTCCGCGCGGCGCCGTGGAAGGAGAACGACGCCGAACCCGCGATCGACGCCGAGAAGGTCTCGGAAATGGCCGAAGCCGAGGAGTTCGTCCTCACCATCACCGCCAATGGCTACGGCAAGATCTCTTCTGCCTACGAATATCGCACGATTGGTCGCGGCGGTCAGGGGCTGACGAATATCGGCACGCCCGAAAGCAACCCGGATCGCAATGGCCCGGTGGTCGCCAGCTTCCCGATCAAGCATGGCTCGCAGTTGATGCTGGTGACCGACCAGGCCAAGCTGATCCGTCTGCCGATCGATTTCCGCCACATGCTTGAGGGCGAAGATCCGGGTGGTTTCCGCATCATCGGTCGGACTTCTGCCGGCGTAAGGATCTTCAACGTTGCCGATAACGAACAGGTCGTTGGCGCCGCGTTGATTGACGAAACCGAAGAACCGGAGAATGATGCCGAAGAGGCGATCGCCGAGGAAATGGCGGGTCGCGAGGCACAGGAAACCACGCCCTACACCACGGCGCATTCTGACAAGAATATCGAGGGTGAACCGGGCGGCTAGGGAGAGATAGATGACGCTCACGGTCGAACCGTCCGACTCGAGCTGCGGCGCACGAGTGACGGGGGTCGACCTGTCGAGCGATCTCTCCCCTGCACTGACCGAGGAAATCCGCGCCGCCTGGCTCGAGCACAAGGTCGTCGCCTTCCCCGACCAAGGGGCAATGGACGACGACGCGCTCGAGCGCTTCACCGAGGCAATGGGCGGGTTTGGCGAGGATCCTTTCTTCGCACCGATCGAGGGTCGCCAGCACATTGCCGCTATCCTGCGAGAAGCCGACGAGCAGACACCGCTGTTTGCAGAGAACTGGCACAGCGATTGGAGCTTCCTGGCCCAACCGCCCGCTGGCACCTGCCTGATGGCGATCGACATCCCTCCGATTGGCGGCGACACGATGTTCGCCGACCAGGTCGCAGCCTTCGCCGCACTGCCAGAGGAGCGGAAGGAATACTTGCGATCGCTCACCGCCATTCACAGTGCCAAGCTCGCCTACGCGCCTGACGGTGCCTATGGCGAGAAGGATGAAGGCCGCTCCATGGCGATCCGGCCCGGCGAAAGCGCGCTCGAGACACAGACTCACCCGCTGATCCGGCGTCACCCCGAAACGGGCAAAGAAGCCATTTTCTCGACGCTCGGCTACATTATCGGCATCGAAGGCATGGATCAGGCCGAGGCCATCGGTTTGCTGGGCGAGCTGGCGCTATGGCAGGGCCGCGACGAGTTCGTCTACCGCCACCGCTGGGAGCCTGGCATGGTGGTGATGTGGGACAATCGCAGCGTGCTGCACAAGGCAACCGGCGGATACGAGGGGCACCGGCGCGAACTGCATCGCACGACCATCGCCGCCTGGGCTGGCTAGGTTCTAACCGTCCTCTTCCGCAAGCTCGTGACGCAGCGTCTGCACCACGCCCGTCGCGATCAGGAACTGCCCGCCGTAGTACAGCGGCCAGATCGCATATTGCGGGATGTCTCCCAGATCGACCGGGCCCAACTCGCTGAAGATCAGCCAATCGGATATTACGAACAGGACCGCCCCAAGGCCGACGCGGTAACGCGGAAAGCGGCTCATCCATGCGGTCGACGCCATCCCGCCAAGAGCGAGGCCGTAAAGCGTCACCTGCCAGTTATGTGAGAGCATCCAGCACACCAGGGGTGTTCCTAGAAGCAGGGCGACAGCCAGCATTTTCTGGCTGCCGGTCGTGTGTTGGCGCGGATGCTTGAGATAGAGGGACATCGCCGCGAGGTGCGACAGGAAGAACGCCGCCCCGCCTGCTTCGAGCGATAACTCGATGGCCATGTCGCCAATCGACGACAGAGCCATAGTCAGGCCGATCAGGAGAGCCGCCACGCCATGTCCACGGCGCAGAGTATAAACGGCGAGGAAGGCGACCCCTGCCCCCTTCAGCAGGATCAGCCAAAGACCGCCGATGGGATTGTCGCGCAGGAAATAGAACGCGATTGCCGCGGCAAGGCTCGCAAGCAGCCAGGGCCTGTGTTCTACCAACGCACGCTTGGGCATATGTTTTCCCTCCTTCGGCGCTCTTGGACTTGATGAATGGGGGGCGCAAGCACTAGGTGCGCAGCGCAATGAACATGTCCACCACACACGACGTCCACATTATCGGCGGCGGTCTCGCCGGAAGCGAAGCCGCTTGGCAGCTTGCCGAAGGTGGGTTCAAGGTCCGCCTGTCGGAGATGCGCGGGTCGGGCGACATGACCCCGGCCCACCAGACCGACGGTCTCGCCGAACTGGTCTGTTCGAACAGCTTCCGTTCGGATGACAGCGACAAGAACGCCGTCGGCTTGCTGCACTATGAGATGCGCGAGCTGAATTCCCTGATCATGGCTGCGGGCGAGGTCGCGCGCGTCCCCGCAGGCAGCGCCATGGCGGTCGATCGGGATGTGTTTTCGGCCGAGGTCGAAAAGCGCCTGCTCGAACATCCCAACGTCACCGTGGTGCGCGAACGGATCGACCGATTGCCCGAAGCCGGAATGACGATCGTCGCCACCGGCCCGCTGACCGCACAATCACTCGCCCAGAGTATCGTCCAGGCGACTGGGCAAGAACGGCTTGCATTCTTCGACGCGATCGCGCCGATTGTGCACCGCGACAGCATCGACATGGATATCTGCTGGATCCAATCGCGCTGGAACAAGCGTAACGAAGCCTCGAACGAAGATGGTGACTACATCAATTGCCCGATGACGAAGGAGCAGTATCTCGCCTTCCATCAGGGCCTGCTCGATGGCGAAAAGACCGAGTTTCGCGAGTGGGAGAAGGACACGCCTTACTTCGAGGGCTGCATGCCGATCGAGGTCATGGCAGCGCGCGGGGTCGACACATTGCGCTTTGGCCCGATGAAGCCCGTCGGGCTAGACAATCCGCGCGACACCACACCGGAATTTCCGCAGGGCCGCTGGCCCTATGCCGTGGTGCAGCTCAGGCAAGACAACAAGCTCGGCACCTTGTGGAACATGGTCGGTTTCCAGACCAAGCTCAAATATGCCGCACAGATCGAGCTGTTCCGTACCATTCCCGGCCTCGAGAACGCCGAATTCGCCCGGCTTGGCGGCCTGCACCGCAACACCTTCCTTAACTCGCCCATGGTGCTCGATCGCCAGCTACGGCTGCGGAATGCGCCGCATATCCGGTTCGCCGGACAGGTGACAGGCTGCGAAGGCTATGTAGAATCGAGCGCTGTTGGCCTTATTGCGGGAATGATGGCCGCATCCGAGTTGGCAGGACGCGAATGGACGCCCCTCCCCGCGACTACCGCGCTCGGCGCACTTCTCAGTCACATCACTGGCGATGCCGAGGCCGAGACCTATCAGCCCATGAACGTCAACTTCGGCCTATTCCCGCCGCTCCACGACGTGAAGAAGAAAGCGCGCAAGGAAGCCTATACCTCGCGCGCCAAGGGAGATCTGAAGGCATGGCTGGCAGAAACGGATCCAATCCCTGCCTAGCTCTCAGCAGCGGCAGCGAGTCCTTTTCGCGCTTCTCTTGGGTGCGGTGGTAGCAAACTCCTTCGCGTCGAGCTTGCCATCGCCGTTGGCGTCTGCCCCATCGAACCGTTCCACGGTCGTGACTGCCCATTCCTCGAAGGTGAGCAAGTTGTTGCCATCGACATCAAGCGCACGGAACCCGTCGCTGCGGGTCGAAAGCATTTCGTTGCGCGTGATCACGAGGTCGCGATTACGGTCGTAACGAAAGAAGCGGATCTGCTCGCGGGTCAACTGGCTCGCCTCGGGGGGTTCGGGGCCGGTCATATCGGTAGGATCGGTCAGCGGTAGCTCGTCTGGAGAGCGAGATGCCTCGACTTCGGGAGGTGGCGGAGCATTGTTCTCGACCTGCGCCACGCCCTGCCACCAATACAGGCCAACAGATGCGATCACGAGCCCCAAGAACAGTCCCAGCGCCATCCGGCCCATGCATATACCCCCTGACAAGTATCTCGAGAATAACGCTTTTCAGCGCCCGAGCAAGCCAACGCGCAGCGCAACTAGTGCCGCGCCACGCCCCTCCATCAATGGGTACCCCCCTCGCCTGAGCGCCCGTATTGCCAAGGCCTCCAGGATCATGATTCCACGCACATGGCGGGGCCGCCCGTTCTTCGGGCCATCCTCGGCCAAGCCTGCGGCAACGATCTGCAGCCTTTCCTCGTTCGAACTCGTATGCGCGGCTGCGTCCGCCAGCCCCCAGCGCCGTCCGGCCGATTGCAGCCGTCGCCGAAGAGCCTCGCCGGCCCCTGCATCCAGATGCCCCAATGGTGTCGCCCGCCCCTCCGCGAAGTCCTGAATTGTGGCCTGCGCAAGCTCCTCATGCGTTACCAACACCTCCCACGCGTCGACCAGCGCGATCAATGGATCAGGATCGACCCATTCGACTGCGATCGCATCGAGCACGGCATCTCCGCCCGGTCTTTGTTCCGGCGGTTGGGCAAGTTGGTCCCGCCACCACGCGAGGCGCATCTGCGCGAGCATCGGTTCGCCCGCATTGGCGACAATGCGACCCAGACGCCGATCAAGGCCGAAGAAGGCTGCCAACCGTCCGCGAATGGCAGGAGCGCAGTGAGCGATCGCCAATTTCTGTTCGGCTGGCAGTTCTTCCGTCTCGGACAGGTGCATGATCGCGGTAGGCTCACGTTAAGCGCGCCTGTCAAGGGCACAGGCTAGGAAGTATGGCCTTTTGCCAAGGGCATGGCCTGCCTCAGTAACCTCGCCTTAACCATGCCAGCTAACGATAAGCTCACCTAAACTTGTCAAATGCAGTGCCCGCATCGTCGTATTCGCAGGGTCCACACGCTTCATGATCAGGTTTCGAGATCTTTGCCGACGCCTAAGAGCCAGCAAGCAAGGCAATGCCGCTCTCTTGGTTGCCTTGGGCGCCCCGGCATTGATCGGCGGTACCGGTTTCGCCGTTGATACGGCGCAGTGGTACTTGTGGAAGCGTGAACTGCAGCAGGCGGTTGACCAGGCGGCCTATGCCGGTGCGCTGGCGCTCGCCAACGAGGACTCGGCCGATCTGTATTCGGATCGCGCAAATCAGGAATTCAGCGCCAATCTCTCGGTGACGAAGGAGTTCGCTTCGGACCTCTATATCGACATCGTCGATTACGCCGGGGGTGACGATAACAGCGTGCTTGCGAGGGCGAGTGCGACACGTCGCCTGCCCTTCAGCAGCTTCCTGACCGGGGGACCCGTAACAGTGTCCGCCACAGCCCAGGCCAGCTTTGCCCAGGGCGCAAGCTACAGCGCATGCATCGTCTCGCTCGCTGACGACGGAGCCGGGACGACCATCGGCGGCAACGCCTCCATCAAGGCGCAATGCGGGATCGCCGCGCTTTCATGCAGTGACGACGCGATCACCATTGACGGCAGCGCCACCGTCGAGACCGACATCATCGTGGCCTGCGGCAAGGTCGATGCGCCCACAGATCTCGATGACAAGGTTATCGAGGATGCCGACAATTTGGTCGACGAATATGCCGACCTCGAACCGCCGACGAATGATGCCAATCGCACCTACAACTGCACCGGCAAGGGCCAGAACAAGCAGGCCTCTCTCCTCCCGGGGACCTATGCCGGGCTGGTAGTGAAGTGCACCACGGTTCTGTCCTCCGGCATCTATGTCATCAATGGCGGCGAGCTCGACCTGTCCGCCAATTACAACGTCACGGGAACCGGCGTCATGTTCGTCCTGCGCAACGGCGCGCGTCTGAAGCTGGGCGGTAACGGCAACGGGAATTCGATCCGCCTTTCGCCGATGACGGCGGCCGATGTCGCCACTGCGGGATATGCCGATCAGGCTGACCGGCTTTCGGATATCCTGATCTTCGAGGAACGCGACAATGAACCGGCCGAGCCGGGCCACATCATGAACGGCAACTCGAACTCGCTGATCGAGGGCTTGATCTACATGCCCTCCGGCTCGCTCCGCATCAACGGCACCGCAGACGTCAGTTCGCAGTGTCTGCTGATTTCGGCCTATCGTGTCGACGTTCGCGGCGGAGCCAAGCTCGAAACACTTTGCCCGACCGACGAAGCTACCAATGTCGGATCGTCGAAAGCCAAGGTGAGACTGGTCGCATGATCGCCGTCACGCCCCGTTTCTTCGATCGACTTTGCCGTGACAGCCGCGGTGCAATGGCAATCGAAACGGCCTTCATCCTGCCGATCCTGATCGTGATGTCGCTAGGCGGGTTCGAGACAAGTCGTATCGTTTCGCGCCAGTTCGAGCTCCAGTCGGTCGCCGGTGAAGCAGAGGTCATCGCCATCGCCACCGCGAGCGGAGCGGAAACCTCCACGACCAAGCTGAAGAATATCCTCAAGGCATCGGCGGACCTCGATGACAGCCAGATCACGATCTCGCGTTTCTATCGCTGCAATGCTAATGCGCAGACCGTCAGCACTCCCGAAAGCTGCAATGAGGACGATGTCGTTACCGACTACGTTCGCCTGGTAATCAGCGACACATACACCCCGATCTGGACCGATTTCGGGGTGGGCAAGCCGGTCGACATGCAGGTCGAACGCACGGTACTGCTCCCGTGAGCGCAAGCCCTCTCCACCTGCGACTTCGCCGCGACGAGCGCGGATCGATCCTGGTCGAGTTCGCCATGCTCGCCCCCGTCATCATCATGGCGATGATCGGCGTATTCCATGTCGCGATCTACATGCAGAACCACAATTCGTTGCGGTCGGTCGCCTCCGACACCTCGCGCCGGATCATGGTCGAGTACCAGAAGGAGAACGAGCTTTCGGCCGGCGAGATCAGCGCCATAGCCCGCAGCATTGCGGTGGGGGCGCCCTATCTGCTCGATACCGATCAGCTCAAGCTCGACGTCACCGAGGAAACGACGAGCCGCGTCGAAGGTGCCACTGAGTACACTATCAGTCTCGCCTATCGGGGCGAGAGCTTCATGCCGCTCATCGATTTCGACGCATTCGAGATGAATTACGAGCGATCGATATTCGTCGTCTCGGAAGCCGATGCCGAAGAGGAAGAAGAAGAGGAGGACGGCTGACCCTCTAGGCCAGCCACCTATCCCTCTCAATCGCGATAACAGACCTTTTTCGCCGCCGCGACGATCCGCGGTGCATCGATCAAAGCAAGCTTCTCGAGGTTTGCCGCATAGGGTAGCGGCACATCCTCGTCGCAAACGCGCAGCACCGGCGCGTCGAGATGGTCGAAGCCATCCTCCATGCAGATCGCCATCACTTCCGATGCAATCGAGCAGGTCGGCCAGCCCTCTTCCGCTATGATCAGGCGGTTGGTCTTGGCCAGACTGTCGAGGATCGCCTGCTTGTCCAGCGGGCGCAAGGTGCGCAGGTCGATGACCTCGGCTTCGATTCCCTCGGCCGCAAGCGTCTCTGCCGCTTCCAGCGCGAAGCCGACCCCGATCGAGTAGCTCACGATAGTCACGTCCGAACCTTCCCGCATGATCCGCGCCTTGCCGATCGGCAGCACGTAATCATCAATGTCGGGCACATCGAAGCTGCGGCCATAGACCAGCTCGTTCTCGAGGAACACGACCGGGTCATCGCTGCGGATCGCAGCCTTCATCAATCCCTTGGCATCCGCGCTGTCATAAGGCGCGATAACAATCAGACCCGGTACCGAGGCATACCACGGACCGTAGTTCTGGCTGTGCTGCGCACCGACGCGGCTCGCAGCGCCGTTGGGTCCGCGGAACACGATCGGGCAACGCATCTGGCCACCTGACATGTAGTTGGTCTTGGCCGCCGAGTTGATGATGTGGTCGATCGCCTGCATGGCGAAGTTGAAGGTCATGAATTCGACGATCGGACGCAGGCCGCCCATGGCCGCGCCCGTGCCGATACCGGCAAAGCCATATTCGGTGATCGGCGTATCGATTACGCGCTTGGGTCCGAACTCGTCGAGCAGGCCCTGGGTGACCTTGTAGGCTCCCTGGTACTCGGCGACTTCCTCGCCCATGACGAAAACGCGTTCGTCGCGGCGCATCTCCTCGGCCATGCCGTCACGCAGCGCTTCGCGCACCGAAACCTGAGAGAAGCTGGTCCCTTCGGGAATGGTCGGGTCCGACTTCGGCTCGCTCTTGGGTTTCTCGGGCGTGATCGAGCCGTCCTTGTCGTCGCGGCCGACATCCTTGCCCTCACCCGGCACTTCAGCGACTGGCGCGGGTTCAGCCGCGCTTTCGCTCGGCGCCTCGACGTCGGAAGCATCTTCGCCCTCGCCCGCCAGCATCGCGATCACGGTGCCGACGGCGACATTCTCGGTGCCCTCAGCAACAAGAATCTTCGCCAGAGTACCTTCATCGACGGCTTCGAATTCCATCGTTGCCTTGTCGGTTTCGATCTCGGCAATGATATCGCCCGAGGTGATCGGGTCACCTTCCTGCTTGAGCCAACGTGCGAGCGTGCCTTCTTCCATGGTCGGCGACAGAGCGGGCATTTTCAGTTCGATCGCCATGGCTCAGTACTCCCCCACCAGAACATCGGTGTAGAGTTCAGACGGCTCCGGCTCAGGCGAGCTTTCGGCAAAGTCGGCGCTTTCGGCTACGCGGGCACGAATTGCCTTGTCGATGGCCTTCAACTCGTCCTCGGTCTTGCCCTTCTCGAGCAGCACTTTCTTCAGGCCCTCGATCGGATCCTTGTGTTCGCGCACGTCCTGCACTTCCTCACGGCTGCGGTATTTCGCCGGGTCGGACATCGAATGCCCGCGATAGCGATAGGTATTGCATTCCATCAGCACCGGACCGCCGCCATCGCGGACGTGCTTGAACGCGATCTCCGCCGCCTGACGTACCTCGAGCACATCCATGCCGTTCACATCCATCCCGGGGATGCGGAACGCTGTACCGCGGCGGTGGAATTCGGTTTCGGCCGAGCTGCGCTTGACCGCGGTACCCATGGCGTACTGGTTGTTCTCGATCACGAAGACGATCGGCAGGTTCCACAGCGCAGCCATGTTGAAAGTCTCGTAGACCTGGCCCTGGTTCGATGCACCATCGCCGAAATAGGCGAGGCACAGACCTCCATCTTCATTGTACTTGTGCGCGAGCGCGAGGCCACCGCCCAGCGAGACCTGTGCACCCACGATGCCATGTCCGCCGTAGAATTTGTGCTCGGTCGAGAACATGTGCATCGACCCGCCCTTGCCCTTCGATATTCCGGCCTGGCGTCCGGTCAGTTCGGCCATGATCACGTTGGGATCGATGCCATAGGCGAGCATGTGGCCATGGTCGCGGTAGCCGGTGATCACGCTGTCGCGATCATTATCGAGCGCGCTCTGCAGGCCGATCGCAACTGCTTCCTGACCGATGTAGAGGTGGCAGAAACCGCCAATCAGCCCGAGGCCGTATAGCTGGCCAGCCTTCTCCTCGAACCGGCGGATCAACAGCATCTGCTCGTAGAACTTGAGCATCTCGTCGGTGCTCGCGTCGTAGCGCGGATTCTTCTCGTGCTGCTCCTGCAGTGAATGCAGCACAAATTCCGGATTGTCCGCTGCTGGCGTTACCTTCGCAGGCTTTTTCGACGCTTTGGCCAAGCTCGTATCCTCTTGTCTGTTCGAGGCCCCCGGGGAGTGTTGAGGCCGCTGGCCCTATAGTAGCAAGCTTACGGATGACGCAACGTCAACCGACCATGCTGCATACGAAATCTTGGAATTCTTCGGGTCGTAAAAAGGAGAAGCGCGCAGCGCTATTCTTGCTCGTCGATGGTGATCACCACCTCATCCGGGTGCACGACGTTGAGGTTGCGCCGCAAGAGCTCGCCCACAAGGTCGGGATCGGCAGCTTCGGGGTCGAGTCCGTCGACGAGATTGCGCAGTTCGTCCCGCTCATGCGAGAGCTGCGCGATCTGCGCATGTCGCTGGTCGAGCAGCTTGGAATTTTCGCTCCAGGCAAGCAGGCCGGTCGGTCCGGCAATCGCAAATCCCGTGAGCAGAAGCAGGCCGCCAAGGGCCAGTGCCTGCCTCATTTGCTCCTTGGGTGGTTTACGCATTGATCCCCGAACCTCGTCCGAACGCCACAGAATCATAGTTAACCCGCAGATTCAAGCGGTTTCTCGAACATATCCGATCGAATCTAGTAGGAGCGAGGCAGTCCGAGCACATGCTCGGACAGATAGGACAGGATCAGATTGGTCGAGATCGGCGCCACCGTGTAGAGCCGCGCCTCGCGGAACTTGCGTTCGACGTCGTATTCCTCTGCGAATCCGAACCCGCCAAAGGTCTGCACGCACATGTCCGCAGCGGCCCAGCTTGCTTCGCTGGCGAGCAGCTTGGCCATATTGGCTTCTTCGCCCGGATTGCCACCTTCGTCGTAAACCCGCGCTGCATGGTGGACCATGAGTTCAGCCGCGCGCATCTGCGCATAGCAACGAGCGATCGGAAATTGCACGCCCTGGTTCTGGCCGATCGGTCGATTGAAGACCTGACGGTCCCTGGCATAGCCGCTCGCCTTTTCGATGAACCACTTGGCATCACCAATACACTCGGCCGCGATCAGGATGCGTTCGGCGTTCATGCCCGAAAGAATGTAGCGGAAGCCCTTCCCTTCCTCGCCGATCAGCGCGCTCGCGGGAATGCGCATGTCGTCGAAGAACACCTCGGTCGTGGAGTGGTTCATCATCGTGCGGATCGGTTTGATGGTCAGGCCACCTGCCTCGCGCGCCTCGCGCATGTCGACGAGGAAGATCGACAAGCCCTCGGTCTTGCTCTGGACCTGGTCGCGCGGGGTGGTGCGGGCGAGGAGGAGCATCAGGTCGGAGTATTCTGCACGGCTGGTCCAGATCTTCTGGCCGTTGACGACGAAGTGATCGCCATCGCGTACCGCGCGCGTCTTGAGCGAAAGCGTATCGGTCCCGCTGGTCGGTTCCGACACTCCGAACGCCTGGAGGCGCAATTCGCCGCTGGCGATGCCTGGCAGGTAGGTCGCTTTCTGTTCGTCGCTGCCATAGCGAAGCAGCGTATTCATGATGTACATCTGCGCGTGGGCGCTTGCGCCGTTGCAGCCGGACGCCTGGATCTCCTCCATGATCACGGCGGCCGCATCGAGCTTGAGCCCGCTCCCCCCGAATTCCTCCGGTATCAAGGCTGCAAGAAACCCCGAACGGGTCAGCGCATCGACAAACTCGGCCGGATAGTCGCGCGTGCGATCCTTCTCGCGCCAATACTCACCGGGAAACTCCTCACACAGCGCTCGCACCGCGCGGCGAATTTCGGCCAGTTCTTCGCTTTCGTTCATCATTACCCCTCGATTTCGCCGCGATGCTTGCCGGAGAGGATCGGACAAGTCTACCTTTGCAACTGATAGGCTCGAGGCGGACGGGCGGAACCATGTCGCCGCCAATGCCGTTCAGAATCGAAACGGGGGAAATTCAGCACCATGATGCAAACCATCGACAACCAGCTCAGCACGATGTGGTACGCCTTTGTCGAGGCGATCCCGAGCATCGCGATCGGGCTCATCATCCTGATGGTGACAGGCATCGTCGCAAGTTTCGCGGTCAAGATTTCCGATGCCCTGGTCGGCAAGACCGAGATTCGCCCGTCACTCCGCAACCTCATCGAGACACTGGTGAAGCTGGGCGTCTGGCTGATCGGGATCTTCATCGCTGCAATCATCGTGTTCCCAGGGATGACGGTCGGAGGGCTCGTAGCCGGGCTCGGCATCGGTGCGGTCGCGATCGGCTTTGCCTTCCAGGATATCTTCGAGAACTTCCTCGCGGGCGTCCTCATCATGCTGCGCGAGAAGATGCGCATCGGGGACGTCATCGAATGCGAGGGGATCGACGGCAAGGTCGAACACATAACCCTGCGTGAAACGCACGTTCGCGCTGCTTCGGGTGAATTGACGATCGTGCCCAACTCAATCCTGTTCAAGAACCCCGTCGAAATCCTGACCGATGTCGAGCAACGATGCCACACAGTCGTGGTCGGCGTGTCCTATGACACCAATCTCGACAAGGCGGCCGAAGTGATCCGCAAGGCGGTGGAGACCGTCGACGCGGTCGATGTCGACAAGGGCATCGATGTCTTCGCCAGCGAGTTCAACTCGAGTTCGGTCGATTTCCTCGTCCGCTGGTGGGCCGGTTCCACCCCGCGCGCCGGCCATGAGAGTCGCGACAAGATTGTCCGCGCGATCAAGAGCGCGCTCGACCAGGCCGGGATCGAAATTCCGTTCCCCTACGTGACGCACACGTTCAAGGAAAAGGTGCCGCTCGGCGACAAGGACTAGCGCCTGATTGAAGAGTTGGTGCGCCCGACAGGATTGTTCTCGCCCTGCCGGGCTCGCTCATCTCGGCTGCGCCTCGATTCCGAAGTTCGCATCGCGCCATGACCCAACACAAACGGCCGCACCCCGAGGGTACGGCCGCTTCTGGTGCGCCCGACAGGATTCGAACCTGTGGCCCCCAGATTAGGAATCTGGTGCTCTATCCTGCTGAGCTACGGGCGCACGCCGCCGCGTTTAGTGGCGGCATTCACCTAAATCAATCAGTTGAGTTCTTCAGGCGGTGAAACGGGGAACGGGAGCGGCGCGACCGCGATCCCTTCGTCGATCAATCCCCGCGCCTCTTCCGCGCTGGCCCGCCCGTGGATCGGCTTCTCGTCCCGTTCGCCGTAATGCATGGCGCGCGACTGCTCCGCGAACTTGTCGCCCACCCAGGTGCTCTGCTTGAGCGCCTTGGCCTGAGCATCGGCAAGCGCGGCGAGCGCTTTTTGCACCTCTGCCGGCATGGGCGTGTTAGACACGGGATGCTGTTCGCCGCTGCTGGCGCGAGCAACCTCCCGGCGTGAGTTTGCCTTCGCCGGGACGGCGGGTGCCATCGGCGCCTTGTCCACAGCAGGCGATCCGCATTCGGGGCAGCAAACCAGGCCACGCGCCTGCTGATCGGCAAAGTCCGATGAACTGCCGAACCAGCCTTCGAAGCGATGGCCTTGGTCACAAGAGAGGTCGTAAACGATCATTTCACCTGCCTATGTGGCGATTTGCCGCTTGTTGGCAAGGCTTGGCAATTGCGCCCGAACCTCCGCGGTCCGTGACAGATCGAGATCGACAAAGCCGAGGCCGGTCCCCTCGCCGCCCATGTCGAGAAGCACCTCGCCCCACGGGTCTATGACCAGGCTATGGCCATAGGTTTCGCGACCGTCCTCATGCCTGCCCACCTGCGCCGCAGCGATCACGAAAGCGCTCGCCTCAATGGCCCGCGCGCGTTGTAGCACGTGCCAGTGAGCTTTCCCGGTCGGCACGGTAAAGGCGGCAGGAATGGCGATGGCATCGCATTTCGCCTGGCCCAGCAATTCGAACAGCGCGGGAAAACGCAGATCGTAGCAGACCGTTAGTCCGAGCCTGCCCAGCGGAGTATCTTCTACGACTGACACGCTTTCGCCCGGCTGGTAGGCGGAACTTTCCCGCCAGCTTTCGCCGGTCGACAATTCGACATCGAACATATGGATCTTGTCATAGCGTGCCGCGATGCCCCCATCGGGGGAAATGACAAAGCTGCGATTGGCCCAGCGTCCATCCTCGCGCGCCACGGCAAGCGAGCCCAGGCACACCCATATCCCGTTGCTCACCGCAGCTTCCCGCACTGCGGACAACACCTCGTTCTCGCTCTCGGGGACTATATTGGGCCCTGCTCGCTCGCGGTCACGATCTAGCAGGCCGGACATTTCGGGCGTGAATAGCATCGCCGCCTTGCGGTCGCCCGCGTCCTCGATGGCCCGGACGATCCGCTTCGCATTGGCGGCGGGTTCGATGCCCGTGGTCATCTGAAGGACGGCGATACGCGTCATCGGTGCGGCTTATCCAGCCAGCAATACGTCGAGCTTGCCCGCGCTCTCGAGTTCATGCAATTCGTCGGACCCGCCGACATGGGTCTCTCCGATGAAGATCTGCGGCACGGTGCGCGCCAGCGGAGCACGCTCGAGCATCTCGTCGCGCTTGGGGCCACCCATGGTGATATCGAACTCGTTGTAGTCTGCCCCCTTTGAATCGAGCAGGCGCTTGGCGCGAAAACAAAATCCGCACCCAAACTTGGTATAGATGTCGATCTTCGGCTGACCCATGCGAATCCCTTCTTCTGGCTGTCCGATTGGCATCGCCGAACCGGCTTGAAAAGCGTCTATGCGCTCCTAAATCAGTATCGTCGACGGCCGCCATCCGGGGCTGATCGACACAAGCGGGGCGCTGCCGCCGGCAGGTCCCACCTTAGTTCAAATTGCTCAGAAGAGGATTTGTTTCGATGTCCAGACTCGATTTCACCCCTTACCGTCGCACGACCGTCGGTTTTGATCGCCTGTTCGACCTGATGGAAAACCAGGTCCGCAACAATGGCGACAACTATCCCCCTTTCAATATCGAACGCCGCGGTGATGACGAATATCGCATCACGCTGGCGCTTGCCGGTTTCCGTCCGCAAGACCTCGATATCACAGCCCAGCAGAACCTGCTCGTCATCCAGGGCAAGAAGCGCGAAGACGATGCGCCGCAGGGTGAGATGCTGCATGTCGGCATCGCCAACCGCGGCTTCGAACGTCGCTTCGAACTGGCTGACTACGTGCGTGTCGAAAGCGCCGACCTGGCCGACGGACTGCTCGTTATCGACCTCGTCCGCGAGATTCCGGAGGCGATGAAGCCGAAAAAGATTTCGGTGAATGGTCAGCCGACTCTCAAGGCAGTAACGACCAAGGACGACGAAGCCGACGCTGCCTGAGGCGCGTAGCTGAGATTCTTCCAAGGCTGAAATAATGTGGGGGCGGATCGCAATCCGCCCCCGCGACCTTTAAGTCGCCTCGACCGGGATTCACCGTCCGGGTCGCAGAAGACGGTCAATCCCGGGTCGAGCCCAGCAGGATCGGCCAACGCCAATCCAAGAGATTTGGGCAATATTTTCGTGCCACCCTGCCCCCCTTGAGAAAAACTTAAGGGATACAAGCCGTGGGTAAGTCTATTCCGACCACCGGCGCAAGCGTAAAATCGAAAAATTGTACAAATCCGACAAAAAAATTTTCGGACGTCTGCGCGCTTCAAGTCGCCCCAGAGCAGCCAAACAAGCGGCCTATCGCACGCTGATCACACCAGGCGAGATTGCTCAAGCGCAGCTGAAATGAACCCGGCAAAAAGTGGGTGCGGATCGAAGGGCTTCGATTTCAGCTCGGGGTGAAACTGCACTCCGACGAACCACGGATGATCGGGGCGCTCGACAATTTCAGGCAGCAGTCCGTCCGGCGACATGCCCGAGAATACCAAGCCATCCTTCTCGAGTGGATCGATATAGGCACCATTGACCTCGTAGCGATGGCGGTGGCGTTCCGAGATGGTCGTCGCTCCACCATAGATCTGCGACACATGGCTGTTCGCCGACAGCTTGGCATCATAGGCGCCGAGCCGCATGGTTCCGCCGAGATCGCCACCGGCCTCACGCTTCTGCAGCCCTTCCTCGCTCATCCATTCGGTGATGATCCCCACCACCGGCTCGGAGGTTTCGCCAAACTCTGTAGAGCTGGCCTTGCCGTAGCCGGCAGAACGCGCCGCCTCGATACATGCCATCTGCATGCCGAGGCAGATGCCGAAGAACGGGACCTTGCGCTCGCGCGCGAAGCGAACGCTCGAGATCTTCCCTTCACTACCACGCTCGCCGAAACCACCCGGCACGAGAATTCCGTGCATCGGCTCCAGTTTCGACGCGATATCGGCCTCGTCGCCTTCAAAAATTTCCGCATCGATCCAGCGGATATTGACCTTCACCCGATTGGCCAGACCACCGTGGATCAGCGCCTCGTTGAGCGACTTGTAGGCATCGGGCAGTCCGACATATTTGCCAACCACGCCAATCGTCACTTCCCCTTCGGGATTGAAATAGCGATCGGTGACATCTTCCCAGCTGGCAAGATCGGGCTCCGGCGCGTCCTTGATCCCGAACGAGCGCAGCACCTCGGCGTCGAGCCCCTCGGCATGGTATTGCTGCGGTACCGAATAGATCGACGGCGCGTCGAGTGCGGGAATTACCGCCTCGGCCCGAACGTTACAGAACTGCGCGATCTTGCGCCGCTCGCCCTCCGGCAGCGGGTGCTCGCACCGGCACAGCAGGATATCGGGCTTGATGCCGAGGCTCGCCAATTCACGGACCGAGTGCTGCGTCGGCTTCGTCTTCAGTTCGCCCGCAGCCGCGATATATGGCACCAGCGTGACGTGAACCGAGACGGTCTGGTCAGGTTCGAGCTCATTTCTAAGCTGGCGAATCGCTTCCATGAAGGGCAGCGATTCGATGTCGCCCACTGTCCCGCCAATTTCGCACAGGATGAAATCGTGGTCGTCCTGATCGTCGAGCGCGAATTCCTTGATCGCGTCGGTGACGTGCGGGATCACCTGCACGGTCGCGCCGAGATAATCGCCGCGACGTTCCTTCGCGATGATGTCGCGATACACTCGACCTGAGGTGATATTGTCGCTCTGCCGGGCCGAGACCCCGGTGAAACGCTCGTAATGGCCGAGGTCGAGATCGGTCTCCGCACCGTCATCGGTGACATAGACCTCGCCGTGCTGATAGGGGCTCATCGTGCCCGGATCGACATTCAGATAGGGATCGAACTTGCGGATGCGGACCTTGTATCCACGCGCCTGAAGGAGGGCAGCAAGCGATGCTGCCATGAGACCTTTGCCGAGCGATGAGACCACGCCGCCGGTGATGAAAATGTACCGCGCCATGGGAGTTGGGCCTTAAGCCTTGTTGGGGATCGGATGCAAGCGATAAGGATTGCGGGAATGCCGCAATCCACAAGTGTGTCGGCGAATTGGGCTTATTCGGTCGCGCCGGCGAGCGGATCATCCGCCTGGGCGGGCTCCTGCGCCGGAGCGGGTTCTTCCGCCGGGGCCTGAGCCTCGCCCAACGGATCGCCACCCAGTGCGCCGCCGAGCGGATCGGCCGGGGCAACGGCGCGATCGAGCGTGGTGCTCACTTCGCTGGTGCCGGTGGTTTCGACCGCGACCGCAGCGAGCGCAATCGAGAGAATGACGAAAGCCACCGCGAGCCACTTGGTCGTCCGCGTGAGGAAATCGGCCGCGCCGCGCGCGCCCATCAAGCCACCCGGGCTGCCGCCGATCCCGAGGCCGCCGCCTTCCGATCGCTGCATGAGCACGACTCCGACCAGAGCGGCGGCAACGATTGCCTGGAGAACGGTAAGGAACAGGAAGAGCGACATTGGTGATCTACTTTGTCAGAATTCGGTTGCAGCGCATTTAGGGCCGAGGGCCCTGTTGCACAAGGTCTGCGGATAGGGGCGGTATCAGCCCTCGGCAGCTTCGCCAGCGGCAAGGGCGATGCCCATGAAGCTGTCGGCCGTGAGGCTTGCGCCGCCAACCAACGCGCCGCCGACCTCGGCCGCACCCAGTATCTCGCGGGCATTCTCGGGCTTGACCGAACCGCCATAAAGGATGCGGACTTCGCCGCCCTGCTCTTCGCCGAAAAGCTCGACGAGCAGGCCACGGATGGCCTTGTGCATCGCTTCGATGTCTTCGACCGTCGCGGTCTTGCCGGTGCCAATCGCCCAAATCGGTTCGTAGGCAACCGTCAATTGCTCGGCTGCGTTCTGGAACTCGGGAAGCGAGGCGCGCAATTGGCCTAGCACGAACTTCTCGGCCTTGCCGGCATCGCGCGTTTTCTCGTCTTCGCCGCAGCACATGATCACGCGCATGCCTGCTGCAAGCACGGATTCGGCCTTTTCGCGCACCAGCTCGTTGCTTTCGGCGTGCGCCGTGCGGCGTTCGCTGTGGCCCAGGATGACGAACTTCGCACCCGCATCGGCCAGCATCGTCGCCGAAATATCGCCGGTATGCGCGCCTTCCTCGCCCGGATGGCAGTCCTGCGCCCCGACGGCGATCTGTTCGGCTTCGCGGTGCACGGCGTGAATGAGCGTGTAAGGAGGCGCGATCGCGACCTCGGTTTTCATGTGGCGCTGGGCGGCACGATCGATGGCGCGCGCTTCGGAAAGCATCGCGCGATTGCCGTTCATCTTCCAATTACCGACGATATAGGGCCGCTGGGCCATGCACATTTCCTGAAGTAACTTGCGAATCTCGCCCGCATATAGGGATGGCGGGGGCGCGTCCGCTAGCCGACCTTGGCTATCCAGTCAAAACCCTTGGCAAACTGTTGCGGGGAGGTCGCAGGGCCGATAAAGCGCACAGCTCGGGCTAACCGCCCTCCCCTGTTTCATCGCGTTTCGGAATCGACCTCTTTCATGATCACGTTCTTCCGCAGGTTCTTCAATTCGAAGATCGGCCTTGCCATCACCATCGCTTTCGTGGGCCTGATCGGCCTGGCCTTCGCCAGTATGGACGTCTCGGGCAATGCGACCTTCGGCGGCGTTGCCGGTGGCGACCGGGTCGCGGTGGTCGGCGATTCCAAGATCGGCACTGCCGAACTGGCGCGCGCAACCACCAATGCACTCGACCAGGTCAGGCAGCAGAATCCGACCCTCAGCATGAAGGCCTTTGTCGAGAATGATGGCCTTGAGAGTGTGCTGACCCGGCTGATCGACCGCTACGCGATCGGCGAATACGCGCTCGAATACGGGCTTCGTGCGGGCGACAATCTAATCAACAGCGAATTGCTGCAGATCGGCGCGTTCCGTGGTCCTGACGGGAATTTCGACCAGGCCACATATCAGGCAGCCATCCGCAACCAGGGGTTGACCGATGCCATGGTGCGTGAGGAACTGGGCGGCAGCTTGCTCGCCCAGCAGCTCGTTGCTCCGACGCTGATCGGCACCACCATGCCCGACAAGGTTGCGCGCCGGTATGCCTCGCTCCTGCGCGAGCGCCGCCAGGGCTCGATTGGATTCCTGCCCAGCCAGGCATTCATGCCCAGCGGCGATCCAACCGATGCGCAGCTGAGGAGCTTCTACGAGACGGCGCGTTCGCGCTTCATCCGCCCCGAACGGCGGACACTGCGGTACATCGGCTTCGACGCGGGCATCGTCGAGAGCCGGATCGCACCCACCAATGCTGAGATTGCAGCGCGTTACGAGCGCGACAAGGCACAATATGCGGCCAGCGAAACCCGCCGCGTGACCCAGCTGATCGTCCCGACGCAGCAGGCCGCCAATTCCATGCGCACCCGCGCGCAGGCCGGCGCCACGTTGGAATCGCTTGCCCGTGAAGCCGGGTTCAGCACCACCAGCATCGGGCCGGTAACCCGGGCGGAACTGACGGAAACCGCCAATGCCGCCGTCGCCGGCGCCATTTTCTCGGCCGATCGAGGGAGTATTGCGGCGCCTGCGCGGAGTGCGCTCGGCTGGCACGTCGCGCGCGTCGATGCGATCGATACCAAGGCAGCGCGCACGCTCGCGCAGGTAACCCCGGAGATTCGCGAACGGCTGACCACAGAAAAACGGGCCCGTGCATTGTCGGACTTCAGCGCCGAGATCGAGGAGGAAATCGACAGCGGGGCCTCGCTCAGCGATATCGCCAAGGCCTTTGACCTCCAATTACAGACGACCCCGGCTCTGACTGCCGATGGGCGCATCTACGGCCAGCCCAACAGCGGCACTCCGGAAGTGCTTCGCCCGACGCTCGACACTGCCTTCCAGATGGAAGAGGGCGAACCACAGCTCGCCGAAGTCGTGCGCGGCCAGCAGTTCATCGTCTTCGAAGTTGGCGAAATCACGCCCTCGGCCACTGCGCCGCTTAACGAGATCAAGGATGACCTCACCTTGGCGTGGCGACTTTCGGAAGGCGCCAAGAAGTCGCGTGAAGCCGCCGACCGGGTCCTTGCTCGGGTGAAGAAGGGCGATACCGTTGCCGCCGCGCTGCGGCAGGAAAAGGCCTCGCTCCCTCCCGTCGAAGCGATCAACCTCGACCGGCAGGAACTGGCCGCTCGCTCACAGCAGATCCCTGCCCCGATGGCATTGTTGTTCAGCATGGCTGAAGGGACCACCAAGAAGCTTGAGGCCAATAACGATGTGGGCTGGTTCATCGTCGATCTGGACGACATCGTCGTGCAGCCGATTGCCGCCGACGATCCGCTGGTGGCAGCCACCAAGAACGACCTCCGCAGCGCACTGGGTGACGAGCTGGCCGACCAGATGGTTGCTGCCATGCGCAATGAGCTGGGCGTCGAGCGTAACGACGCCGCGATCGACGCGGTTCGCAAGCAGTTGACCGGCGAGAGCTGACGAGGCCACCCTGGACGCATACCTGCCAGAGAATGCCGAGAGTGCCGAACGCCAGCTAGGTGACGGCCGGCCGGCGCTCGTCTGGCGGCGGGTCATCGCCGACACCGAAACACCGGTGGGCGCCGCAGCCAAACTGATCGAGCCGGGCCGCGGCGACTTCCTGCTCGAATCGGTAGAGGGCGGTGAAGTGCGCGGGCGCTACAGCCTGCTGGGCCTCGATCCCGATCTGGTGTTCCGTGCCTCTGGGGCATCTGCACAGGTCAATCGTTCGTGGAGGCATGATCGCGAGGCTTTCGTCGCCTGCGCGAATGACAGTCTGGCCGAACTTCGACAGCTGGCTGAGGACTGCCGGATCGATGTCCCCGACGCACTTCCGCCTGCGCTCGCATGCCTGGTCGGATACTTCGGCTATGAGACGATCGGTCTGGTCGAAGACCTGCCGCGTGCGCCCCAAAGCGCGCTGGATCTGCCCGACATGCTGTTTGTGCGTCCGACGCTGATCCTCGTGTTCGACGGGCTTACCAATGAACTGTTCTGCATCGCACCCGTTTGGGAAGCCTCTGACCCTGCGGCTGCGATCCTGCGCGCGGGCGAGCGGATCGACGAAGTCTTGCGCACGCTTACCCAGGCGGCGCCGGTCGCGACCCGCGATGGCGCGCTGCCGGAAATGGCGCTGGAGCCCGTGCTAGCCGCCGACGATTACAAGGCACTCGTCGCAAGGGCGAAGGAGTACATCGTCGCGGGCGACATCTTCCAGGTCGTGCTTGCGCAGCGTTTCACCTGCCCCTTCCCCTTGCCGCCCTTTGACCTCTATCGCGCGCTGCGCCGGGTGAATCCGTCGCCCTTTCTTTATTTTCTCGACCTGCCCGGTTTTGCCGTGGTCGGTTCGAGCCCGGAAATCCTGGTTCGCGTGCGCAATGGCGAAGTCACTATCCGCCCAATAGCCGGGACGCGGCCGCGCGGTGCCACTGCCGATGAAGATCGCGCCAACGAGGCAAGCCTGCTGGCCGATCCCAAGGAGCGCGCCGAGCATCTCATGCTGCTCGACCTGGGCCGCAACGATGTCGGGCGCGTTGCCGCGCGCGGTACGGTCGAGGTCACCGATAGCTTCACGATCGAGCGCTACAGCCACGTGATGCACATCGTCAGCAATGTCGTGGGCAGACTGGCCAAGGATTGCGATGCGCTCGATGCTTTGTTCGCCGGTTTCCCGGCGGGCACCGTTTCCGGCGCGCCGAAGATCAGGGCGTGCGAGATCATCGCCGAGCTAGAGCCCGAAACGCGCGGTGCCTACGCAGGCGGGGTTGGATATTTCGCGCCCGACGGTTCGGTCGACAGCTGCATCGTCCTGCGAACGGCGGTGGTCAAGGACGGCACCATGCATGTTCAGGCCGGCGCCGGGATCGTTGCCGACAGCGATCCCGATTACGAACTCAATGAATGCAAGGCCAAGGCGGGAGCGCTGATCGCGGCAGCGCGCGAAGCTGCCCGCGTGGCCAGCGAAGCGAGGTATGGTCAGTGAAATTCGGTTCGGCAGCATTTCTCGGCGCAGCGTTTCTGTTGTTGGCCGCCTGCGACATGCAGCAAGGCGGCGAGCCTGTCGTTCGCACCGAGATCGGCAAGGGCTCGCAGGAGATGAAGGCCGCCCGCAAGGCCAAGTCGCCCTGCAGCGTGACGATCTTCGAAGATGTTCCTTACACCCACTGCGTTGCCGATCCTGCCAAGCATGCGATCAAGACCGTTCTGGGCAACGCGGAGGGCGATCCATTCCGCTCGCTGCGCGCCTATGGCGAATCCTTGGGCGAAGAAGCGGTCAATGTCGCGTTCGCTGTCAATGCCGGCATGTACGGTGAAGATGGCAAACCGATCGGCTATTACGTCGAAGACGCCGAACGGTTGAAGGAACTCAACCTCGCCGACGGCACCGGCAATTTCCACATGAAGCCGAATGGCGTCTTTTACGGCACCAACGGAAAGTGGGAAATCAAGACCAGCGACGACTTCTTCCGAACGGTCGGCGACCGCCCCAGGTTTGGAACGCAATCAGGGCCGATGCTCCTGATCAACGGGAAGCTGCATCCGCAATTCCAGGACGATGGGCCGTCCAAAACGGTGCGCAACGGGGTCGGGATCGATGCCGAAGGTCACGCGCATTTCGTCATCACCGAAGGTCCGGTCAGTTTCGGGCAACTGGCGCGCTATTTCCGCGACGAGCTCAAGATCGCCAATGCCCTGTATCTCGACGGAACCGTATCGTCGCTATGGGATCCGCTGGCCGAGCGAATCGACAGTGGCGCCCGGATCGGCCCGATGATCGTCGTGACCAACAAAGAGAAGTGATGCAGTACGAACGCGGCCTTTATCCGGAGCTCGAACCTTACGACAGCGGCATGCTCGACGTCGGCGACGGGCATGTCCTCTACTGGGAAAGGTGCGGCACGCCGGGGGCCAAGCCGGTCGTGTTCCTGCACGGCGGCCCGGGCGCGGGATGCAGCCCCGGACAGCGTCGCCAGTTCGACCCTGAGCTTTACGACATAATGCTGTTCGATCAGCGCGGCTGCGGGCGTTCGACGCCATTTGCATGCCTCGACAACAACACAACTTGGGACATCGTCGACGATATCGAAAAGCTGCGCGCAATGTGTGGCCACGAGCGCTGGATGGTTTTCGGCGGGAGCTGGGGCTCGTCGCTGGCGCTGTCCTATGCCCAGACCCATCCCGAACGCGTGACCGAACTGGTGCTGCGCGGCATTTTCCTCTCGCGTCAGACCGAACTCGACTGGCTGATGAAATACGGCGCGAGCGAACTCTATCCCGAAGCGTGGGAAGCCCTGGTCGAATTCGTGCCCGAGGGGGAGCGCGGCGACCTGACCGAAGCCTATCACCGCCTGCTCAATACCGGCGATGAGACCACCCAACGCAAGGCAGCGGAGCTATGGAACCGGTGGGAGAGCAACACCGTCACACTGCTGCCTGATGAGGCGATGATCGAAGAGACCGCGATGGGCGAGAATTCGCTCGCCATCGCACGGATCGAGAACCACTATTTCCGCCACAAGTGCTGGCTGGAAGAGGGCCAGCTGCTCGCCAATGCCCATCGGCTCAAGGGCATTCCCGGGGTGATCGTGCAGGGTCGTCACGACTGCTGCACGCCGCCCGCGGCGGCCTATGATCTCAAGAAGGCCTGGCCCGAAGTCGAGCTGCAGATCGTGCCCGATGCGGGGCATCTCTACACCGAGCCGGGCCTCACCGACGGTTTGGTGCGGGCCACCGACAGGTTTGCCGGCAAGAGTGGCTGATAGCAAAACTCTCTTGATCCGCCGGTCCCCAGCGGCAAAGGCGCTGGAACCATGATCCTCGTCATCGACAATTACGACAGCTTCACCTTCAACCTCGTCCATTACCTGATGGAGCTGGGCGCAGAGGTGCGGGTCGAGCGCAACGATGCGATGAGCGCGGCAGACGCTCTGCGCACCAACGCCGCGGGCTTCCTGATTTCGCCCGGCCCCTGCACACCCAATGAGGCCGGCATCAGCCTCGATCTTGTTGCCGCCTGCGCGGATGCAGGCAAACCGCTGCTCGGCGTATGCCTCGGCCACCAGTCGATCGGCCAGCATTTCGGCGGGCGGGTCGAGCGTGGCGGCCTGATGCACGGCAAGACCTCGCCGGTCACCCATGACGGCACCGGCGTTTTCGAGGGCCTCCCCTCGCCCTTCACCGCAACGCGCTATCACAGCCTGGTAGTGCAGGATCAGCCTGAAGATTTGCTGGTCAACGCCGCTTCGGACGACGGCTACACGATGGGCTTCCGCCACCGCGAGTTGCCTATTCACGGCGTCCAATTCCACCCGGAGAGTATCGCCACCGAACACGGGCATGCCCTGCTGGCGAACTTCCTCAGGCTGTGCGGGCTCGACGCCGGGGTACCCGCATGAAGACGCTGCCGCTCGCCGTTCCGCACATGAACGAGCAAGAGGCCGAGGAAGTCTTCGGCTGGATACTCGATGGCGAGGCGAGCGACGAAGAGATTGCGCGTTTCCTGCTTGCCATGACCGAGCGCAGCGAAACCGCCGACGAGATCGCCGGAGCCGCACGAGCGCTCCGCGCACGCCTGATCCCTATCGAGGCTCCGGACAACGCGGTCGATTGCTGCGGCACCGGCGGCGACGGTCACCACACGCTCAACGTTTCGACCGCGGTCAGCCTGGTGGTTGCTGCCTGCGGCATTCCGGTCGCCAAGCATGGCAACCGTGCAGCCTCGTCCAAATCGGGCGCCGCCGATACGCTCGAGGCGCTGGGCCTCGATATGGAGGCCGCCGGCCGGACGGCGGAAAGGACATTGGCCGAAATCGGCATCTGTTTCCTCTTCGCCAAGAACCACCACCCGGCGATGGGGCGCATCCAACCCATTCGCCAGAAGCTGGGCAAGCGCACGATCTTCAACCTGATGGGGCCACTGTCGAACCCTGCCGAGGTAAAGCGCCAGCTTATCGGAATCGCCCGCCCCGGCTACGTCCCGATCTATGCCGAGGCCAAGGCCAAGCTCGGCACCGAACGCACCTTTATCGCGTCAGGCGACGAAGGACTCGACGAGCTGAGCCTCGCAGGTGGCAACGAGCTGGCCGATGTCGTCGGCAATGATTTCGAGATGCGCCGGTTGGATGCTTCTATGGCAGGCTTGCCGCAGGCGCCCATCGAGGCGATCCGCGGTGGGGATGCGAAACACAATGCGGCCGCGCTCAAAGCCCTGCTGGGCGGAGCGCCCGGCCCCTATCGCGACGCGGTCTGCTTCAACGCTGCAGCAACCCTGATGGTCGCCGGAGACTCTGGAGACTGGGCAGAGCTTGCCAACCGCGCGGGCGAGGCGATTGACAGCGGCGCCGCCGAAAGCCTGCTGGCGCGCTGGATCGAAATGGCCGCATAACGATGGACAAATTGCAGGAGATTTGTGCCAGCAAGGCGGTCGAGGTGGGTCAGCGCCGCGCCGAGCGCTCCGTAACCGCTCTCGACCATGCAGCCGTGAGCCAGACCGCACCGCGTGGATTCGAATCCGCCCTGCGCGCAGCGAGCGCAGCCCGGTATGGGTTGATTGCCGAGATCAAGAAGGCTTCTCCGTCCAAAGGGCTCATTCGTGCCGATTTTCATCCAGCGGATCATGCGCGTGCCTACGAAGCGGGCGGTGCAGCCTGCCTCTCGGTCCTTACCGACGCGCCCTATTTTCAGGGGCACGAGGACTTTCTGATCGAGGCGCGGGCTGCCTGCGATCTTCCGGTGCTGCGCAAGGATTTCATGATCGATCCGTGGCAAGTCGCCGAAGCCCGCAGTATCGGTGCAGATGCCATTCTCATCATCGTCGCGGCGCTTGACGATGCACAGATGCTGGAGATCGAGGCGGCCGCGCTGGAACGCGGAATGGATGTGCTGGTCGAAGTCCATGACGAGGCAGAGATGGAACGCGCCGCGCGGCTCAACTCACGTCTGATCGGGGTCAATAATCGCGATCTCAAAACATTCACGACCGATCTGGCAACTACCGAGCGACTAGCTCCTCTCGCCCCTGAAGGTGCGTTGCTTGTCGGCGAGAGCGGTATCAATTCGCATGCCGATTGCGAGAGGCTGGCACGCAACGGAGTGCGCAGCTTCCTCGTCGGGGAAAGCCTCATGCGGCAAGCTGATGTATCTGCTGCTACCAAGGCGCTGTTGCACGGCTGACCTGTCCTACTGCCGCGAGGCGTGCCATCATGCCCAGATGTCTCCGCGCACTCGCCTGCTGTCGCCCTTCAGATTTTCCGTGGTCGAAACTTGGCGGTTTCCTTCTCTTTGACTGTGTTCCATGTGTTCCATCCAGTAGGATTTGAGCGAACCGGTGATGAGCAAGCGAATGAGCAAATTGACCCACCTCGATGACAGTGGAGCCGCGCACATGGTGGACGTCGGCGCCAAACCCGAAACGCTTCGCAAGGCGGTGTCCGGGGGTTTTATCCGCATGAGCGATGCCGCGCTCGCCGCGATCAAGGCTGGTGATGCTCCCAAGGGCGACGTGCTCGGCACCGCGCGCATTGCGGCGATCATGGCGGCGAAGAAGACTTCAGACCTGATCCCGCTCTGTCATCCGCTGGGACTCGACGCAGTAACTGTTGATTTCGCCTTCGAGGAAGGCGGCGTGCGCGTCACCGCCACCGCCTCGCTCACGGCCAGAACCGGGGTAGAGATGGAAGCCATGGTCGCAGCCACGGTGGCGCTTCTCACAATCTACGACATGGCCAAGGCTCTCGATAAAGGGATGGTGATCGAGGAGGTTCGCTTGCTCGAAAAGCTCGGCGGGAAGTCCGGCCATTGGCAAGCGGAGGCACGCCCTTGAGCGCCATGCTCAGCGTTGCGGAGGCGCAGGCGCGCGCCCTCGCCCTCGCACCCAAGATGCCGGTGGTGGAGCTCGATGCGGCGGCGGCCGCCGGGCGCTACCTCGCTTCAGACCTCCATGCTCGCCGCACCCAGCCGCCCGCCGACCTGTCTGCCATGGATGGCTACGCGATAGTGGGCGACGGACCCTGGACCGTGATCGGAGAAAGTCGCGCGGGCGCCCCCTTTGGCAGCGCATTGATCGATGGTCAGGCGGTGAGAATTTCGACCGGCGCGCACATGCCCGCTGGAGCCGATCGGGTGCTCATTCAGGAGAACGCCGAACGCACCGGAGATCATCTTCGCTGTACCGAGGACATGCCCGGTCGCGGCAAACACGTCCGCACTTGCGGATTCGATTTTTCCGAAGGCGATCTGGTGCTTGGTGCCGGATCTCGGATCGGCGCTGCCCAGGTGGCGCTCGCAATTACCGCCGGTCACTCCACCCTGCCCGTACATGAGGCTCCGCTGGTCGCAGTGATCGATAGTGGTGATGAACTTTCGGTGACCCCGGAAGATTGCGCTCCGCACCAGATCCCTGCCTCGAATGGCGCCATGCTAACAACCCTGCTCGCCCGGATGGGGTGCCGCGTGGAACGCATCGGGCCCGTCCCCGACGATCGCCAGGCGTTGGTCGATGCGTTTGCGAGTGCCGAAAGAGCCGATTTCGTGATCACCAGCGGCGGCGCCTCGGTCGGCGATCATGACCTCATCCGCCCTGCACTGGAGGAATGGGGCGCATCGCTCGATTTCTGGAAGGTGGCGATGAAGCCTGGCAAGCCGTTGCTCATCGCACAGCGCGAGAATCAGCTCATCTTCGGCCTTCCCGGCAACCCGGTGTCGAGCTTCGTCACCGCGTTCCTGTTCGTTCTGCCCAGCGTCAGGGCGGCCATGGGTGCGGCCGAAACTCTTCCGCGGCTGGTTACGCTGAAGGCAGGTTGCAGTCTTCCGGCCGGTGGTTCGCGGCAGGAATTCATTCGCGGGTCTTGGGACGGGCTTTCGGTGACACCGGCCGATTCGCAGGATTCCTCGGCACTGGCTGCTCTCGCTGCGAGCAATTGTCTGATTGCTCGCGGTATCGATGCTTCGCCCATATCCGCAGGTGAAGCGGTCGAATGCTACCTGTTGGAAAATGGCTGAATAGCTTGACTTGCTGAAAATCGTTTCCTAATTGTTCCACATTCGTTCACCTTATCGGTGCGCGAAATAACCGGCGACAATGGGCGACCAAGGGAGATTTTCGCCATGCTGACGGCAAAGCAGCACGAGTTGATCCGCTTCATTCAGCAGAAGCTCGAAGAGACGGGCATTTCGCCCTCTTTTGAAGAGATGAAGGATGCGCTCGACCTGAAAAGCAAGTCGGGCGTCCATCGCCTGATATCCGCTCTGGAAGAGCGCGGTTTCATTCGCCGCTTGCCCAATCGAGCGCGCGCTCTCGAGGTTATCAAGCAGCCTGAGGATGTGACGCCGGCAGCCAAGCGCCCCATGCCCGCCAATGACGCTATCACCATGGCTTTGGCCACCAAGGCGGTTGCACGCGAACCGGCCAACGACATCATCGAAGTGCCGTTGCATGGCCGGATCGCGGCCGGCGCGCCTATCGAGGCGATCGAGGGGCAGTCCTCGATGCCGGTACCTGCGGCGCTGCTTGGGCCGGGCGAGCATTACGCGCTCGAAGTTTCGGGCGACTCGATGATCGAGGCCGGAATTTTCGACGGCGACTTCGCGCTGGTGCGACGGACCGATACGGCGCGAGACGGCGAGATCGTGGTCGCACTGGTCCGCAATGAGGAAGCGACGCTCAAGTATTTGCGGCGCGAGAACGGCAAGATCCGGCTAGATCCGGCCAACGGCATGTACGATCCGCAGGTCTACGATCCGCACGAAGTGGTCGTGCAGGGCAAGCTCGCGGGGCTCTTGCGCCGCTATCACTGATCTGGCCCGTTGGCCTCAACCGCTAATCGGCGCCGCGCCACCAGCCATGTTTGCCTTGGCTCAAGGCGACGCTGGTGATCGTTCCATTCTCCAGATCGAGCGACAAACCGCCCGAGCGCTCAAGAAAGCGCGCATCGGCCTTGAGCCACTGCGGACGGCATGATGACGGCAGCCAGCGATCTGCGATAACGATATCGGCCCGCTCGCAGGCAGCGGCCAGCGCACGTTCCTCTACCCGCACGCGATTGCGCGCCATGAGTAGGGACCAGGTCTTGCCTCCCCGCTCAAGCGAGAGGACACAGAATTCGCTGGTACAACCCGCCGTCGGCCAATCCTCCAGCGGAATCGGCTCCGCTTCGACACCCGCCAACTCCATCAGGTTCTCGAGGGCGTAATCCGATCGACTGTCGCGCAGACTCAGTAAACGGCCGTCTTGCGTGGTGATCCCCACATGCCTCCCGTCGCTGGAGATCAGGACATCAGGGACCGGCGTAAGCAGAAGCAGGATCGTCGCGAAGCCCGCCGGGATCAGTCCCAAAAGCCTGGCGCGTCCGCTCCACAGTCCAATCCAGAGGCCCCCGGCGACGAACAGTGTAAAGGTGCCATCGCTCATTTGCGGCATCAGCTTCACCGCGCCCGGTTGGGAGGCGGTTACATGCGCCAACCACAAGAGCAGGTCGAGCGAATGTCCCACCAGCCACCACGCCGGCGCTCCTGCTCCAACGATGTCCAGCACAAGAGCCAGCGCGATCAGCGGCATGGACACGAAGGTAACGAGCGGAATCGCGATCACGTTGGCCAGCGCGCCGTAGACTCCGGCGCGATGGAAATGGAACAGAACGATCGGCATCAGCGCGATCTCGATCACCAATCCCGTGACAAGCAACATCACGCTGCGGCGTGCGAACCAAATAACCCTGGCTTCCTCTCGCGGCGCCAGAAAGCGCTTCACCGGAGCCGAGTTATGCAGCGCAACGATGGCGATGACCGCGGCAAAGCTCATCTGGAAGCTTGGGCCGACGATCGATTCCGGCCAGAGAATCATCACACAGACTGCGGCGACCGCCACCATTCGCAGCGAGAGCGCATCTCGACCCAATGCCACCGCGCCGAGGACCAGCAAGGCCGCGATACAGCTACGCACAGTCGGCACCTGCGATCCGGTCAGCAAGGTGTATCCAATACCGGCAAGAGCAGCGATGCCCGCAGCGGCCACCGGCAGGCGTATTCGCAACACCAGTGCTGGCCACAAGGCCAGCAACCTGATCGCCAGGACATAGGCTGCCGCGATGACCGCGCTGACATGGAGCCCGCTGATCGAGAGGAGATGCGTCAACCCTGCATCGCGCATCGCATCCTCGTCAGCCTGGCCGATGGCACCGCGATCCCCGCTGGCGAAAGCGGCCGCAATGGCGCCCTCTGGCCCGTCCAGCTGGCTCCGGACATGGCCGGACAGGCGGCGCTGAATATTCGCTAGTGCTGTGCGCTTCGGCGCAGGCTCGACGACCTCGATTGGTCCGATGACGCTCCCGGTCGCCGCGAGCCCGGCAAACCATGCCGTCCGCGCAAAGTCATAGCCGCCCGGCAACATTGGCGCTGCTGGCGGCATCAGCCGGGTCCGCAGGCGGAGAACAGCTCCCTCGGACATGCCTTCGCCAATATCCTCGGCTGGAACGTTTACGCGGATCTTTCGCGCCACACCTGCTTCGGCGTCGCGGATTGCCAGAACCAGCCTGACCCGCGACTCTGCCGGCTGGTCCTGCCGCTCAAGCACATGGCCCTGGAGCGTGATCACAGCAGGCCTTTCGATCGGCTCCGCCCCGACCATCCACGAGCGGGCCCAGATCGTCGCCATGCCGAGCGAGAAGACCAAACCGACCACAATCATCGCCCTTGGCAGAAGTTGCAGATGACCGTCGGGCCTCCCGAGCGTTGCGCCGAAGATCGCGCAGATTACTCCCGCGCCGATCCCGGCACTCCACTGCCACGGCTCGCTCAATAAGAACCAGGCGACAATCCCGAGCCCGAATGCAACCGCTATCCAGGGCCCGCGATCGAACCCCGCAAGAGCCAGAAAACGCTCGAAATGCTTCGCCACACTGGACATTTGCGCTGCGCTGCGCCAATTGCGCTGCACTGCAGCATTACCGCTATCGGCACCATCCCCCATGGGTACCATAGGCGCGTGACGTGTGGCCATGGCTTTATTGAAAGGATTGAAGGACTTATGGCAAGCAAAAGCGGAGCTCTGACCGATGGGGTCGTCACCCGCTTTGCCCCTTCGCCGACCGGGTTCCTGCACATCGGAGGCGCGCGCACCGCGTTGTTCAACTGGTTGTTCGCCCGTCACCACGGCGGCAAGACCTTGCTTCGTATCGAGGACACCGATCGCAAGCGTTCGACACAGGAAGCGATTGACGCAATCCTTGACGGTCTCGACTGGCTAGGACTCGATTTCGACGACGACACCGTTTTCCAGGCGCAACGCGCCGAGCGGCACGCCGAGGTAGCCCATAAGCTGCTTGATGCAGGTCTCGCATACAAATGCTTCGCTACGCCCGAAGAGCTCGAGGAAATGCGCGCCCAGCAGCGCGCCAACAAGCAGCCCATGCGCTATGATGGTCGTTGGCGCGATCGAGATCCAGCTGAAACTCCCGAAGGCGCTCCTTTCGTCGTGCGCATCAAGACCCCGCAGTCGGGCGAGACCACGATCGAAGACTTGGTCCAGGGCTCGGTGACAGTCCGCAACGAAGAACTCGACGATTACATCATTCTGCGCGCGGACGGCACGCCCACCTATATGCTGGCGGTCGTGGTCGACGATCACGACATGGGCGTGACCCATGTCATCCGCGGAGACGATCATCTCAACAATGCTTTCCGCCAACTGCCGATCTATCATGCAATGCAGGCGATCGAAGGTGGTTGGCCAATCCCGGCCTACGCCCATGTTCCGCTGATCCACGGAAACGACGGCGCCAAGCTCTCGAAGCGTCACGGCGCGCTTGGGGTGGAAGAATATCGTGACGAGATGGGCATCCTGCCCGAGGCGCTGTTTAACTACCTCCTGCGACTGGGCTGGGGTTATGGCGATCGTGAAGAAATCACGCGCGAAGAAGCGATCGAGCTGTTCGACATCGACGGCGTGGGGAAGAGCCCTTCCCGCTTCGATCTGAAGAAGCTTGAGCATCTCAACGGCAATTACATTCGCGAGGCAGATAACGCGCGGCTCGCGGCATTGGTGGCCCCCCGGATCGAAGCCGAGGTTGACGAAAAACTGCTCGCCAGCGCAATGCCGGTGCTCAAGACCCGCGCCCGCAATCTCAACGAGTTGGCCGAAGGCGCAGCCTTCCTGTTCCAACGTCGTCCGCTCGAAATGACCGAGAAGGCGGCTCAACTGCTCGATGATGAAGCGCGCGCCCGCCTGGGCCTCGTTTCCGACCGCCTCAAGGCCGAAAATAGCTGGACAATCGAGGCTCTCGAAGCCACTACCAAAGCAATCGCCGAGGAGCTCGAACTGGGTCTCGGCAAGCTCGCGCAGCCCATGCGTGCAGCCCTTACCGGGACGACGACCTCGCCCGGTATTTTCGATGTTCTGGTCCTTCTGGGGCGGGATGAGGCGCTGGCGCGGATCGACGCGCAAGCCGCGTCGGCAGGCTGAGCGTGGGCAATTGAATTAAGGAGAAAGACGTTGGCGGACAATCAAGCTAGGTTGGAACTGGGCGGCGAAACTTACGATCTTCCGGTACTGCAAGGCAGTGTCGGTCCTGACGTCGTCGACATCCGCAAGCTTTACGGACAGACCGGCGCCTTCACCTACGATCCCGGCTACAAGTCGACCGCTTCGTGCGAGAGCGCCCTCACCTACATCGACGGTGACGAAGGCGTGCTGCTCCATCGCGGCTATCCGATCGGCCAGTTGGCCGAACATTCCTCGTTCATGGAGGTTGCCTACCTGCTGCTAAACGGCGAGCTGCCGCTGCAGGAAGAACTCGACGACTTCACCTACACCATCAGTCGCCATACGATGCTGCACGAACAGCTTTCGGTGCTTTACCGCGGTTTCCGCCGCGACGCGCACCCGATGGCAGTGATGTGCGGCGTGGTCGGCGCGCTGTCGGCGTTCTACCACGACTCGACCGACATCTCCGATCCCGAACATCGCAAGATCTCGAGCCATCGCCTGATTGCGAAAATGCCGACCATTGCTGCCATGGCCTACAAATATGCCGTCGGTCAGCCCTTCATGTACCCCGACAATTCGCTGAGCTACACCGGCAACTTCCTCCGGATGACTTTCGGCGTCCCGGCCGAGGCTTACGAGGTAGTCCCGGAGGTCGAACGGGCGATGGACCGGATTTTCATCCTCCACGCCGACCATGAACAGAATGCGTCGACCTCAACCGTGCGCCTCGCCGGATCTTCGGGCGCCAATCCCTTCGCCTGTATCGCTGCCGGTATTGCCTGCCTGTGGGGACCGGCCCACGGCGGTGCCAACGAGGCTGCGCTCAACATGCTGCGGGAGATCGGCACGCCCGACAAGATTCCGCACTATATCGATCGCGCCAAGGACAAGAACGACCCGTTCCGTCTGATGGGCTTCGGACACCGAGTCTACAAGAACTACGACCCCCGTGCGGCCGTGATGCAGAAAACCGTGCGCGAAGTTTTCGATGCTCTCAAGGTCAATGATCCCCTGTTCGAGACCGCATTGCGGCTCGAGGAGCTCGCGCTGAACGATGATTATTTCATCGAGAAGAAGCTGTTCCCTAACGTGGACTTCTACTCAGGGATCATCCTCTCGGCGATCGGCTTCCCCACCACGATGTTTACCGCGCTGTTTGCCCTCGCCCGCACCGTTGGTTGGGTCGCCCAGTGGAACGAAATGATCTCCGATCCAGGCCAAGTCATCGGTCGCCCGCGCCAGCTCTATACCGGTCCGACCCAGCGCGATTACGTGCACGTCGGCGAGCGCTGATCCGTGGGGCGCAAGATTCTCCGCCTGCTGTGCCAGGTTCTCGGCGTAGCCTTGGTCCTGGCCGGCGGACTCTGGACCCTCCAGGGCCTCGGCATCGTCATGTGGCCAGCAGAAAGCTTCATGTTGGCTGATCGCAGTTGGGCGGTGAACGGCGCCATTACCATTGTTGTCGGAGGCCTGCTGCTGTGGTTCTCCGGCCGACTGAAAGGCTAGTCGGCGGGAGGCAAGACGAGCGTGAAGGTCGTTCCTTCGCCAGCCTCGCTTTCGATGAGAAGTTCGCCGTCCATCGCCACTGCCAGACGCTGGGCAATATAAAGGCCGAGCCCTGATCCACCGTCGCCGTCGCGTCCGAGGCGTTCAAACTTGTCGAACACGCGCGCGCGATGTTCGGGCGAGATTCCGGGGCCCTCATCGGCAACGCTTACCGTTGAGCGGCCCAGCATGTCCCGCGCCACTGCGACCGATATCGAGCTTCTCTCAGGCGAATAGTTGATCGCGTTACCGATGAGGTTGAGGAGCACCTGCAACACGCGGCGAAACTCCCCAGTTGCGAGCATGTTTTCGTCCTCGTCGGGCAAGATGACCGCAATTTCCTTGTCGCGCGCCCGGACGCCGAGGATGCCAGCGGCTCTCCGTGAAGCATCGGCAAGGTCGATCCGGTCCTTGGCGACAGTGAAACCTTCCGCCTCGACTACCTCCAGGTCTGCAAGATCGTCGAGCAAGCCCGCGAGATGCTGTCCGGCAGCCGAAATATCGGCAGCATAATCGCTGTATTCGGGTCGCAATGGGCCCGCGAGCTTCGCCTTGATCGTCTCGGCATTCGCAATGATGCGCGCCACGGGTTGGCGGAGTGCGGGTGCCAGAGCGTCGCCAATAAGACCTTGCGGCGAAGGCTCAGCGCTCGCTTGGCTCTTACCCCCCTCAGGATCAAGCGGATGCCGAGCCGACAGGAGAAGCTCGAATCCGTGGGGCTCCTGGCTCGTGCCGCCAATCGGGAGCAGCCGTGCATTCCACTGCCGATCCGATCCCTCGACCACGCAGTCTGCACCATCGAGCAGCCGCCAATGCAGCGGATGCTGGTGCGCGATGCCAATCAGTTCCAGATACTCGTTCCACAGCTTGCCCGGCGCGGCCCGCATCGAGGCCGCCAGCATACCAAGATCGCTCGCCTGCGTCTCGACCGTCAGAAGTCGCTGGCTGGCATCCAGCCTGGCGGTAAGTTCGGCGGTCGCGCGATCGATCGCATCGAGTCGTGCGGCCGCATCGCGCGAATCCTCGGCAGGAACGGCGTCACGCTGCCAGTTTTCGACCAGCAATTCGCAAACGGCGCCATCGTCATCGGTAATCGGGTTGATCCTCACAAAGCCGCTGACTTTCCCGACACCATCGAAGGCAGAGAATTCGCGTGCAAGGCGCAGGCCCATTTGGCGCCCCTGCCGCACCAGATCGAGGAGTTCCGGCACTGCCAGGATGCCCGGGATTGTACCACCACAGCGTTCCTGCAGCTCGGCAAGCGGGGGATCCGCTTCCAGCAAGCGATCCTCAGCATCAGTAACGCCGCGTGCCGCGAGAAGGTGGGAGTTCGATGCCATGGCGCTACTTACCAGCCCCGTTGCGCGATTCACGCAGCAATTCGCGGGCTCGTTCGGCGCTCAGTTCGCCAAAATTCGCCGGAAACGCGAATTCCGGATGAAGCTGGAGCACTTGCTGCACGACCCGCTCGGTCGACAAACCAGCGGCTCGCAAGCCCAGCGCGAGCCGGGACGATTGCGAGGCGTGACAAGACAGCACGGCAAGCTCACGCGGTTGCCGGCTCAGCCTTCCGAGCGCCGTGGTGAAGAGCGCGACGCCCCCGTGCTCGATCGCCAATGCGGCCTGCGCCCCTCCGCCGATCGCGCCCACCAGGCGCGTTAGGAGAGCTGCGCGACCAGCGCTTTCGTCGTAGCTGGCGCGAAGCATGGCCTCGCCCTTGGCCCGGGTGGCTGCAGCGGAACGATTGGCGATGTCGCTCCATGCCGAACACAATTGGTCGAAAAGATCGGCCGGAAGATCGCCCAGCGAGAGCCCCATTCGACGTCGCGCCTGCACGAAGCGGGCCTGCGCAGACATGGCCGCCATCGCCAGTTCTGCGGTCTTCGCGTCGTCGGAGGCGATCAATTCCTGCATTAGCGGGGTAAGCACCTGGTCTATCCCCAATCGCTGCTCGAGCTCCTCGCTCAACTGGGCCTCGGCCGCCATCGCGAAGCAGTGGCTCAGGATTGTGCTGTCCGACGCGAGCCTTTCGATCAGGCGATCCTGCGCGGCATCTCCCTGCGCCGACGGGGGCAGCGGCGCGGCCGCATCGGCTTCGATACGCATCAGCTGACCGGAAATGTCGGCGAGCATTCCGCGCATCCGGGCAAGAAGATCGTCGGTGATCAGCGATTGTGCGGAGTTGGCGAGCAGGTAACTCAGGACCGGAGCAACGCCGGCGAGGGCGCGATCACCCTGCTCGAGATCGCTGCGAAACAGCGCCTCGACCTTCGTCGCGTTCGAGATGTCCGCCGAGGTTTCGCTCATCCTTTGCTCATAACCCTATAGGGTTAACCGCCTGTTATCTGAGATTGGCGCCCGCTGCCGAGCAGCACGGCCAAGATCAGCAGGCTCAAGACCGCCATCGCTTGGGTCAAAACGCCAAACCACGCGGCAGGGGCAAGCACCAGCGCCAGGAGGATACGATCGGAGAAAAGGGCGGAAATCCGCCGGTTTGGGTGCCGTGCCCCCAATCTCAACAGACCGATCAGGATCAGCGGAAGAAACAGGCGCCGGGGGATCATCGGCGCTGTTGTGGGAAGCACCAGAACAACCGTCAGAAGTACGTCCACTAATGCATTGTTCCAAAACAGGTGTTTCGAACTTCCGCCTATCCCACGAAGACGGCTGGCGAGCGCCTTGAAGGCCGCGGAAAGCCGCAGGGAGAAACTGGCGAGAGCAACCAGAATCAGTGCTGGGAACGGGTAATCGGTCGCGGCGAGGCCAATTGCGGCCAATCCCGCAATGCCGCCCGCGACGAGGCCGGCAATGGGACCCCGATCGAGGCCTTTGGGCGAGAAGCGCCGCGCCAGTCGATTGGCGAGAGCCAGACCCGGCGCCGTCCACGGGTTCGATTGCGCGGCCCGGTCAAGCAGGGCGGTCTCGCGCTTCTCAAGCGCTGCCTCGCCCTTCGCAAGGATCAACTCACCAGAGGCAAGCTTTTGCTTTTCCAGCAGAACCACCTGTGTCCCGGCCTGCAAGGCCAAACGCAGAAGCAAGGAGACGGTGTCGATATCGGGCGGCATGTCAGCTAGCCGTTCGACAATTTGCCCACGCGCGACCAATATTCCGCCCCACGAGCGGTCAGCGTCGATCCGTTCGAAGCCTGCTGCGATCCCCTCATCGGCCGGAAGGGCAGCCACTCCCCTGCCCTTGCCGACGATGCTGTCGGCCAGTTCCGGATCGATCACGAGACCATCCGCCAAGACCAATAGCTCGTTATCAGCCGATGTGAGGCCGACTAGCTGCAAGGGCCCCCTGATGATCTGGAATTGGCGGCCTCGCGCCTCGATCTCGCGTTGTAGTTCGATCAGCTCTGGAACCAGCCCCCTCGCCAGGCAGACCACCCTTTCGCAGCCAAGCCGCAGCGCGAGATCGGCCTGCCAGGCGATCAGCGATCTTCCCCCGATCATTAGAAACGCACGTGGTTTGCCGTTGTCGGCATTTTCGAGGGCTGAAAGAAGCGCGATACGCAAGGACGGGGATCTCCGAAGGCAGAGATCACACTATGCCGAGCAATCGGCTGCTGCCAAGCTGTGAAGCGACGGAAAGTCGGGCTTAAGTGTCGATCGAGGGGCCGAATTCGGCCAGCGCGCTTTCGATCTTGCGCACTACGGTCGGTTCGCCCGGAGCGGCAACCAGGGCTTCTTCCGCGAGGTCATAGAGATTGCTGGCATGAAACGAGGCAGCCAATCCCTTGAGACGCATCGCAGCCACGTGCCAGTTGCCGTCGCAGCGTGCCCGCTTGAGCAGTTCGACCTGCTTTTGCGCACTGTCGATAAAGGCGCTGCGCAACTCCGCGATCAGCGCGCGATCCTCGCCCGCTGCAGCCGCCAGAGTGGCATCCAGTGCTCCGCTTTCGTAAGCCATTGAGCCGCAATAATACCAACAGGGTTAAAGCAGGGTTTAACACGGCCAGAAACATGTTAGATTCCATAATATGACCGGGGGATCTCACATCCGGGCCGTTGGGCCCGAGGGCGCTCAGGAAGCGCAGGGCACCGCTGTAGAGGGTCTGGCGGACGATACGCTCGCCCTCGACGAGGAGTGGCAGGAGGATTGGGTCGAGGACACCGAGGATGATTCCGTGCGGAGCCATCGCGGCTGGATCCTGCCCTCTGTAGCTCTCCTGGCCCTCGTTGGTTGGACCGGCTTTTTCGGTTGGGCGTTTCGCGACGAGATACTTGCCGGTGGGACCGCCCAGCAATGGGTCGGATGGATTATCAACTGGTCGGTGCCGGTCCTGTTGATCGTTTCGGTATGGCTGCTGGCCATGCGGCACAGCCGGCGCGAAGCAGTGCGTTTCGCAGATGCCGCAGCCGCCCTCGCCCGCGAATCCCAGGCGCTCGAAGGGCGGCTGGTGATCGTCAATCGAGAACTCAGCCTGGCGCGAGAATTTCTCGGCGCGCAGTCGCGCGACCTCGAATCCCTGGGCCGAGTGGCGAGCGAGCGCATTTCTACCCATGCGAGCGAGCTGCAATCGCTGATTCACAGCAACGGCGCGCAAGTTGATTCGATTGCAAGTGTCAGCACTACGGCTTTGGAAAATATGCAGAAACTTCGGGATGATCTACCTGTCATCTCCAACTCTGCAAAGGATGTTTCCAACCAGGTCGGTAACGCCGGCCGCACCGCACACGAACAACTCGAAAAATTGGTCGCTGGGTTTGAGCGACTGAACCAATTCGGTCTCGCCAGCGGCAAACAGGTCGACGCGCTCAGCGCCAAGGTCGAAACGACAATCACTGCCTTCGAGGAACAGGTAAACCGACTCGACGGGATCGCCACCGAGCGGTTCGACGCGCTCAAGGAGAAGAGCGAGGATTTCAGGGTCGATCTCGACAGCCGTGAGATCGATGCGCTTGCTGCCATGCGCCACCGTGCCGACGAGTTGCGGAGCGGTCTCAACGACTTGCGCGACGAGTTTGCTGCAGAGGAAGACAAGAGCCTGACCTCGCTCCGCGCGCGACTGGGCGCGTTGCGTGGCGAAGGCGAAACCCTCTCGGCCAAGCTGCGCGAGGCAGAAGACCATGCCTTTGCGGCCCTGCGCCAGGCGAAGGACCGGCTACACGAAGAGATTGTCGAAGTTATCGCCAACCTCGACGATCTCGACGCCAAGGCCCTTGCCGCGGCACAAGCCCGCGTTACCGCCCTCCATGAAGAGGCCGGCCGCTTCGATGACTTGCTTGCCGCGCGTGACGCGCGCTTCAACGAGGAGATCGCGCGGCGTCAGGACCAGTTCGACACCCGCGAAACCCAGGCCAGTGAAGCGCTTGCCCAGCGTATGGCCGATCTCGACGATGCACTTACGGAACGCGAGCAGGCGCAGATCGCGCAAGCCGAGCGGCTCGCGGGACACGGTGCCGAGATCGCGGACAAGGTCGAACAGCTCAACACACTCTTTGCCAGTGTCTCTGCGCATGCCAGCGAAGCCGAAACACGACTTTCAAGCGGCCTAACCGAGCTCGATGGGCGCCTGGCCGGACAGAAGGCAAACCTCGACGCGACCGAGCGCGCGCTCTCAGCTCTGACAGATTCGAGCATAAGGCTGCTCGAGATTATACAGTCGGGCGCGCGGCAGACGGGTACCGACCTGCCCAAGGCGATCGATGCAGCAACCGCCACGTTGGGCGGCTTCGAGGATCGGGCAATCATGCTGCGCGAAACGCTCGACGACGCCGGCAAGCGGGGCGCGGCCCTGTCGAATTACCTGATCACGACGCAGGGGAATGTCGAGCAAGTCGCCAAGCACATCGACAATATTCACGCACGGCAGGGCGAACATTCGCGCGATGCCCTCGCGCAGCTCAGTTCCCTGCAAGAAGTGCTGGGCGAACTCGAGAAGAACAGCGAGCGGCTCACCACGCATACGAGCGAGAAGCTCCAGGCCTCTATCAAGGCGCTGCTCGATGCCTCGCACCATGCGTTCACACTCCTCGAGAGCAATGCGGAAGAGGTGGTCGACAAAGCAGCTCAGAAGATCGGAAGCCTTGCGAGCGATGCAGTGCAACGGTCGCTCCGCGAGAACAGCGGCGCTGCAATCGAAGATATCGAGGCGGCCGCGACGAAGGCCTCGCAGCGCGGGCGGGAGATCGCGATCCAGCTGCGAGACCAATTGGCCAAGGTCAACGAGCTTGCGGGCAATCTCGAACAGCGCGTCACCCGCGCGCGCGAAATTGCCGAAGAGCAGGTCGATCACGATTTCGCCCGCCGCATGGCACTCATCACCGACAGCCTCAATTCCAACGCGATCGATATCATGCAGGCAATGTCACGCGACGTGACCGATACGGAATGGGCGTCCTATCTGAAGGGCGACCGCGGGATCTTCACCCGCCGCGCCGTACGCCTGCTCGACAACTCGGAAAGCCGCGAGATCGTCAATCTGTACGAGAGCGACGAGAATTTCCGGGAGCATGTCAGCCGCTACATCCATGACTTCGAGGCCATGCTGCGGTCGCTGCTTTCGACCCGCGACGGCAATGCCCTTGGCGTCACGATCCTCAGCTCTGATATGGGCAAGCTTTACGTTGCGCTGGCACAGGCGATCGAACGCCTGCGCAATTAGCTCGGTACGTCTATCTCAGCGAATGAGCCTCGATAGAATGTCGAGGTCCTCGACCGTGATCCAGCCATATATGTAATTTCCAACGTAAATGGCGGTCAGGGTCGCTGCGAGTACGGTCGCCCGTAGAACCACCCGGCCTGGGCGGAAATTGCCCGGGGCGCTATCGGCCTGACCGGGCACTTTCTCGATCCCGAGCTCGTCATGCGTCTTCACGCCGAACGGCAGCAGGACGAATGCCGACATTACCCAGAACAGAACATAGATCGCGACAATCGAGGTCCAGTTCATCGTGCTGACGTAGCTCCTGACAGAATAACACGGACCTGCGGCTTCTTGCCGGACCATCGCTTCGCGGCGCGGCGCGCAGCGAGCCTCGCCGTCTCAGTCACCTCGTCGACGTCCTTCGCCGCCCTGCCCTTCAGCTTGCCAAGCGCCGCGACCACATCGGCAGAGGCCTCCTCAAGGAAGTCTTGCAAATCCTCGTCGAGCGGAAGGCCGATGCTCTCCAGCGTTGGGCGCATCCGCTCATCAAGCACGACAATAAGCATCCCGTCGCGCGCCATTCGGCGACGCATGGTGATCGCCTCGCCGTCGGCCGGTGCAATGATGTCGCCATCAAGCACGAGGCGCCCCGCAAGCACCTCGGCCAGTTTTCCCGGCGCCCCTGGGGCGAGCCGCACGATATCGCCATTCTGCTGCACCACAGCGCTCGGTATGCCACTGGAAAGGCCAAGTCGGGCCTGTTCCTGCATATGCCGCATCTCGCCATGGACCGGCACCAGCACCTCTGGACGCAGCCAGCCATAGAGCGCCTCGAGCTCGGGGCGGCCCGGATGCCCGGAGACGTGGATCTCGCTCTGGCGATCGGTCACCATGGTGATACCCCGCGCGGCCAGCTGGTTCTGTACACGCCCGATCGACAACTCGTTGCCCGGGATCTGGCGGCTCGAAAACAGCACGACATCGCCTCTGACCAGTTCGATCGGATGATTCTCCTCCGCGATCCGGGCCAGAGCGGCGCGCGGCTCGCCCTGCCCACCGGTTGCGAGGATCAGTACCTCGCCGCGCGGCAGCCCCATCGCAGTGTCGAAATCGATCAGCTCCGGAAAATCCTGCAGGTAGCCATTGTCCTGCGCGACCTCGATAATCCGGTCGAGCGATCGGCCCGCAACACATAGCTGCCTGCCGGTCTCGCGCGCGACATCGCCCAAAGTCTGGAGACGCGCCACATTGGATGCGAACGTCGTTACAACCACCCGCTTGCCCGTGTGGAGCGCAACTTCTTCCATCAGCCCGCGATGGACGGCGCCCTCCGAGCCGCTCGGTGCCGGGTTGAAGACATTGGTGCTGTCGCAAACAAGCGCCAGGATCCCCTCGTCACCCATCGCCGTCAGTTCGGCTTCGGTCGTCGGTTCGCCGATGATCGGTTCCTCATCGAGCTTCCAGTCGCCGGTGTGGAAAATCCGGCCATACGGCGTGTCGATCAGCAGAGCATTTCCTTCCGCGATCGAGTGCGCCAGTGGGATATAGGTCACGTTGAATGGCCCAAGGTCGAAGCTGCCGTGGTCATCGGGGATGATGTTGAGCTCGATCTCGCAGGCGATGCCGGCTTCTTCGAGCTTACGCATAACCAGGTCGGCAGTGAACGGGGTGGCGTAAAGCGGTACACCAAGTTCGCCGGCGAAATAGGGCACTGCACCGATATGATCCTCGTGCGCATGGGTGAGGACGATCCCGAGCAGGTCTTTCGTGCGCTCCTCGATGAATTCGAGATCGGCGAATACCAGGTCGACGCCAGGGTACTCATTGCCGGAGAAGGTCATGCCGAGATCGACCATCAACCACTTGCCATTGCAGCCGTAGAGATTGACGTTCATGCCGATCTCTCCAGACCCGCCCAGGGCAAGGAACAGCAGTTCGTTCTCGGGTGTGAAATCCTTCTTCATCGATCCAGTCTTGTCAGTTGGCGCGATCCGCCAACATGGCGAGACCTTCGAGAGTGAGGTCCGCGTCGATAGCGTCGAACATGTCGCTATGCTGGTCGAACAGGATGGCAAGCCCACCGGTTGCGATGACCTTGGCCGGCCGACCAATTTCCGCTCTCATGCGGGCAATCAGTCCTTCGAGCATGGCGACATAGCCCCAGAACACGCCGATCAGCATCTGGTCTTCGGTATTACGACCAATGACGCTCTCGCTTTCGGGTGAGCGGATCGCAATGCGCGGCAGCTTGGCCGTGTTGCCCACCAGCGCATCGAGCGAGAGATTGATGCCAGGGGCGATAATCCCGCCTTTGTAGGCGCCGTTGAAATCGACTGCATCGATGGTTGTCGCGGTCCCGAAGTCGACCACGATCAGGTCGCCTTCGTACTTGGCGTGCGCAGCGATTGTGTTGAGTGCGCGGTCGGCACCCAGCGAACTTGGCTGTTCGACATCGATGGCCATGCCCCAGTCGACTTTTCCCTGCCCCGCAATCATCGGCGTAACGTCGAAATACTTCTCGCTCAACACCGTCAGATTGTGGATTGCCCGGGGCACGACCGTGCCGATGATGATCCGGTCGATCGCGGTTCGATCGATCCCCTCGATCTCGAGCAATTGCAGTAACCACACCGCGTATTCGTCACCGGTTCGCCGGGGATCCGTGGCGATGCGCCAGCGCGTGCGAATCTCGCCCTCGTCGAAGACGGCGAAGACGACATTGGTATTTCCGACATCGGCAGCGAGCAGCATCTATCTCTCCACTAGGCGAGCGTGACGTCGCCGGCGTGAATGGCACGCAAGCGCCCATCTTCCAAGCGCAGCAGCAAATTTCCCTGATCGTCGAGCCCGGCAAACGTCCCGGACGCGATCGCGCCGTCCGGTTCATGAACCGCCAGGGACGTTCCTTCCCGCGTTCCGGCGGCGCGCCAGCGGCGGATCAATGGTTCCAATCCGAAGGTGCGCCAGCGCTCAAGTTCCCGGTCGAAGCAACGCGCAAGCGACCCCGCAAACTCATCGACACCGGGAGCGGCTGTGACATCGGCGAGCGCGATGGTCTTCCGATCGGGCACATCGGGCGCGACAGCCAGATTGACCCCAATCCCGATTACCACCGCCTTGCCCTGCCCCTCGAGCAGTATTCCGCACAGCTTCGCATCGCCCAGCAGCAGGTCGTTGGGCCACTTCAATCTCAGGCTGTGCGGATCGGGGCATAGCGGCAAGACCGCTTCATAGACGGCCAGCCCTGCCAGCAGGGCGAGCGATTGCGCGGGCGGATCACTTTCGCCCACATGCACGACTGTCGAGCCCATGAAATTGCCCGACCCGTCAAACCAGGTGCGTCCCTGGCGACCGCGACCGGCAGATTGACGTCGTGCGACCAGCCAGCGCCCCTCGGCGACACGGTCGCCATCGCTCAAGCGCGCGAGGAGGTCCGCATTGGTGGAGCCGGTTTCTGCGACGAACTCAATCAAACCGACCGCCCCGAGCCCGTCGACAGGTCAAAGCGCGAGGAACAGCGCCGAAGCAGCTTTGTTAGCCAGATCGCTTAGCGATGGTGTGAGCAAATAGCCGAGCGGCGAAATAATCGCCGTACAGATAAGCAGGATCACCCAATGCCCGGTTTCGCTCTTGCCGGTGACCACGCCCGCCGGTTCGTCGAAGAACATCACCTTCACGAATTTGATGTAATAGAACGCACCGATCACGCTGGCGGCGATCCCGATCGCTCCCAGCACCACCAGCCCTGCCTCTACAGTCGCCTGGAACACCACGAACTTGCTGTAGAACCCAAGCAGCGGCGGGATCCCGGCAAGGCTGAACATCAGCAGCAGGAGGCTCCACGCCAGCAATGGCCGCGTGGTCGAAAGGCCGCTGATGTCTGCAAATGTCTCAAACAGTTTGCCCTCGTCATCGCGCAGCATCAGCAGGGCGACAAAGCTACCGAGCGACATGGCGACGTAGATGAAGAGATAGACCAGCATGGCGCTCGCCCCGGCTGCGGTTGCTACCGCCAGGCCAAGCAGGATGAAACCGACATTGTTGATCGAGCTATAGGCGAGCAGGCGTTTGAGGTTCTGCTGGCCGATCGCGCCGAGCGCGCCGACCACGATCGAAGCGAGTGCTGCGAAAATCACGATCTGGCGCCAGGCGTCGGACTGGTTGCCGAACACTTCCAGCGCGACCCGTGCGGTCAGCGCCACGGCTGCGACCTTTGGCGCGGTGGCAAAGAACGTCGTGACCGGCGTCGGCGCGCCCTCGTAGACGTCCGGCGTCCACATATGGAACGGCACGGCGGCAATCTTGAACGCGAGGCCCGAGAGTACGAAAATCAGCCCGAACAGCGCTCCGGTACCGAGCTCGCCCGAAAGCGCCGCCGCCACAGCGCTAAAACTGGTCGCTCCGGTGAAGCCATAGAGCAGGCTGATGCCGTAGAGCAGGATGCCCGAGGCCAATCCGCCGAGCACGAAATACTTGAGGCCTGCTTCCGACGACTTGCCGTCGTTCCGCAAGATCGCTGCCAGCACATAGGCCGCGAGGCTGTTGAGCTCGAGCCCGACATAGAGCGTCAGGAAGTCGCTCGCCGACACCATGATGCTCATGCCAAGCGCGGCGAACAGGATCAGGACCGGGTATTCGGCCTTCGTCGCGCCGATGCGGTCAAAGAAGGAAGGTGCAACCATAAGGCAGCCGATGGAGGCGAGATAGATCAGCGCCTTGGCAAAGGCGGCGAATGCATCCGCTCGGAACAGGTCGCCGAATGCGAAGGTGTCCGGCCCCATCAGCCCGTCATGCAGGGTCGGGAAAAGCTGGATCCCGGCGCCGAACAATGCGGCAGCAGCGAGGATCGAGATGAGACGCGCAGCCTTGTCGCCAGCCCATGCGGCCACCAGCAACAGGATCAGTCCGGCGACGCCAAGCGTGATCTCGGGCGCAATTAGCGCGAGGGAGGTTGCGTAGTCCATCAGTGGGCTCCCTCCTCAGCCGCTTCGGCGCCGTGATGCGCCATTTCGTTGGCAATCCTGCCCGTCGGCTCACCAACCAGCAGCTTGCTGTCTCCTTCCGGCGCAGCGCGGGCGATACGCGCATTGAGTGCGGCAATGTCCGCCCGCATTGGCGCAAGGAAGCTTTCAGGGTAGACGCCCATCCACAGCACTGCCGCGGCGATCGGCGCAAGCATCGCCCACTCGCGGGCGGTGAGATCAGGCATGGCTGCTGCGTCGGCGTTCTTCTGCTCGCCAAAGGCTACGCGGCGATAGAGATAGAGCATGTAGGCGGCGCCCAAGATGATACCGGTGGTGCAGACGAAGGTCACAAGCGTCGAGACCTGGTAGATTCCGGCGAGTGCGAGGAATTCGCCGATGAAGTTGCTCGTACCCGGCAGGCCGACGCTGGCCATGGTGAAGAGCATGAAGAACAATGCATATCTGGGCATGTTGATCGAGAGGCCGCCGTAACGATCGATCTCGCGCGTATGAAGCCGATCGTAGATTACGCCAACGCACAGGAACAGCGCGCCCGACACGAGGCCGTGGCCGAGCATGACCATCATCGCGCCTTCGAGGCCCTGCACGTTGAACGCGAACAGGCCGACCGTCACGATCGCCATATGCGCGACCGAGGAATAGGCGATGAGCTTCTTCATGTCGTGCTGGACCAGCGCGATGAGGCTGGTCGCCACCACCGCGATCATCGACAGGATGAAAACGAGCCAGGCGAACTGCTCGCTCGCTTCGGGGAACATCGGTAGGCTGAAGCGGATGAAACCGTAGCCACCCATCTTGAGGAGCACGCCGGCGAGGATCACCGAACCTGCGGTGGGCGCCTGGACGTGCGCATCGGGCAGCCAGGTGTGGACGGGCCACATCGGCATCTTCACCGCAAAGCTGGCAAAGAAGGCCAGCCACAGCCAGGTCTGCGCCTCGGGCGCGAAGTCGTATTGCATCAGCGTCGGGATGTCAGTCGTGCCCGCAGTTCCAACCATCCAGAACATTGCGATCAACATCAGGACCGAGCCGAGCAGCGTGTAGAGGAAGAACTTATACGAGGCGTAGATTCGGTTATCGCCGCCCCACACACCGATGATAAGATACATCGGGATCAGTCCAGCCTCGAAGAAGATGTAGAACAGGAACAGGTCCTGCGCCGCGAACACGCCGATCATGAGCATCTCCATGATCAGGAAGGCTGCCATATATTCGCCGACGCGCTTAGTGATGCTGTCCCAGCTCGCGAGGATGCAGATCGGCATCAGGAAGACGCTGAGAATGATCAGCATCAGCGCAATACCGTCGATACCCAGCGCATAGCTGAAGCCTGCGAAGAGCTCGGCACGCTCGACGAACTGCCACTGCGCACCACCGATTTCGTAATCGGCCCACAGGACGATGCCGAGCGCCAGGTTGGCTAGCGTGGCGATGAGCGCAGTCATGCGTGCCGCACCCGCTTCGAGGAAGAAGCACGCGATGCCCGCTGCCAGCGGGATGAGCAGCATCAGCGAGAGGATCGGAAACCCGTCCATCAGAAAAGAACCCAGGTGATGGCGGCGACCAGGCCAAGCAGCATGATCAACGCGTAACTATAGAGATATCCGGACTGCACCTTCTTCGCGACCAGCGCCCCGCGCTGGACCACTGCGGCAATGCCATTGGGTCCGAAGCGGTCGATCAGGCCGACGTCGCCCCGCTGCCAGAACTGGCGGCCGAGCCAGAAGGCAGGCTTTACGAATATGAGGTTGTAGAGCTCGTCGAAGTACCACTTGTTGTACACGAACTGGTGGACGTAGCGGAACTGCTCGACGAACTTGCCCGGGATCGAGGTGTCCTTGATGTAGGCCCAGTATGCCCCCACCAGGCCGAGCACCATTACGATAAGGGCGGCGTACTTCACCGGACCCGGCACCGCATGCATCGCGTGGATCAGCGGTTCGTTGTAGAAGATCGAACCGCTCCAGAATGCCGCGCTATCGAGGAACGATGGCGCAAAGATCTGGCCCGCCAGAACCGCACCCACTGACAGTACGCCGAGCGGGACCAGCATGGTGAGCGGGCTTTCATGTGGATGATAGCCGCCCGTGGTGTCCTCGCCCGCCTCTTCGGGGGTCTTGTGAACCGTATGCTGGATGTGCTCGCTCTCGATCCAGCGCGGCTTGCCCCAGAAGGTAAGGAACATCAGGCGCCAGCTGTAGAAGCTGGTCAGCAGCGCCGCGAAGACACCCATCCAGAAGGCGAAGGTGGCTACCGTCGTGCCGCGCGCGAAGGCGACTTCGATAATCGCATCCTTCGACCAGAACCCGGCGAAACCAGCGCCAAGGTGGTAGATACCGACCCCTGTGATCGCCAGCGTACCGGCCATCATCGCCCAGAAAGTCAAGGGGATGTGCTTACGCAGGTCGCCGTAATAACGCATGTCCTGCTCGTGGTGCATCGCGTGGATCACCGAACCGGCACCGAGGAACAGCAGCGCCTTGAAGAAGGCGTGCGTGAACAGGTGGAACATGGCCGCGCCATAGGCGCCGACGCCCGCCGCGAAGAACATGTAGCCGAGCTGCGAGCAGGTCGAATAGGCGATGACCCGCTTGATGTCCCACTGCGTCGTGCCGATCGTCGCCGCGAAGATACAGGTCGCGGCTCCGATGAAGGTCACGAAGCCGAGCGCCACCGGTGCAGCCTCGAACATCGGCGACAGGCGGCAAACCATGAACACGCCCGCGGTCACCATGGTCGCGGCGTGGATCAGCGCGGAGACCGGCGTCGGACCTTCCATTGCGTCGGGAAGCCAGGTGTGCAGCCCGAGCTGTGCCGACTTGCCCATCGCGCCGATGAACAGGAGGATACACAGGATATCCATCGTGTGCATGCGGTAGCCGAGGAAGCCGATAGTCGCTCCGGTCATGCCCGGCGCGGCTTCGAGGATCTCGGGGATCGAAGTCGTCTGGAACACCAGGTAGGTGCCGAAGATGCCGAGCATGAAGCCAAGGTCGCCCACGCGGTTGACCACGAAGGCCTTGATCGCAGCGGCATTGGCGCTGGGCTTTTTGAACCAGAAGCCGATCAACAGGTAGCTGGCGAGGCCCACCCCTTCCCATCCGAAGAACATCTGGACGAGGTTGTCGGCGGTCACCAGCATCAGCATGGCGAAGGTGAACAGCGACAGATAGGCGAAGAACCGCGGCTGGTCCGGGTCTTCTTCCATATAGCCCCAACTATAGAGGTGGACGAGCGCGGATACGGTGGTGATCACCACCAGCATCACCGCGGTCAGCGTGTCGATGCGCAGCGCCCAGTCGAAGGTCAGCGTGCCCGACTGCACCCAGGTCATCACCGGGACCACGCCCGCTTCGGCGGTACCCGAAACGAAGCCGAGGAAGATCGGCCAACTCAGGAAACAGCTGATGAACAGCGCGCCCGTCGTGATCGACTTGGCAAAGACGCTCGGCGCGGCCTTGTTGGTCAGTCCCGCAACGATGGCCGCGAGCAGCGGCAGGAAGACGATGAAGAGGATCGATTGCACCGGTGCTTACCCCTTCATCCGGTTGGCATCTTCGACCGCGATGGTGCCGCGGTTACGGAAATAGATCACCAGGATGGCGAGCCCGATCGCAGCCTCTGCGGCAGCGACGGTCAGCACCAGCATGGCAAAGACCTGGCCGACCAGATCGCCCATGAAGGCGCTGAATGCGACAAGATTGATGTTCACGCTCAGCAGGATGAGCTCGATCGCCATCAGGATGACGATCACGTTCTTGCGGTTGAGGAAGATGCCGAGCACGCCAAGCACGAACAGGATCGCGCTGACGACGACGTAGTGTTCGATACCGATCACAGCTCGACCCCCTTGCCGATTTCCGGCTGCTTCATGACGGTCGCATCTTCGGGTCGACGCGAAACCTGCTTCGAGATGTTCTGGTGGCCGCGCGCACCATCGGGGCGGCGGCGATGGGTAAGGACGATCGCGCCGATCATCGCGACGAGCAGGATGATGCCCGCAACTTCGAACAGCAGCACATAGCGGCCATAGAGCAGCAAACCGATGCCTTCGAGATTGCTCTCACCCAGCGGTGCGGCACCCGTGCCGTCGGGTGTCCCCAGCGTGAGATTGCCCGCCTGGTAGGCGCCAATGCCGAATACCAGCTCGGCCAGCAGGACCAGCGCAACCAGGAGGCCGAGCGGGAAATTCTTGATGAAGCTCGCGCGCATTTCCGCGAAATCGATGTCGAGCATCATCACGACGAAGAGGAACAGAACCGCGACTGCGCCGACGTATACGATCACCAGCAGCATCGCGATGAACTCGGCGCCAACCAGCACCATCAGGCCCGCCGCGTTGAAGAAGGCGAGGATGAGCCACAGCACCGAATGGACCGGGTTGCGCGCCGAAATCACCAGCACCGCGCTGGCGATCATCAGCACCGCAAACATGTAGAAGGCTAGCGTCTGGATCATCGCGTCGGCCCCCTATCGATACGGCGCATCGGCTTCAAGGTTAGCGGCAATCGCGCGCTCCCACTTGTCCCCGTTGGCCAGCAGTTTCGCCTTGTCGTAGAGCAGTTCCTCGCGCGTTTCGGTCGCGTATTCGAAGTTCGGCCCCTCGACGATCGCATCCACCGGGCAGGCTTCCTGGCAGAAACCGCAGTAGATGCACTTGGTCATGTCGATGTCGTAGCGCGTGGTTCGGCGGCTGCCGTCCTCGCGCGGTTCGCTCTCGATGGTGATCGCCTGCGCTGGGCAGATCGCCTCGCACAGCTTGCAGGCGATGCAGCGTTCCTCGCCATTGGGATAACGGCGCAGCGCATGCTCGCCGCGGAAACGCGGACTGAGCGGGTTCTTCTCGAACGGATAGTTGATCGTCACCTTGGGCTTGAAGAAATACTTCAGCGTGAGGGCGTGCGCCTTCACGAATTCCCACAGAGTGAAGCTCTTGATGAGCTGGCCGACGGTCATGCGGTCGCTCCAAAGTGGCCGGTGGCCATCAGGTATCCGCTGATGACACAAACGAAGATCAGGCTCATCGGCAGGAAGACCTTCCAGCCAAGCCGCATCAGCTGGTCGTAGCGGTAGCGCGGAACGGTCGCCATGACCCAGCTGAACATGAAGAAGAAGAAAAACGCCTTGAGCAGCAGCCAGACGATGCCCGGCACGTAATACAGCGGCGCCCAGTCGATCGGCGGCAGCCAGCCACCCCAGAACAGCAGCGCATTGAGCATGCACATCAGCAGGATGTTGGCGTATTCACCCAGCCAGAAGAGCGCGAAGCTCATCGAGCTGTATTCGGTCTGGTACCCGGCGACGAGCTCCGATTCCGCTTCGGTCAGGTCGAACGGCACGCGCTGTGTTTCTGCCAGCGAGCTGATGAAGAACACCACCCAAATCGGGAACAGCAGCGGATGCACGACATAGGCGTTGATCACGCCAAGTCCGAAGCCCTCCTGCGCGCGCACGATATCGTTGAGATTGAAGGTGCCGGCGAAAAGAACAACGCAGATCAGGATGAAGCCGATCGAGACTTCATAGCTGATCATCTGCGCAGCGGCGCGCATGGCGGAGAAGAACGGGTACTTCGAGTTCGAAGCCCAGCCCGACATGACCACGCCGTAGACCGAAAGCGAGCTGATCGCGAGGATGTAGAGCAGGCCAACGTTGATGTCCGCCAGCACCGCAGTCGCGCTGAACGGGATCACCGCCCAGGCCGCCAGCGCCACGGTAAACGTGACGATCGGCGCGAGAATGAAGATGCCCTTGTTCGCCGCGCTCGGGATGATCGTTTCCTGCAGGAAGACCTTCAGACCGTCGGCAAAGCTTTGCAGCAGGCCGAAGGGGCCGACCACGTTCGGCCCGCGGCGCAGGTTGATCGCTGCCCAAACCTTGCGGTCGACATAGATGATCATCGCGACCGCGAGCATCAGGGGCAGCGCAATCAGCAGGATCCCGCTGATCGTGGCGGTGAACCACGCCCATTCGTAATTCATGCCGAGGGATTGGAAGAATTCGGTCATGCTGCCGCCTCCTTCAGTTCATCGCCATGAAGGAGTTCAGCCGAACACCGCTGCATTACCGCACTGGCGCGGGCGATCGGATTGGTCAGGTAGAAATCCTTGATCGGATAGGCGTCGATCGTGCCTTCAGCCTTCGCTGAAGCATCGACAGTCGGCAGCGCGCCGTAGTCGGCAAGGCCCTCTTCGCCGAGCGCCGGTACTTCTGCGATCATCGCGTTCTGCAACTCAGCAAAGCTGTCGAAACCGACTTCGACCTTCAGCGCATCTGCCAGCGCGCGCAGGATCGTCCAGTCCTCGCGGGCATCGCCCGGTGCGAAGACTGCCTTCTCGGCAAACTGCACGCGGCCTTCGGTGTTGACGTAGGTCCCGTCCTTCTCGGCATAGCTGGCTGCCGGCAGGATGATGTCCGCCGCATGCGCGCCCTTGTCGCCATGGTGGCCGATATAGACCTTGAGCGCATCGGCGTAGGGTTCGAAATCCATCTCGTCCGCGCCGAGCGCCAGCAGCACCTTGGGCTTGGCCGCCGCGATATCCTTCATGCCGTTCGGCTGTGCGAAACCGAGCATCAGCGAGCCCATGCGTGCGGCCGAGAAATGCAGCGCGTTGAAGCCGTTCCAGTCGCCCTTCACCACGCCGAGCGTGTCCGCCGCCGCCAATCCGGCAGCCACTGCGCCGCGACCCAGCGCCGCACCGCCCATGATGATGGCGGGACGCTCGGCACCCGTGAAAGTATCGACGAGGTCCGAGGGCAGATTCGACAGCACCGACAGATCGCTGCCGAGGAATGTCGCGGGATAGGTCGGCTCCCACTCGGGGCCGATGATATAGACCTTGGCACCGCGTTTGGCAGCCTTGCGCAGGCGGACATTGATCAGCGGCGCTTCCCAACGAATGTGGCTGCCGACGATCAGGATCGCATCAGCAGTCTCGATCCCGGCGAGGGTCGAATTGAAGTTCACCGCTGCTAGGTTCGACGCATCGTAGGTGATGCCGGTCTGCCTCGCTTCGACAAGCGATGAACCGCAAGCCTTGAGCAGCGCCTTGGCTGCAAACATGGTTTCGCAATCGACCATGTCGCCAGCAACGGCTGCTATGCTCGATATGTCGCCCTTGAGAGCCTTGGCAATTTCCTTGAATGCCTCGTCCCAGCTAGAGGGCTTGAGGCCGCCCTTCTTGCGCATGAAGACCTTGTCGAGGCGGCGCTTGGTCAGGCCATCGACCTGGTAGCGCGCCTTGTCGCTGATCCACTCCTCGTTCACGTCGTCGTTGATGCGCGGCAGCGCACGCATGACTTCGCGCCCGCGGCTGTCGAGACGGATGTTGGCACCGATCGCATCTGACACATCGATGCTGTTGGTTTTCTTCAGCTCCCACGGGCGCGCTTCAAAGGCGTACGGCCGCGAAGTCAGGGCTCCAACCGGGCACAAGTCGATCACATTGGCGCTGAGTTCGTGCTCGGCCGCCTGCTCGAGATAGGTCGTGATCTGCATGTCCTCGCCGCGATAGAGCGCGCCGATTTCGTCCACTCCGGCGATCTCCTCGGAGAAACGCACGCACCGGGTGCAGTGGATGCAGCGGGTCATGATCGTCTTGATCAGCGGACCCATATACTTTTCGGTGACGGCGCGCTTGTTCTCGTCATAGCGCGAGCCGCGGCGGCCATAGGCGACAGCCTGGTCCTGCAGATCGCATTCGCCGCCCTGGTCGCAGATCGGGCAATCGAGCGGGTGGTTGATGAGCAGGAATTCCATCACACCTTCGCGCGCGGTCTTCACCATCTCGGTATCGGTGCGAATTTCCTGACCCTCGGTCGCAGGCAGCGCACAACTGGCCTGCGGCTTGGGCGGGCCGGGCTTCACTTCCACCAGACACATCCGGCAGTTACCGGCAATACTTAAGCGTTCGTGGTAGCAGAAGCGCGGGATTTCCTTGCCCGCGAGTTCGCAAGCCTGGAGGACGGTCGCGCCATCCGGAACTTCGATTTCCTGTCCGTCTACGGTGACTTTAGGCATCGTAGGGTCTCAACCTTCCTTCGAACCATAGGCTGCCCGCGACCAAAGCCCGTCGGCTGCGATGGCCCGTATAGATGCGGCAGTGAATTCAATCGTCTGTCCATCAATCAAGCATATCCCCAATACCGGGGCGAGTGCTCTGGCGGCATCACGCTCCTGATCGGATCCGGGCTCAGTACGCAGCAGAGAATCTGCCCCCGCTGCATCTCGATAGACGACACAATCAGCAAAATTGCCAAGTCCTTGAGCAGACTTGAGCGCATCGCCTTGCGAGACAAATGCTCGGCTGGTCAGCTCGCTTGCATCGGCAGCCACCTGAATCGACGATTCATTCTCGGCTAGATACGCCTCTTCCAACAGGAGGGCTCGCAAGCGGTTCTGCGTGAAGTTGAACGCGATCCGCGACATACGCACGTCCGCATTATACTCCTCCATATGGTAACCCATGCAAAACTCGATCGCCTGTTCGACACGCGCCCAGTCGAGATCAACACCGTCGAGATTAGTCGAGATCGGATCGCTGGCACGCAGGTATCGGTCTATCAGCGTACCGCCCATACGATTGTAGGTGCAGCCCGCAACACGCTTGCTGTACCGCGCGGCCAATGCAGGATCGGCGTTCTTCTTGGGCTGCGTGAATATCTTCGAACCAGTTTCCTGGGTAGGCCGCAGGTCACCGTCTGTCGTCCCCTGCAACAACACGAACAATGCAGCAATAATTGGGGTAGCACTCATTCCGCCGCCTCCGCGAATTTGGCGTTGTGTTCGTGGATCCGGCGTTCCAGCTCGGGGCGGAAGTGGCGGATGAGGCCCTGGATCGGCCATGCCGCCGCGTCGCCGAGCGCGCAGATGGTGTGACCTTCGACCTGCTTGGTGACCTGCTGCAGCATGTCGATTTCCTCGATCGCCGCATCGCCGGTGCGCAGGCGTTCCATCATGCGCCACATCCAGCCCGTGCCTTCGCGGCAGGGCGTGCACTGGCCGCAGCTCTCGTGCTTGTAGAAGTAGCTGAGGCGGCTGATCGCGCGGACGATGTCGGTCGACTTGTCCATCACGATGACGCCTGCCGTGCCCAGGCCCGAGCCGAGGTCCTTGAGACCGTCGAAATCCATCGGCGCATCCCAGATCTGCTCGGCCGGAACCAGCGGGACCGAGGAACCGCCCGGAATAACCGCAAGGAGGTTGTCCTTGCCGCCGGTAATGCCGCCGCAGTGCTTCTCGATCAGTTCGCTAAACGGGATCGAGAGCGCTTCTTCCACCACGCAGGGCTTGTTCACATGCCCGCTGATCTGGAAGAGCTTGGTGCCCTTGTTGTTCTCGCGCCCGAAACTGGCGAACCAGCTTGCGCCGCGACGCAGGATCGTGGGGACGACTGCGATGCTCTCGACGTTGTTGACCGTGGTCGGGCAGCCATAGAGTCCCGCACCCGCCGGGAACGGCGGCTTGAGGCGTGGCTGGCCCTTCTTGCCCTCGAGGCTTTCGATCATCGCGGTTTCTTCACCGCAGATGTAAGCGCCCGCGCCGCGGTGCATGAAGACATCGAAATCGTAGCCCGAACCGCTGGCATTCTTGCCGATCAACCCGGCGTCATAGGCTTCGTCGATCGCGGACTGGAGCGTTTCGGCCTCGCGGATGTATTCCCCGCGGATGTAGATATAGGCCGCCCGCGCGCGCATGGCGAAGCCGGCACAGAGCGCGCCTTCGATCAGCTTGTTCGGATCATGCCGGATGATCTCGCGGTCCTTGCAACTGCCGGGCTCGGATTCGTCGGCATTGATGACGAGGAAGCTTGGCCGCCCGTCGCGCGATTCCTTCGGCATGAAGGACCACTTGAGTCCAGTGGGGAAACCTGCCCCGCCCCGCCCGCGCAGGCCGGATTCCTTGATCTCCTCGATGATGTTGTCCTGACCACGCGCGATAAGCGCCTTGGTATCATCCCAATCGCCCCGCTTGCGCGCAGCGTCGAGGCTCCACGGTTGGAAGCCGTAGAGATTGGTGAAAATGCGATCCTTGTCAGCCAGCATCGCCATCTCCTGTGGGAGTCTGGGCAAGAAGCACAACGCCGATGATGAAGAGCCCGATTCCCAAAATCAGAACGCCGTCGCCGAAGTTCATTTCGCCATGAACCATGATCGCGGCACCGAGCATGATGGCAACGCTGCCGATCGCCATGAACTGCCGGGCCATTCCGCGTAGCTTATGCAAACCCATCACCAGTCTCCCCGGTAATCGTGGTTGGCTTCGACCATCTCGGGCAGCGAACTGAGCGCATTGGCCGGTTCGCTGGTGTGACGGCCCGGCTCCTGTGTACCGGTCTTGGGCTGTTTGCCTGCGGCGAGTTCGTCGAGGATTGCATCGAGACGCTCCGGCGTCAGGTCCTCGTAATTGTCGTCGTTGATCTGGACCATCGGCGCGGTGGCGCAATTGCCCATGCATTCGACTTCGGTGAGCGTCCAGAGGCCGTCGTCCGAGATATGGCCCTTCTTCATCCCGCGCTTCTTGCAGGTTTCGAACAGACCGTCCGAGCCGCGCAGCATGCAGGGCGTCGTGCCGCAGACCTGCACGTGGTACTTACCGACCGGCTTCATGTTGTACATGAAGTAAAACGTCGCGACCTCGAGCACGCGGATGACCGGCATGTCGAGATATTTCGCGACATATTCGATCACCGGCAGCGGCAGCCAGCCCTGCGTATCGGTTTCCTCGCCGACCTGCCGTTGCGCGAGATCGAGCAGCGGCATCACCGCCGAGCGCTGGCGGCCTTCGGGGTATTTCGCGATATGCATGTCGGCCGCGGCCTTGTTGGCCTCGGTGAAAGCGAAACTACCCCAGCGCTCGCGCAACTCGGGCGTATCGGGTGCGGGAGTACGGTCAGCCATTAGCGATCACACTCCCCGAACACGACGTCGATGGCGCCGAGGATGGCGGTGGCATCGGGCAGCATATGTCCCTTGCACATCATATCCATTGCCTGGAGGTGGCTGAAAGCAGTCGGGCGGATCTTGCAGCGATAAGGCTTGTTGGTGCCGTCGCTGACCAGATAGACGCCGAACTCGCCCTTTGGGCTTTCGGTAGCGACGTAGACCTCGCCCGCCGGAACGTGAAAGCCTTCGGTATAAAGCTTGAAGTGGTGGATCAGGGCTTCCATCGACTGCTTCATCTCGCCGCGCTTGGGCGGTGAAACCTTCCCGTCAGTGCTCGCGACCGGGCCCGAGGGCATCTCGGCGAGGCACTGCTTGATAATCTTCACGCTTTCGTAAACTTCCTTCACGCGCACCACAAAGCGGTCGTAGCAGTCCGAATTGGTGCCGACGGGAATGTCGAACTCCATCCGGTCATAGACGTCATAGGGCTGCGACTTGCGCAGGTCCCACGGAATGCCGGCGGCACGGATCATCGGGCCAGAGAAGCCCCAGGCCACCGCATCGTCGCGGCTGACCACGGCGATATCGACATTGCGCTGCTTGAAGATGCGGTTGTCGAGCACGAGGCTCATCGCATCGCCGAACAGTTCCGGCAGACGCGTGTCGAGCCACTCGCCGATATCGACCAGCAGCTTCTCGGGCACGTCCTGGTGCACGCCGCCGGGTCGGAACCAGGCCGAATGCATGCGGGCGCCCGAAGCGCGCTCGAAGAAGTTCATACAGTCTTCGCGCAGTTCGAACACCCACAGGTTCGGCGTCATGGCGCCAACGTCCATCACGTGCGCGCCGATATTGAGCATGTGGTTGCAGATGCGAGTCAGCTCGGCGAAAAGCACCCGCAGGTATTGGGCGCGGAGCGGCACTTCGAGATTGAGCAGCTTCTCGATCGCGAGGACATAGCTGTGCTCCATGCACAGCGGGCTGCAATAGTCGAGCCGGTCGAAATAGGGCAGTGCCTGCAGATAGGTCTTGTGCTCGATCAGCTTCTCGGTGCCGCGATGGAGCAGGCCGACATGTGGATCGATCCGTTCGATGATCTCGCCGTCGAGTTCCATGACCATGCGCAACACGCCGTGCGCCGCGGGGTGCTGCGGCCCGAAGTTGATCGTGTAGTTGGTGATGACTTCATCGCCGGTGGTGGGCGACTCTTCGAGCTGCATGCTCATGCGTCGTCCTCCTTGTTCTCGGGTTCAGTCGCGGCCGACGTGTCCTTGGCTCCTCCCTCGCGTTCGGGGCGGTCGGGCCGATCCTCGGTCGGCTCGGGCGCGTCGGCCTCGACGTCGGTTTCTTCCTCGGCTGGTGCTTCGGCGCTGACTTTTTCTGCTGCCTTCGCGTCCGTCTTCGCGCCCGCTCCGGTTTGCGCGGGGCTTTCGGTGGTCTTGGGTTCGTCGACCGGCGGTGTCGCTGCCTTCTCGTCACCAGGGAGCACGTAGTCGGCGCCTTCCCACGGGCTGAGGAAATCGAACTGGCGCAGGTCCTGCGCGAGCTCGACCGGCTCGTAAACCACGCGCTTCTCGTCTTCCGAATAGCGCAGCTCGAAATAGCCGGTCAGCGGGAAGTCCTTGCGGAAGGGGTGACCCTCAAAACCGTAGTCAGTGAGGATCCGCCGCAGGTCCGGATTGCCGGCGAACTTGACCCCGTAAAGGTCGAACACCTCGCGCTCGAGCCAACCCGCATTGGGCCACAAGGTGGTGATGGTCGGGACCGGCGTGTTCTCGTCGGTCGAGACCTTGACCATCACGCGGTGGTTCCTGGTCAGCGACAACAGCATGTAGACGACTTCGAACCGCTCGGCCTGATCAGGGTAATCGACCCCGGCGATTTCCATCATCTGCTGATAGGCGTGGTCGTCTCGGAGAATGCGCAGCGCATCTTCGATTGCGTCGCGCTGGACCGTGATGACGATCTCGCCATGCTCTTCCTTGGCAGCAATGACGCGGTCACCCAACGCCTTGGCAAGCGTGTCGAGCACGCCTTCGTTGGAAGCGATCTTGGGGGCGGAATGAAGGACTGCCATATCAGCGCTCGATCGTTCCTTCGCGGCGGATTTTCCGCTGCAGCTGCATCACGCCGTACAGCAGCGCTTCTGCGGTCGGAGGACAGCCCGGCACGTAAATGTCTACCGGCACGATCCGGTCGCAGCCGCGCACGACGGAATAGCTGTAGTGATAATAGCCGCCGCCATTGGCGCAGCTTCCCATCGAGATAACGTATTTCGGCTCCGACATCTGGTCGTAAACCTTGCGCAGCGCCGGGGCCATCTTGTTGCACAGCGTACCGGCGACGATCATCACGTCCGACTGGCGCGGGCTGGCGCGCGGGGCGACACCGAAGCGCTCCATGTCATAACGCGGCATGTTTACATGGATCATCTCGACCGCGCAGCAGGCGAGGCCGAAGGTCATCCACCACAGCGAGCCGGTACGGGCCCACTGGAACAGCTCCTCGGTCGAGGTGACGAGGAAGCCTTTGTCGTTCACTTCGGTCTGAAGTGCGCTGAAATAGTCCGCGTCGGGATGGCGGGTTTCGCCGGCCTGCGCCGCGGCGGGCAAGGCGTTAGGAGGAGTAACCAGAGTGCTCATTCCCAATCCAGTGCCCCCACTTTCCAGGCATATGCGAGGCCAATGGCCAGCTCGCCGAGGAATATCATCATCGTGGTCCAGCCGGTCCATCCGGTTAGATCAAGGCTCACCGCCCAGGGAAACAGGAAGGCCGCTTCGAGGTCGAAGATGATGAAGAGGATTGCGACCAGATAGAATCGCACGTCGAACTGGCTGCGCGGTTCCTCGAAAGCGGGAAAGCCGCATTCATATTCGCTGAGCTTTTCCGCATCGGGCTTGTGCGATCCTGTGAGGTACGAAACGCCCATCGGCAGGAACACGAAGGCAGCAGATAATCCCGCTGCAATGATGAGGAAGATCAGGATCGGCAGGTATTGGCTGAGATCGATCACGAATTCATCCTAGGGGGTGAGAATCTGCCGGTGCCTCTAGGCCCCTCGCCCGAGCTTCGCAAGGGCGGGAATCGTGTAATCCCTGCACCTTCCGGTGCATTGCGGTGGTTCGAAAGGCGCTCAGTCGAGCGAAAGACGCCTGATTTGCGTCGGGAGCGGCGGCTTGTCCTGCGCTGACTGACCCTGGACGTAACGATCCCACTGGCCGTTCCCAACATAGTACAGCGCGCCTTCATGGATCGAACCGTTGAGGGGCTCGGTCCATTCGGGGTTGGCTTGCTCGAGCACGCGATGTCCGACTACGCGCATCCCGTCTTCCGATAACTTGAACGCAGCGATCCGCATGGGGCTGGTGCCGTTCTGCACGACGATGAGTTCGTCGCCATGGCGCCACATGCCATCGACGCCGTCGAGGATCACGGGGATGTCACTTGCGAGGCGCGAAACCTTGCGGGTGGCGAGATCGACGATGGCGATCCCGTAGCGATAATCGCTGACGTAGAGCTTGGTGTTGTCGTCACCGACCGCTAACCCCTGCGGCGACCGGAAAGTGCCGGGTGAGATGAGCGCGCGAAGTTCGTGATCGTCTTTCGTCGCAAAAAAGACCCCTCCAGCCAAGGGATCGCTGGCATAGAGGGTGCTGTTGGCGTCGACGGTAATGTCGGAAGGGTTGGCGCCTTGAGGTGCAGAAATGACCTCTCGCGGATCCTCGCTACGGAATAGACTAACCAAGCCGCTGACGTCATACTTGTCCAGCTCGCCCTTTTCTGACCCATCGATGTTTCCCGAGGCCACCCATAGGCTCTTTCGAAGCGGGTCCCACACCATCCCGCTGACGTTGTCGAGACCGCTTCTGTCGAAATAGAAATTCGTTCCCGATGGATACCATGCTGCCACAGCCTTTACCGTCACGGAGGTCGCGAGGAGCTTGGGTCGAGGATGAACCTGTATCGCCAATTCATCCGGGAACCTGATCACACTTTCGATCAGGCCTGCATCTGCACTGATTACGCCAACAACTTCGCTCCCGGCGATCACTTCTGCCTGTGGAATAAGAAGCGCCTGCGCCGCCGCCGCTCGGTCTTCGCCGATCAGCTTGGGAATTTGCTGCTGCGGAACCTCGCCGAAAACATAGCCACGCTCCTTGAGCCAGCGGAGCGTGTCGAGCAGTTTCTCGGTTTCACCGGCTTCGAGATATGGCTGGAGGAGCCGCAGCCGCACATTCCCGCTGTCGGGAAAATCTTGCGCGAGTTGCTCGAGACCCTCGATATCGCGGATCTGGCCCGTCGCGGCATCCACCGCGCGCCATTCGGCAGTGAGCGGAGCGGACGCAGGCCCGTCGGCCGCCTGCGCGTGAGCGCAAGCCGGCAGTGCCAGCAAGAGCGCGAACGCGAGCGCCCTCATTTCATCATGGTCGCGACGGCTTTCTCCGTGGCCTTGCCATAGGGCGGCTTAAACCCGCCCAGCTTGGCAATGTCGATCTTGGGCTGGTGATACACGGCCCGCGCGTGGCTGAATTCCTTGAAGCCCTCGATCGCATGATAACTCCCCATGCCCGATGGGCCGACCCCGCCGAACGGAAGGTCTTCCATCGAAACGTGGAAGATCACGTCATTGGTCGTCACCCCGCCCGAGATAGTGCGGGTGAGAACCTGCTCCTGCTCGCCCTTGTCCTCGCCGAAGTAATAGAGGCCCAGCGGGCGGTCGTGCTCGTTCACGTAGTCGATTGCCTGATCGATATTCTTGTAGGTCATCACCGGCAGGACAGGCCCGAAAATCTCCTCCTGCATCACCTTCATTTCGTCGGTGGCATTGCGAATGATATTGAGCGGCATCTTGCGCTGGTTGGCGTTCGAGAAATCCTCATTGCCTGGATTGACCTCGATGACTTCGGCGCCTTTCTCACGCGCATCGGCCACGAGGCCTTGCAGGCGCTCGAAATGACGGTCGCTGACGACCGAGGCGTAGTCGTCGTTCTCGAGCAGCGTGGGATACATGTTCGCCACGCCCTGACTCACACCCTGGATCGCTTCGCTCTCCTTGTCCTCGGGTACGTACATGTAATCAGGAGCGAGACAGATCTGCCCGGCGTTCATCATCTTGCCCAGCGCGATGCGCTCGCCCGCCTTGGCGAAATCGGCGCTGCGCCCCATGAAGACAGGGCTCTTGCCACCCAGTTCGAGCGTCACGGGGACCAGATTGGCGGAGGCTGCTTCCATCACGCGCCTGCCGGTCGGCGTCGAGCCGGTAAAGACAAGGTGGTCGAACGGGAGCGAGGAAAATGCGGCCGCCACTTCCGGACCACCCGTGATCACGGCGCATTCGTCGGGCGTGAAATACTCCTCGACCAGTTCCTTCATCAGGAAAGAGGTGCGCTCGGTAAACTCGCTCGGCTTGATCATCGCGCGATTGCCCGCAGCGAAAATCTGCATCAGCGGCGCGAAGGCCAGGTTCACCGGGAAGTTCCACGGGCTGAGAATTCCGATCACCCCCTTGGGCTCGTAACGCAGTTCCGCCTTGGCGCCGAGCAGGCCGAGCGGGAACTGCACCTTCCGCTTTTCGGTCCGCGCCCACTTGTCCATGTGCTTGAGCGCATGCTTGCCCGCACCCACGGTCGCGGCGATGTCCGTGATCATCGACTGTAGCGTGCTGCGGTTGCCGAAATCGGCGCTCATCGTCTTGGCCAGGCTCTCACCATGCTCGCTCAGCAGGGCCATCGCACGCTTGATGCGATCCTTGCGCATCGACATGGGTTCGGGTCGGGATTGCGTGAATGCGTTGCGTTGCAGACGCAGGATACGCTCCATTTCCTGCCGTTGATCGTCAGCCATCACACTCTCCTTGGGTTTCGATTTGCCATCGGTTGTTACGCATGCGGGCGCGGAAAACAAGCATCACGTCATACGAAAGGATAGAGCGTGCGAAATCGTATTCGATTTGCCATTGCCGCACTGCAGCATTAGAGCCGCTCGCGAGCCAACCCCAGAATCCAAGCAGGAAATCTCGATGCCCCAGTTCTCAGAAGCCGATCCGATCGTCATTCTTTCCTATGCTCGCACGCCGATGGGCGGCATGCAGGGCGCGCTTTCCGATGTTTCCGCAACCGATCTTGGCGCGACCGCGGTGAAGGCAGCAGTCGAGCGTTCCGGAATTGCAGGCGAGAAGTTCGACCGCGCCTATATGGGCTGCGTTCTTCCCGCCGGGCTTGGCCAGGCACCGGCGCGCCAGGCCATGGTCAAGGCCGGCCTGCCGAGATCGGTCCAGGCGACAACCGTCAACAAGGTTTGCGGAAGCGGCATGCAGACTGTCATCATGGGTGCCGAAGCGCTTGCCAGTGGTTCGGTCGACTTCGTGGTTGCAGGCGGCATGGAAAGCATGACCAATGCGCCCTACCTGCTCAAGAAGCACCGCTCCGGCGCGCGTATCGGCCACGATACCGCTTACGATCACATGTTCCTCGACGGGTTGGAGGATGCCTATGATGCAGGCCGCGCAATGGGCACTTTCGCGCAAGACACAGCGAACGAATATCAGCTCACGCGCGAGGACATGGACGGCTACTCGATCGAATCGCTGCGCCGCGCCAACGCCGCGATCGAAAGCGGCGCCTTCGCCGACGAGGTCGTGCCTGTCTCCTTCTCGACCCGCGCGGGTGACGTAACCGTCGATACCGACGAGCAGCCTGGAAAGGGCAAGCCGGACAAGATCCCGACGCTCCGGCCCGCCTTCGCCAAGGACGGCACGATCACCGCTGCGACCTCCAGCTCGATATCCGACGGTGCTGCCGCTGTCGTTCTGACCCGCGCCAGCCTGGCCGATGCCAACGGCGCCAAGCCGGTAGCCCGGATTGCCGCCCTCGCCGCGCATGCTCAGGAGCCCAAGGACTTCACCGTGGCCCCCGTCGGCGCGATCAACAAGGTTCTCGACAAGGCCGGATGGACCATCGAGGACGTCGACCTGTGGGAAGTCAACGAGGCCTTCGCCTGCGTCGCCATGTTCGCCATGCGCGACATCGGGATCCCGCACGAGAAGATCAACGTCAACGGCGGTGCGACCGCGCTCGGCCACCCGATTGGCGCCAGCGGTACCCGCATTATCGTCACCTTGCTCAACGCGCTCAAGCAGCAGGGCAAGAAGAAAGGCGTGGCCAGCCTCTGCATCGGCGGTGGCGAAGCAACCGCGATCGCGGTCGAATTGATCGATTGAACAATATTTCGCCATTTTTGGCGACTCGTGTTAGGTCCCCTTCCGGTCCATCGATCGGGAAGGGATTTTTCTTGCGCAATTGGGCGAGTCTCGCTGCAATTATCTGTCTCGCCGCCTGCAATGCGGAGGCAGGGCCCGATGGTCCCGCCGCGGGCGATCCGGGCACCTATACGCGCATGATGCCCGACGGAGTACTCAACACGACGGTGGTCCGGGCTGACGGCACCTACGAGACGTCGCTCGGCAAGACGACGACCCGCGGCAAGGTTCGGACCGAGGGTGACAAGACCTGCTTCACCGCGGAAGCGGAAGGAGCGCAGGAAGCGTGCTGGACAAACGGACCAATACGGCCTGGAGGAACCTTCGAGAGCACAAATGCGTCGGGTGATACCTTCACGATTACCTATTCAAGCGAATTGCCTGCCGAGAAGGCAGCGGGAGCTGAAGCAGCCGAGTAGCGGCATATGACGGGGTCGCATTCTTTCAAAAGGGGAATTGCGATGAAGCAGTGGTTAGGATTGGCATCGGTTCTCGTGCTCGCGGCGTGTTCGCAGGCCGAGGCTCCGGAACCTGAAGACAACATCGCCGACAAGGAAAGCGTCGAGTCCGTGGTGGCCGGCGGTTCTGGCGTCTATGAAGTCGCAACCGAAGATGGCCGGGTCGCGCAGACCGTCATGAGAGACGACGGCACCTATACCGACACCGATCCGGACGGCAATGTCACCGAAACGGGCACATACAAAACCGATGGCGACCGAACCTGCTTCGATCCCGAAGGGGATGATGCCGAATATTGCTTCACCAACGGGCCGCTGGCCGAGGACGGTACCTTCAGTACCACTCGCGATGGCGAAGCTGAGCCTATCACTGTCAAGCGGGTCGGCGACGTGCCGGCTGAATGATTTCGTTGCCGCCCCCCGACATGGGGCGGATTCGAATTGGGTCGCATTCTTGGAAAGGGAACTGCGATGAAGAAATGGATTGCACTGGTATCGATTGCGGCGCTTGCCGCCTGTTCTTAAGCGGAAGCTCCGGTTGAGGAAGCCGCTGAAGAGGTCGCCGAAGCACCTGCCGCCAACGAAGGCCCGGGCACTTTTGAGGTGACCTATGCCGACGGTAGCGTGGGAACTGTCACGACCACCGCTGAAGGGACATTCACCGCGAGCATCGGCGAGGAAACGGGCGCGGGGACGATTACCGAGGCCGACGGCAAGATCTGCTTCGACCCCGAAGGCGATGATCCCGAGCAGCCGACGAACTGCTGGACCAACAGCGAAGTGGGCGAGGACGGCAGCTGGACCTCGACTTCCGACACCGGTGAAGTCGTGACCGTTCGCCGCGCCGAAGAAGCAGCCGCCGAGAGCTAAGGTCCCAGCTGACAGGGTTCGCGCTATTCGAAAGGAATATTTATGAAAAGATGGATTGCACTTGCGAGTGTCGCGGCCCTGGCCGCTTGCAGCGAGGCCGAAGCGCCCGCTCCCGAGCCGACGGAAGAGGTGGTGGAAGTCCCGATGGCGGTCGATGGTGGACCGCTGGCGGGTAGCTACGCTACCACCGATAGCAACGGAGGTAAGGCCGTCTGGACCTTGGCAGAGGACGGGACCTTCACCCTCGCCGCCGATGGGGCGGACCCGGTAACCGGAACCTACTCGAATACGCCGGGTGACGACGGAGCCACCTTCTGCGCCGATCCCGAGGGCGACGACGCAGGCGAAACCTGCTTCGCGATCTCGAACCCGGCCGAAGACGGCACCTGGACCGCTACCGATCCTGACGGCAATGTTCTGACGGTATCGCGTAGCGAGGGCTGAAGACTTCCTTCAGTGGCTAACCGAGAAGGCGGTCCCGTTGGGGCCGCCTTCTTCGCATCAGGGCTCGCCTACGCCCCACAGTCGGTCGGCGGGTACCCATCCAGAGTGCCCGTCCGTGTTGAACTCGCACCACCCCCCGTCGCACTTGCCGAGCATCCCGACAACTCCGGGCTCGGCATTCCATTTCAATTTGGCTGACGCGCTGGGTGCCTCGCGAATCGGCATGAGTCCATCGCCGATCACGATCGCGCTACGCTCCGGGCTGAGCAGGCGGGCGACCACCCAACCTTGCGTCCCGTCAGGATCCTGGATTAACCGCCAACCTTCCCGAACGCGAACCACCTTCACCGGCAGCCCCTTGCGCTTGTACACCCAGTCGATGCGGTAATCCGCGCTGGGGCCGACGCGCATGTTGAGCTCACTGGCCCGGATCGAGGCCCAATAGGGGGTTTCGCGATTTTGCGCAGTCAGCGGAACAGCCAGGAGGGACGCGCAAGAGCATGCAAGGAAGATGGAGAGGTGCTTCATATCTTTGCGATTTATAGCGCCCTCGCCCCACTTCCTTCAAGCGACCATCGTTCGCCGCTTGACCGAGGCCGTGCCTAGGCCCTAGCCCGCTCTCATGGCAGAGACTGCAGCGACGATGCGCAAACCAATCGAGGGCAAACCCAAGGTCGTGGTGACCCGCCACCTGATGCCTGCGGTGGAAGCGCGCATGGTCGAATTGTTCGATACCACGCTCAATGAGGAGGATCGCCCCTTCTCGCGCGACGAACTGATTGCCGCGATGCAAGATACCGATGTGTTGGTCCCTACCGTGACCGACCGCATCGATGCCGAGATGATTGCCCAGGCGGGCGAACGGTTGAAGCTCATCGCCAGTTTCGGCGCGGGGACCGAGCATATCGATCTCAGGGCGGCAGCAGCTCGCAAGATCATGGTCACCAACACGCCAAGCGTATTCACCGATGACACGGCTGACATCGCGATGTGCGGGATCATTGGCGTGCCCCGACGCATTCGGGAAGGCGTGGAACTGGTCCGCCGCGGGCAATGGACTGGATGGGCTCCCTCAAGGATGCTGGGACGCAAACTCGGCGGCAAGGTGCTGGGGATTGTCGGCATGGGCCGGATCGGCCAGGCCGTGGCGCACCGCGCACGCGCCTTTGGCCTCGAGATCGCGTACCACAACCGCAAGCGCCTTCCCGAAGCTGTCGAGCGCATGTTTCACGCACGGCATGTCGAGAGCCTCGACGAATTGCTCGCGCAGGCCGACATCGTGACGCTGCACAGCCCGCTAACCGAGGAAACCCGCGGCATGATCGATGCTCGGAGGTTGGCGCTGATGAAGCCCGGCGCCTCGATCATCAACACGGCGCGCGGCGAACTGATCGACCAGGAAGCGCTGATTGCGGCACTGGAGAGCGGTCACCTACTTGGCGCAGGGCTCGACGTCTATCCCGAAGAGCCGCGAGTCGACCCGCGGTTGATCCGGCACCCCAACGTCATGACCTTGCCCCATATCGGCAGCGCGACCGCCGAAGGCCGCGAGGCATCGGGCGAGAAGGTCATCGCCAATATCCGCTTCTGGATGGACGGGCATCGCCCGCCCGATCAGGTGCTTGAAGGGCTGGTTTAGTCGCCTCCAGCAATTCTGCGGCAATAAGGTTTCGCGCAGACTTGTCCGCCCGTGTGATAATGTCCTAACCCCGCGAAGGTTCGCGCGCCGAAGAGTTCTCGCGCACCGCCGGGAGGATTCGGTAATGAAGCGTTTGGCCGCATGTTTCGTGATGCTGGCGAGCACACCTTTCGCCGTTGCCGCGCAGGAAACCGCAATCGCAACCAATGACAGCGGCGATAGCGCCTGGATCCTCACAGCCTCTGCGCTCGTCCTGATGATGACCCTGCCCGGGCTTGGCCTGTTCTACGGAGGATTGGTCCGCGCCAAGAACGTACTCTCGGTCCTGCTCCAATGCGGCGCGATCGCCGCTTTGGCATCAGTCCTGTGGGTCGTGGTGGGGTACACTCTCGCCTTCGGCCAGGTGTCGGGAGGCTGGCTTGGCGCGGGGAATGCATGGATGCTGATTGATCTCGGCGACCTGCGATTGGGCACTTCGATGCCGGAAAGCACCTTCGTGCTGTTCCAGATGACCTTTGCCATCATCACCCCGGCGTTGATGGTGGGCGCGTGGGTCGACCGCGCCCGTTTCGGCTGGGTGCTTGGCTTCAGCGCGCTCTGGGGGCTCGTGGTCTATGCCCCTGTCGCGCATTGGGTCTGGGGCGGCGGATGGCTCGCAAGTCAGTTCGGAGTGCTCGATTTCGCCGGTGGGATCACAGTTCACACAACGGCAGGGGTCTCGGCGCTGGTCATCGCCTTGCTGCTCGGGAAGCGCGACGGTTTCCCCATCCGCCTGATGCTGCCGCATGCTCCGGTGCTCACCATGATCGGCGCGGCCATGCTGTGGGTCGGCTGGTTCGGTTTCAACGGCGGATCGGCTTTCGCCGCGACCGACGATGCCTCGGCCGCGATCATCAACACGCATGTTGCCGCGAGCTCGGCAGCGCTCGTCTGGTTGCTGGTAGAACGGTTTACTGTCGGCAGGCCGACCAGCATCGGCTGGGCCACCGGCGCTATTGCCGGCCTCGCCACGGTAACTCCTGCCGCCGGGTTCATCTCGCCGGGCGCGGCCATCCTGTTTGGCGCTGCGGCTGGCGTGATCTGTTACGCCGCGATCCAGCTGGTGAAATTCCGCCTCAAGATCGACGATTCGCTCGATGTGTTCGCCGTGCACGGCATCGGCGGGATGCTCGGCACCATGCTGCTCGGCGCGTTCCTGTCGCCCTCTTTCGGCGGTACTGGCTATGCGGAAGGCATGAGCATGGGCACGCAGCTTGGCTCGCAAGCCTTCGCGATCGCGGTCGTCGCCGTCTACAGCGCCATCGCGAGCGCGATCCTCGCCCTGATGGTCAGCCTGCTGTTCCCGATGCGTGTTTCAAAGGACGAGGAGACCGAGGGGCTCGACATCACCAGCCACGGCGAACGCGGCTGGGAAATGGACTGATCTACAGCCCCAGGTCCCTTAACGCGCGCTCGATGACTTCGCGGGCCGGACCTTCGCTGAAGGGAAAAGCCTGAAGGAACTCTGCGGCGCTCGGTTCGACCGACTGGCGCGATCGCGCCAGCCACGCCTGCGCCTTGTCCGGTTCGCCGTTGAGGTGGGCACCGATTGCCGCGATCAGCTTGATGTGGCGATGCGCCCCGGGAGTGTTTGCCGCCTGCTCACCAAGCTCGGCTCCGGCCTCGGTATTGCCGCTCGTCATATGCGCGAAGGCGCGGGTCGCCACCATTGCAAAGCGCAGCGGATCGAGCGGGCTCAGTTCGAGCGCCAGCGCCGCGTCCTTGTCGCCCGCCTCGCTCTCGCCTGCCAGCGTTTCCGCCCACGCCTTGGCATAGACACCTTGAGCATAGTTTGGACTCAGCACCGTCGAGTGCTCGAGCGAGGTGATGCTCGCGCGGAGATCCCCCTCCAGCCAGTGCGTCCGGCCGAGATTGAAATGCGCGAATGGATCAAGCGAATCGGTTTGCACCGCGCGTTCGGCAAAGGCCTTTGCCGCCGCCACTTCACGGTCGCGGTCGACCGCGCCATGTAGAAATGCGTTCTGGAAGTGGGTGAAGGATAGCCCACCGTAGGCGCGGGCGAAGTGCGGGTCCTGATCGACCGCACGGGCAAACAACACGGCCGCCCGCTGATTGTCCGCACCGTTGAAGCGGAACATGTGATCGAGCCCGAGATGATAGGCCGACCAGGCATCGAGCTGCGTATCCGGCAGCAAGCGCGCGCGCTGTGCCTCGTGCATCGGTATGCGCTGTTCGACATTGGCGATGACGCTGCCGAGGATCGTCTCACGCAAATGCGACGCCTCGTCCGCTGCACCGCGATAACGCTCGTTCCAGATCACGCCACCACTGCGGACGTCGGAAAGCTCGACGCGAATGATAACATCGCTGCCGGCAGTCTCGACGCTCCCGCTCAGGATGTAGCGGACCTTGAGCGTGGTACCCACTGCGGCGAAATCGGCATCGCCGCTGTTGAACCGGAACGAAGAACCGCGAGCAATGACGAAGAGATAACGCAAGCGAGCAAGGTCGGTGATGAGTTCATCGGGCAGTGCTGCCGCCATGAAATCGAAGCGGCCCGGCTCGCCTACGATACGAAACGGCAGTACTGCGATCGATGGCCGCGTCGTCTCGTGCTCGGCCAACGGTGCGTCACGTGTGGGCGCAGTTTCCCATTGTCCGCGTTGCTGTCGCAGCTCCGTTTCCAGTTTGCCGACAAAGCGGAACCCGCGCCCGTGCACCGTCCTGATCAGGCGCTGGGCTTTGCCATCGTCGCCGATTGCTTGCCGCGCCGACTTGATGCGCGAGGAGACCGCTGTCTCCGACACGATGCGCCCGCCCCAAACTTTCTCGATCAGCTCATCCTTGTCGACCATGCGCTCGGCATTGGCGACGAGCAACAGCAGCAGCGAAAGCACCTGGGGCTCGATCTGCACCGGCACCCCGCCTTCGCGCAACTCGAAGCGCGCGGGATCGAGTTCGAAACGATCAAACCGGTAAAGGACGACATCTGACGGCATTTATGGAGGCAATCTCCATGAAATCTCCAGACCCTCTCCAAGCATCCCCAGATTGGCGCGGATATCAAGGGGGCATCGGATCAAGAGCGATCCGGACCAAACTTTGAATGGAGGAAAATATGCCGCTCGTAACTATCGATGTGATCAAGGACGTCTTCACCGCCGAGGAAAAGGCCGAGCTGATCGAGAATGTCACTGAAGCCATGATCAAGGTCGAAGGCGAAGGAATGCGCCAGGTGACCTGGGTTCGCATCATGGAGGTCGAACAGGGCGACTGGGCGATCGGAGGCAACCGCCTCGGTGCAGATGACGTGCAGGCGCTCAAGGCCGCCTGAAGCTACACACCCAAAGAGATCCCCGCATCGGAGAGCTTCGACGGCTCCCCGGTGCGGGTTTCGCCTTGTCCGGGATCAGTCGCCGGTCAGAATGCGCTCGACCAGTTCCTTGACTGTCGGCGTGAAGTTGTTCGAGTAGAACGGGTCTTGCTTGAAGCGGTAAGCCGCATGGCCCGCGAAGGCGAGGTTCTCGTCCGGATCGCCGCCGTGCGCGATGTCCTGCAGCGTCTTCTGGATGCAGAAGCTGCGCGGATCGGCGAGGCGACCGGTGGTGTGATCGTCGTGATCCTTCCAGCTCGAGAACTGGCAATGCGACAGGCAGCCCATGCAGCCTTGCTGGTCGGCACGGATCTGCTCCGCGCTTTCGGGCGTCACAAAAACCACCGTATTGTCTGGCGTCTTCATCGGCTCGGTGAAGCCTTCATGGATCCAGGCGAGCGCCTTGCGCTGGTCGCCGGGGTGGACGAAGAAGTATTTCGCCTTGCCATGATCGAGCAGCGGGATCGTGCCCTCTTCCTCGTCGCGCTTGAAGATCGGGATCTGCCGCTCCGACCGGTGCATAAGGTCGTAGAGGAAGGGCGTCTTGACCGCGGAGGAATAGAAGCCCGTCGGCGAGAACTTGTGCAGCAGCACGTCGCCCGGCTCGACCGTGCGCAGCATGTCCTTCCACACCTGCGGGATCGGACTTTCCTTGGTCAGCAGCGGACGCGTACCGAACTGGAACACGATCTTGCCGAGCTCAGGATTGTCGATCCAGTCGTTCCATTCGCGCAGGAACCACACCCCGCCGGCCATGACGATGGCGGTGTCTTCTGAAACCCCTTCGGCGCGCATCGTTTCGCGTAGCGCCTTGACGCGCGGATAGGGATCTTCGGGCTTGCGGGGATCCTCGGCATTGGACAGTCCGTTGTGACCGCCCGCCAACCACGGATCTTCGTAGACCACTGCAGCCATCAGTTCCGGAACCTTGGAATAGCTGCGCTTCCACAGGGCGCGGAAAGCGCGGGCCGAACTGATGATAGGGAGGTAATTGACGTTATAGCGCGCCGCGATCTCGGCCAGCTTGTACGGCATGCCCGCGCCGCAGGTGACGCCGGTGACCAGCCCCTTGCAGTTTTCCAGCACGCCTTCGAGCACCTGCTGGGCGCCGCCCATTTCCCACAAGACGTTGATGTTGATCGCGCCTTGGCCGTTAGCGATTTCATAGGCGCGCTTGACCTGTTCGGTGGCGCCATCGATCCCGTAACGGACGAGCTGTTCGAAGCGCTCCTTGCGCGTGGACTGCGGGTAGACCTGCGGAATGGGAATGCCGTCTTCGTCGTAGCTGTCGGCATTCACTGCGCTGACCGTGCCGATGCCTCCCGCGGCGGCCCAGGCTCCGCTCGATGCGTGATTGGTCGCCGAAACACCCTTGCCGCCTTCGACCAAAGGCCAAACCTCGCGACCCCCATAAACGATGGGTTTAAGTCCCTTGAACAATTAAAAGCTCCCCTATGGGCCGCGGATTTCACCGTCGACCGGTCGTTGCTTTGCCCCTAGCCTACAAATCCCCTGCTTGCGTAGGCTTTTCTTCCGCGAAGATGTGGACGCTGTCGCCTAGGCGGCGAGGTCCACCCGGCAGGCCTTGATTTCAGAAGGATTCTTGCGCGTGGCGCCTCTTTCGAAGCGCGCGAAGTATCCGCGAATATCGGGTTTCTCGACGAATTCGACGAGCCGGTAACCGACCGCTTCGAACTCGCATGACAGCAGGAGAGGAGGAATTCCATGCTGATCGGTCGGCCGATCGGAATCGACCACGATCACCTCGCCTTCCTCGGTCAGCGCGGGCCATAACCGCCAGAGGAAGGCGTAAGGTTCGCTCACCTCGTGATACATGTGGACCAGGAAGATTCGGTCGAAACTGTCGACCGGAAGCTGCGGATCATCTTCGCTGCCGAGCTTGATCGAGACATTGTCCAACCGTTCGCGCTCGACGCGGTCGCCAAGCCGGCCCAGCGCTTCGCGATCGATATCCTGCGCCAGTACCCGGCCGCCCTCGCCCACTCGTTCGGCCAATCGTACGGTGTAATAGCCCTCACCTGCGCCGATATCGGCCACCGTCATCCCGGTGCTGATATTCGCGAGGTCCATCACCTTCTGCGCCTCACCGCGGCTGTCGCGGGCGTCTTCGGTCGAGAAATCCGTCGCCACCGTTTCAGACACGGGCCGATCGGGCTGCGGAAACTCCAGGGAAGTCTCGGGACGGTCGGATTGTTCTGCACCGGGTTGGCATGCGGTCAAGCCACCCAGCAGAAGCAACGCCGACGCGGAACGAAACATTACTCGACGTCCTCCACTTCCACCTTTTCTCCAGTTACGCGCTGGGCGAGTGCGGCAGAAATGTAGTCGTCGATCGCGCCGTCGAGCACGCTATCCGGCGAACTCGAGGTCACGCCAGTGCGCAGGTCCTTCACCATTTGGTACGGCTGCAGGACATAGCTGCGGATCTGGTGGCCCCAACCAATCTCGCTCTTCTCCTGGTACTCGCCCGAGGCCGCGGCCTCGCGTTCCGCCATCTCGCGCTCATACAGCCGGGCCTTGAGCATGTTCATCGCGGTCGCACGGTTCTTGTGTTGGCTGCGGTCGTTCTGGCTCGCAACCACGATGCCGGTCGGCTGGTGGGTGATGCGGACGGCAGAGTCCGTCGTGTTGACGTGCTGCCCGCCAGCGCCCGAGGCGCGGTAGGTGTCGATCTTGAGGTCGCTCTCGTTGATCTCGATCTCGAAATCGTCGTCGATCACGGGATAGACCCAAACCGAGCAGAAGCTGGTGTGGCGCCGGGCCGAGCTGTCATAGGGGCTGATCCGGACGAGCCGGTGCACCCCGCTTTCGGTCTTGGCATAACCATAAGCGTTTTCGCCCTTGATCAGCAGCGTTGCGGACTTGATTCCGGCCTGCTCGCCCGCCTGGTATTCGACCGTCTCGACCTTGAACCCGCGCCGCTCGGCCCATCGGGAATACATGCGCAGGAGCATTTCGGCCCAATCCTGGCTCTCCGTGCCGCCGGCGCCAGCGTGGATTTCGAGATAGGTATCGTTGCCGTCGGCCTCGCCCGAAAGCAGCGCATGGACCTTGTCAGCATCGGCACGCTTGGCGAGACCTTCCAGGCTTGCGAGCCCTTCACGGACCACATCGTCGTCACCCTCGGCCTCGCCCATCTCCACGAACTCGATCGCGTCCGCCATCTCCGAAGAAATCTCGTTGACCGTATTCACTGCGGTCTCGAGCTGTTTCTGCTCGCGGCTGATGGCCTGCGCTTCCTTGGGATTGTCCCACAGCGTCGGATCCTGCACGCGCGCGTTCAGCTCGTCGAGCCGACGCAAGGCACGCTCCCAGTCGAGCGATTGGCGCACGAGCTTGAGAGCCGCTTCGATCCGATCAATATGGGCCTGCCCTTCGGCACGCATGGCAAATCCTTCGAAAAAAATGTGTTGGCCCGCTAGGCGGAGGCGCCGTGAAAGTAAAGCGGACCCGGGATCGTTGGGGCCGCTACCTGCGTCCTTTGTTCAGTTGGCGAACCGCATCGAGTGTCAGCCGGACATGGTCGCGATAGTCCAGGTCCGAATGCACCAGAACGATCTTGCCGTTCTGGGCAATGACGTAGCTTGTGCGATTTGCCACACCCGAGTCCTTGCCATCCCTGATCAGCGCCACATCATAGGCTTTTATCAGTTGAGGACTGGCCACACCGACGGCGAAGGCGTCACGGCATTCTTCCGTGCTGAACCGCTTGAGCGTCGCGATATCGTCGTTGGACATGCCGACAACGGTTGCCCCGGCAGCTTTGAATTCGTCCATCGCTTCGGCGAATGCATTGGCCTCGAGGGTGCAGCCCTTCGTGAACGCCTTGGGATAGAAATAGAGAACCACCGGCCCCTTCGCCAGCGCGGCGCGAAGCGAAAAACCGGACTGCTTGCCGGCCAGCGCAACCTGGGTGCTGAAGCCCGGGGCGAAAGCGCCCTTGCTCAGTTCTGCCGACGCGGGGGCCGAAAGTCCCAGCGCCAATGCTGCGCCCATGGCGATTGTCTTCAAGATCCTGGTCATCGCTTTATCATCCTTCCCGCGAACTGGTGCGCGTCAGTATATACCGCCCTGGTCCTCGACGAAATCTCGCGGTTGGCCATCGCCGTCTGTCGCCACGACCTGCTGCTCTCCGCCACCTCTTCCGCGGCGGATCAGCTCGAGGATCTCGTTGCGCCTCGCGGCAATCTCGTCTTGGCGGGTGGCCCGTGGCGGTTCGGTGTCCGGCTTGAATGCCTCCCAGATTACCGAGGCGAGCGGATCGTCGGTCGGCCAGGCGTCGAACACGCGCTTGCCCGAACGGCGATCGATCCGGACCATGCGAATGCCGGTGGGGGCAACTGCCGGTTCGTCCTTCCAGCGCTTCCTGGTCGCTTGCACAAAGTCCTTGAAGATCGGCGCCGCCGTGTTGCCGCCCTGTACCCAACCGCCGAGGTTTCTCGGCTGGTCGAAGCCGACGTACATGCCGGCGACGATTTCGGGCGAGCCACCGACGAACCATGCGTTGGTAGGGCCGGAAGTCGTCCCCGTTTTGCCGAACAACGGCAGGTCGAGGTCGCGCAAGCGAACGGCAGTACCGCGCGTGACGACGCCTTCGAGCATGTGGATGACCTGGTAGGCGGTGCGTGGATCCATCGTCGGCCTGCCCTGCGGGCCGAAGCGGGGCATCGCCTTGCCATCCCACTGCGGCATGTTGCAGCTTTCGCACTTCCGCTTGTCGGCGCGCCAGATCACGTTGCCGCGGCGATCCTGCACGTAGTCGATGACCGTCTGCTCGTGCAGACGTCCATGATTGGCGAGGGCGGCATAGGCGTTGACCATCTTGCCCACGGTGGTGTCACCGGCACCCAGTGCAAAAGCAGGATAGGGCTCATAGGAGCCGATCCCGACGCTTTCGAACGTCTTGATCACCTCGGGCATGCCCGCTTCCATCGCGATATGGACGGTCATCAGGTTGCGTGACTGCTCCAGGCCCCAGCGCATGGTGTGGACGCCGCCACCCCCACCGCCGAAGTTGCGGAAGCACTTCTCGCCGAGGTTCGCCCCCTGGTAGAAGCAGAACGTCTGGTCGGGCACTTCGCTCGCCGGCGTCATCCCGGTCTCGAGACCGGTCGCATAGACGAAGGGCTTGATGGTCGAGCCGGGCTGGCGCTGCGCCTGGGTCGCGCGGTTGAAGTCGGAGAGGCGATTGTCGAAGCCACCCTGCATGGCCAGCACCCGGCCGGTTTGCACGGCCTCGGCCAGGAAGCCGCCCGATACCTCGGGGATTGTGCGCACGACATAGCCGCTGCCTTGCGGTGCGGCCGCGATGATATCGCCCGCCTTGAGTTTGTCGGGCAGACCTGAAAGCGGGGCTTCCGAACCGTCGGAAAACCCGATGCTGGCCGAGGACCCGCTACGCCGGGTAACCACGCCGACGCGCCAATCCTTGTAGCCGATCCCGAGATAGGAGCTGGCAAGCTGGCCGGCCCAATTGCCTTCGCTCACGTCAATCGTCGCGATCGGGCCGGTCCACCCGCGGTTGCCATGATAGCGCAGCAATCCAGCCCGCAGGGCGTCGCGCGCCGCTTCCTGCAATTCGGGATCGAGCGAGGTGCGCACCCACAGGCCGCCCGCATAAACGCTGTTCGGACCGGTTTCCGCGGTCTCTCCAAATTGCTCGATCAATTGGCGCCGCACCTCCTCGAGGAAGTAGCCTGCATCGACCGAGCGCTCGCGTCGCTGTGTGACCAGGCCCAGCGGCTTTGCCTGCGCCTCGCGCATTTGTTCGGCATTGATGAAACCGTTGTCTTCCATCTGGCCGAGCACGAAATTCCGCCGCGTGATGGCGAGTTGCTCGTTTGCCTTGCGGCCATAGCGCTCCGGCGCCTTTGGAAGGATCGACAAGAAAGCCATCTCGTGCAGTTCGAGCTGGCCCACGTCCTTGTCGAAATAGGCGCGAGCGGCGGCTTGCACGCCGAAGCTGCGCCGACCGAGCGGGATTTCGTTGAGATAGAGTTCGAGGATTTCCTGTTTGGTGAGAACCCCTTCGATGCGCCGGGCAAGGATCATCTCCTTAAGCTTGCGCGTCACCGAATACTCATCGCCCAGCAGCAGGTTCTTGGCGACCTGCTGGGTAATGGTCGAGCCGCCCACCGCGCGCTCGCCCGAACCGAACTTGACCGCATAGTCGAACACGGCGTTGGCGGTCCCGGTAAGGTCGACACCGCCATGGCTGAAGAAGGTCTTGTCCTCCGCCGACAGGAACGCCTCGATCATCTGTTGCGGGAAATCAATATACTGCAGCTGCACGCGTCGTTCGCGGGCATAGGAATGGACGATTTCACCATCGATCCCGCGCACGACGGTCGGCAGCGGAGTCTCGTAATCCACCAGCGATTCGGCATCGGGAAGATCGCGCGCCAGCAATGCCCAGATGACAATCGCCAGCACGACCGCCGCGGCGAGCGCCCGGGCACCCCAGCGGAACAGGCGATGTTCGCGCCAATTGCTTCGAAACCACTCCAACGCGGCGTTGCTGTCACGCCTCAGGCGATAGCGGGCGTATTCGACTGTCGATTGTTCTTCCATGATTTGGCCAGCCTCTTAGCACGCAAAAATCGCCATAGGCCACAGGATTTGCCGTGCGATGAATGCAAAATTCGAGCGGGTCAGGAGGATGTCGTCGCGGTCGCGCTGCGCCGCGCGAAATAGACCCGTATGGCGCGGCCCATGACATCGGCAAATCGCTCGCGCCCCGCGGGCGAAGTCAGGCGCTCGGCATCGGACGGATTGGTCACGAAACCGGCCTCGTACAGGACCGAGGGAACATCGGGGGCGCGTAGCACCGCGAGCGTGGCCGAACGCTTCGCCTGGGGGTGAAACTGGATCTTCCCCTCACCTTCGCGAATAACGAGGCGCGCGAACTCATCGGACACCTCCTGCGTGCGCCGCTGTGAAAGCTCGACCAGGATCGCGCTCACTTCTTCGCTCTGACCTTCGATCGACAGGCCGTTGACCCGGTCCGCATCGTTCTCGCGTGCCGCAAAACGTGCCGCCGCCTGCGACGAAGCCTTGCTCGATAGCGTGTAGACGCTGGCACCGGTTACCGCCTCCTGCTCGCCCGCTGAATCGGCGTGGATCGAGATGAACAGGTCTGCGCCAAGTCGGCGCGCAATCTCGGGCCGCTCGTCGAGCGCCAGCAGGCGATCATCGTCGCGCGTCAGTGCGACCCGAATGCCGCCGCTGGCAACCAACTCGTCACGTAGGGCCAGCGCGAGACCGAGGACGATATCCTTCTCGCGGACGCCCGAACCAGTGGCGCCCGGATCTCTCCCGCCATGCCCGGCATCGATCACGACGAGCGGTCGGCTGTCGTCGCGCGAGCCGAGGATGGACGGAAGTGCCAGTTCGCCGTCGCCGGGCAACAGGAACCTCAGCACATACTCGCGCCCGAACTCGGGCACGGGCAATCTCAATCCACTCGCCGAAAGCCCCATCAGCACGAGGATTGGCGCGAGGAACATCAGACCGAGGTGCAATCGCAGGGACATCGCAGATCATCGTTAGGGCTATGGCAAGCTCAAGCGCAATATAGTTGCGAGGTGTAATGCACGGTGCTAGCAGGCTGTAGCCGAGAAAAGGTCGAACCAGGCCGCTCCCGTTTGAGCAGCGCCCGACAGCTTCGCCGGCATCCTTGCGGAACATTTTTGCAAGGAAATCAAGACAGGTTGATGCAGTGAATCGAATTCCCTCCCCGCAAATTCAGACGATGTGCCAGGCGCATGTCCCTGTCTTTTCGGGCCGGGCCGCACACACAATTTGCGATCGCTTCCCTGCAGACACGCAGCTTTCGCCCCGCTGGCCACAGGCCCGGGGCCGAATAAACAAGACCGGGCAGACGCTGATCGTCGCCGGTTCCCACACATATGCGCGCACTCGGGTAACGGCTTCGTCACCGCCCGGATGCGCCCGGAGAATTCATAATGGCAACGCGCATGCTAATCGACGCGCGCCACCCGGAAGAAACACGGGTGGCAGTAGTCAAAAACAACCGGATCGAAGAATTTGATTTTGAATCTGCCGAACACAAGCAGATCAAGGGTAACATCTACCTCGCCAAGGTAACCCGAGTAGAACCATCGCTGCAGGCGGCCTTCGTCGATTTTGGCGGCAACCGCCACGGCTTCCTCGCTTTCAGCGAAATCCACCCCGACTATTACCAGATACCCCAGGCCGATCGTGAACGCCTGCTCGCCGAAGAGGCAGAGGCGGCCGAAGAAGAAGCTCGCCTGCGCGCCGAAGAGGAAGAGCGCGGCGAAATGCCGGGCGAGGAATACGATGCCGAGGACGAAAGCTCCGAGGCCCTGGTCGAGGACCTTGCCGAAGACGGGCTCGAGGAAATCGACACTTCCGAAAAGGACCGCGTCTCGACGATCGAAGACGGCCATGTTGATGGCAATGGCGACGACGAGGACGAGGATGACGATTCCGACGAGGATGAGTCGTCCGAAGCCGACGAAGAGGACTCCGGGGAATCGAACGGCAAGAACGATCGCCGGGGCCGCGGTCGCCGCGGTCGCGGTCGGCGCCAGGGCGGTGGCAAAAGCCGCGCCAAGGAAGTCGACGAAGTGCGTGCCCGGCGCCAGGCGCTGCGCCGGCGCTACAAGATCCAGGACGTCATCCAGCGCCGCCAGGTGCTGCTGGTCCAGGTCGTCAAGGAAGAGCGCGGCAACAAGGGCGCAGCACTGACGACCTACCTCAGCCTCGCGGGCCGCTACACCGTGCTCATGCCGAATTCGTCGCATGGCGGCGGGATCAGCCGCAAGATCAGTTCGGCCAGCGACCGCAAGCGGCTCAAGTCGATCGTCGGCGACCTTAAACTGCCCAAGACCATGGGCCTGATCGTTCGCACCGCGGGCCTCAGCCGCACGAAGCCCGAGATCAAGCGCGACTTCGATTACCTCGCGCGCCTGTGGGACGAAATCCGCGAGAAAACACTCGCCTCGACCGCGCCTACGCTGATCCATTCTGACAGCGACCTCATCAAGCGGGCGATCCGCGACATCTACAACAAGGAAATCGAAGAGGTCGTCGTCGAGGGCGAGGAAGGCTACAAATCGGCCAAGCAGTTCATGAAGCTGCTTATGCCGAGCCACGCCCGCCGGGTGAAAGCCTATTCCGATCCGGTTCCGCTGTTCCAGCGCTACGGTGCGGAAGACCAGTTACGGGCGATGTACGATCCGGTCGTGCAGCTCAAATCGGGTGGTTACCTCGTGATCAACCCGACCGAGGCCCTGGTCTCGATCGATATCAACTCGGGCCGCTCGACCAAGGAACACGGGATCGAGCAAACGGCGCTGTCCACCAACCTCGAAGCCGCGCGTGAAATCGCCCGCCAGTTGAGGTTGCGCGACATGGCCGGCCTCGTCGTGATCGACTTCATCGACATGGAGTACAACTCCAACATCCGCAAAGTCGAAAAGGCGATGAAGGAAGCGCTCAAGCACGATCGCGCGCGCATCCAGGTCGGTCGCATCTCGGGCTTTGGCCTGATGGAGATGAGCCGCCAGCGACTGCGCACCGGTGTGCTCGAAGCGACCACGCGCGATTGCCCGCATTGCGACGGCACCGGCCTCGTGCGCACGGCCTCTTCGGCCGGCCTTTCGGCCCTGCGCTTGATCGAGGATGAAGCCGCCAAGGGTAAAGGCACGATCATCCGGCTTGGTGCCAGCACCGAGGCGGCGATCTACCTCCTCAACGCCAAGCGCTCGGACCTTGCCGAGATCGAGGAACGCTACGGCGTCAGCGTCGAAGTCGTCCCTGAGGGCGAGGACGAAGGGGCCAAGATGTCGGTTTCGAGCGGGGGGCCACGTCCTTCAGCCGCTCCGCGTTTCGACCCGATCGTCGACGACGATGACGACGAAGACGAGATCATCGACGAGGACGAGGATGACGATGATCGCGACGATGACGATGCCGGACGCAAGAAGCGTCGCCGTCGCCGCCGCGGCGGGCGTGGTCGCAACAAGAATCGTCAGGACGAAGGCGATGACGCCGAGGACCAGGATGAGGATGACGATTCCGAAAAACAGGAACGTCGTGACAGTCCCTCCGATGACGGCGACGAAGCGCCGCGCAAGAAGCGTCGCCGCAGCCGTGGCGGTCGCAGGCGGCGCAAGAACCGGGGCGATGGCGAGGAAGTGACTGCCGAGGATGCCGAACAGCTCGACGAAGTAGCCGAGCAGGTAACGGAGGACATGGCAGTCGTCGGCAGCCCGGAAGAGGCAACCGAGGCCGACAGTTCGGACGAACAGGAAGAGCCCAAACCGAAGGCGAAGCGTACTCGTCGCAAGAAGGCTGAAAAGCCTGCCGAGGAAGCGCCGAGCGAACCGGTTGAAGACACCGCCGATGAAGCGAAGGCCGAGAAGCCCAAGCGCAAGCGGGCCCCACGGAAGAAGAAGGTCGAAGAAGCCGTCGAAGAGGTCAAGGAACAGCTGACCGAGGACATCGCGGTCGTCGGCGCGGAAAAGACCGACAAGGCCCCGGCAGAAGACAAGCCGAAGAAGCCGGCGCGCAAGCGCGCGGCGCCCAAGGCGAAGAAGGCGGAAGAGGCGCCGTCCGAAACCCAGGCCGAAGCCTCGAACGAGAACAACGGCACTGCCGAGAACGACGATGAAGGAAAATCGCGCCGCGGTTGGTGGCAACGCACCTTCGGCGAATAAGTTCTTGAACTGATATTGATTAAGGGCGCGGCACTTCGGTTTCGCGCCCTTTTTCTATGGCGTCAGACGCCCGCTTTTCGGGCGATTCCCCACTCGTTCCACGCCGCAAACTTTGGGCTTTTCGGCAGGTAGCCCTGGCCCAGAGGCTCAACTTCGAACCCGGCCCCGCGCATTGCCGAACCGATCGGGCGGGTCAGGTGGCACCCGCCGCCGATCCGCTTCCACACGGGCTCGATCCGTTCCTGCCATTTGAGAACGTCGGGATCCGGGGCGCGGCCATGCTCGAGGAACAGCAACCGCCCTCCTGGCTTGAGGATTCGTCGCATCTCGCCCAGCACCTGCGCCGGCTCATCCACCGAACACAGAGTGAAGGTGCAGACGACGGTGTCGAAGCTGCTGTCGGAAAAGGGTATCGCTTCGCCCTTCCCCTCGCGAATATCGACTTCCCAGCCCTTGGCCCGAGCGCGCTCGCGCGCGCCCTCGAGCAAACCGCCGTGCGGATCGATCCCCGAAAAACTCGAGATCGCTTCGGTGTCGTAGAATTCCTGATTGAGGCCGCCACCGCAGCCAAGCTCGAACACGTCGCCCGTTGCCAGCGGGACGACTTGAGAACGGCGCTTCATGATCTGGCCCTGCGAGCAGGCAAACGTGACCAATCGCGGCATGACATGCCGATCGTACCAGCCCTGCAAACCCATCGCCCACTCTCCCACCGGCCGATGCCCCAGGAGAGACTAGCCGATTGACGCGATTCGCAAACGAAAATCGACCTCTAGGCAGATTCGACGAGCGAGCGGACCAGTTCGACATCGCGCATCTTGTCGACATCCACCGCCGCCAGCCCGTCTTCCGCGCTGACGAGGCGCGCCTCGATCCCGATGCGTTTGCCGACTCGTTCGATCGCGTTCGCCATGCTCAGGCCTCCGGTGAGATAGCGCAGCAACATCCCGATGCCGATGCGGAACGCCATGCGCCAAGGCTGCTTGCGATCCTGTTCCAGGCGATTCCACAGCAGCATTGCCTCCTTCGCGCGGTCCGTGCGCAGGAAGAACAGGTTGCAGCCCGACCACTGACCGTCGGCAAACTTCAGAAAGGTGCGCTGGCTGCCCGGCACGGCGCGTTCGATTACCGCGCGTTCGGCCAGCATCACACCAAGATCGGCGTCGCCCGGCGTGTCGCGCAGGCATTGCCGCACCCATTCGGGGCGCAGCAGCGCGTGGTCGCTGGTGGTAACGAGCATGGGTGCGCCCATTGCCGCAAGTGCCGCCAGCGCCGAGCCGCTTGGTCCACGTGCAGCCGGCAGAGTTTCCGCGCCAAGATCAAGCGCGAGCCGCGCGATGGGTCCGGCCTCATCGCACGAGACCGCGATTCTCGCTGCGCCCGCTTGCCGCAGCGCCGCGACAACCCGTGCGAGCGATGCCTCACCGCCGAATTCTATCAACCCCTTGTGCGGAACGCCCAGTTCGTGCGCCAGGGGATCGCCGCCGGGGCGCGTGCCTGCGAGCACGAGGGCCGCAAAGGGGGCTGTATTCTCCTCCATCGGTGCCCGCATTAGCCGCGACCGCGACCAACTGACAGCCCGGAACGCAATCTTTCCGCGAGATCGCAATCCGGGCATTGCCCCGCGCCGCCGCGCCGCTTAATCGCGCAGCATGGCTAGCGAACAAGGCAATCCCGCAATCGAAACCGTGGGCACCAATCCCACCGGGCTATGGGGCCTGACCAATCAGGAACGGCACCGGCGCATCGGCAATGCGAACGGTTATGACGGCACGGCCCCTGATGCGGTGGTGCTCGTCAACGCGCAGGATGTCGCAGATCCGGCGTGGGTGAGGCATATCGCCGCGCACCCCGGGATGGTGCTGACACTTGGCGGCGTACCCGCCCTCGCCCATGCCCGTGACGGTGCCGAAGCGGATCGTTTGCGCGAGGCAATGCTGGGTTCGCAGGCCATGTCCGACATCTCGCAGCTTGAAGTCCTGCGTTTTGAAGACGGCCCGACGATCGAGAACAAGCAGCTGAGGAAGCGCGAAACGCCGTTCCTGATGCCGCTCGAACCCGGCACAGTACGCGCGATCGAGCGCGCCAGCTATTTCGGCGCCTACAAGGGCGTGACCGACATCCTCACCAAGTATTTGTGGCCCGAATGGGCGCTGGTCCTGACCCGCATCGCCGCCAGGATCGGCATGACGCCGAACATGGTGACCGCGATCGGAGCCATCCTGTGCGTCGCAGCCACCGTCGCCTTTGCCTATGGTCATTACTGGGCCGGAATGGCGATGGGGCTGGTGTTCATGGTACTCGACACGGTCGACGGCAAGCTCGCCCGCTGCACCATCACCTCAAGCTGGTGGGGCAATATATTCGACCATGGGATCGACCTCGTGCATCCGCCCTTCTGGTGGTGGTTCTGGGCGACGGGCCTAGTCTATTGGGGGCTTGCCCTCGACACGACGACCTTCTGGCTTGCGCAGGGCGCGATCCAGGGAGGCTATCTCGTCCAGCGGCTGATCGAGGGCGTGTTCATGCGTCGCAACGGCATGATGCATATCCATGTCTGGCGCCGTTTCGACAGCCAGTTCCGGCTGATTACCGCGCGGCGCAATCCCAACATGGTGATCCTGTTCGTCTCGATGCTGTTTGGTCGGCCCGATCTCGGCATCATCGCGGTCGCCTGGTGGAGCGTCGCATCGCTCGTCGTCCATGTGATACAATTGATCCAGGCCGAGATCGCGCGTGCCCGGAAGGGCTCTCAGCTGACGAGTTGGCTGGCGGGAGATGACGCATGAACGAGACCATCGAGAAATTCGGTTTTCCAAGCACGCTGCTGCGCGAATTCGAGCATTGGGTCGTCTTGCTGCGTCCCGCCCAGCCCACCTTGGGCAGCCTGGTGCTGGCGGCCAAGTCGGATGCCACCGATTTCTCCGCCTTGCCGCCCGCTGCGCATGCCGAACTGGCCGAGGCAACCAAGGCGATCGAGGACGCACTCAAGCGTTTCGTCGACTACTCCAAGATCAACTACCTGATGTTGATGATGGTCGACCCCAATGTGCACTTCCACGTGATCCCGCGCTACGAGGGATCGCGCGATTTCGGCGGCGTCGCATTTTTCGACGCGGGCTGGCCGAAACTGCCCGATCTCGGCAGCGCGGTTGCGCTCACCGATATGCAGATCGCCCAGCTGAAGGCCGCGCTGAACCCGCTCCTGGCGTGATCAGCCCTGCGCGACCCAGCGATCGGTCAACGCGCTGGCAATCTCGATATCGTTGAGAAAATCGACCTCGGCCCAATCCATCCCCTCGATCGACTTGGTGCCAACCTTGCCGCTCGATGCGATCATGTCGATCACCTTGAGATACCAGTGATTGACGCCGTCGGGCGTGCGCATGGTCTCGCGGACTGTCTCGCGGAACAGTTCGGCCCCTTCGCCGCGAAAGGCCAGGAAGCCGATCGATTCCGCATTGCTTTCCTCGGCGGTCAGTGTCTTGCCGATCCGCGCGAGGCCGCCGTTCTCACCCCGGCTGACCTTCATGTCGTCGCTGTCATAAGCGTGCTTGACGTCGACCGTGACCGCAATCGGCCAATCAGAACCTTCCTGCACCTTGCGCACGATATCTTCGGACACGAGCGTATCGCCATTGAGGATCAGGAAATCGCCCTTCATTTCCTCGCGGACGATCCAGCACGAGCCGAGGTTGTCGGCTACCTTGAAGAACGGATTGAAGTGGCAAGTCACCTCCACGCGCGGATCGTCGATCCGTGTTACCATTTCCTCGACCATGTCGGTCATGAAGCCGGTCACGATGTCAATGCGCTTCACGCCGCCGCGCGCCAGCATCTCGATCTGCCATTCGATCAGGGTCTTGCCCGAGAAGTCGATCAAGCACTTGGGGCGTTCTGCGGTCAGCGGCAACAGACGGGAGCCTTGTCCTGCGCTTAGAAGGATAGCATGTTCAATCATGGCGCCGCCCTTTATAACCAGCGAGCCAATGTCGCAATGATCGGCGCACTGTGGCTAGCTGTCGCGCGGTGCTTGCGCGCGACCTAAGCCTCGTCCAAAGCGCAATTTTTATGGAAGCTAACGCCCAGACCCCGGACGAGCCACGCTCGCTGCTATCGCGGATGCTCAAGAATGTCGCCTGGCTTATCGGCGGCAAGGGCTTTGGCGCGGTCTGTTCGCTGATCTATCTCGCGATTCTTACCCGTTCGCTCGGCCTCAAGGATTTCGGGCACTTTGCGCTGATTTTCGGTACCGCACAGGCGCTCATCGCGATTGCCGGGTTCCAGACCTGGCGAACGGTGGTGAGATTCGGCGTCCAGCATATCCACGACCACGATTGGGCCGGCTTCGGCCGCCTCAGCATGATGGCCTTCATCCTCGACGTGGTGGGCGCAATCATCGGCTGCGCGATCGCCTATGTCGTTTTCTACCAGTTCGCCGCGGAGCTCGATCTCAACCCTCGGCTCGTCGACACGGCATTCTGGTTCAACGTTGCGGCGCTATGGGCGCTGGTTTCGGCACCAACGGGCATAGTCCGCGCGCTCGATCGCTTTGATATTGCAGTATATGTCGAAGCCATCGTGCCTGCCGGACGGCTGCTCGCCGCAGGGATCATCGCCGCTACAGGCCCCAGCCTGATCCGCTTCCTCATCGCCTGGGCGGTGATCGATCTGATCGAAGCGGCGGTATACTGGATTGTCGCCCGCAAGCTCAGCCCGCGCGCGATCCGGCTCAGATATCTCGGGACCGCCTTCGACGCGCGCAAGGAGAACCCCGGGCTCGTCCGGTTCTTCGGCATCACCTATGTCAGCGCGACGCTGGAAGCGGTGTTCCGCCATGGCCCGCTGCTCGCGGTCGGCTATTTCGTCGGGACCAGCGCTGCCGGCATCTACCGCCTTGCGCACCAGCTGGCGCAGGGTCTGGCCAAGCTTTCGACCTTGCTCAGCCGCGCGGCCTATGCCGAGATTGCGCGTGCCAGCGTCGCTTCTGCAACGCAGGAATTCCGGCAGCTCGCATGGCAAACCACGCGGCTCGCAGGTGTGGGCGGCGCAATAGTGGTGATCTTCGTTTCTGCCGTCGGCGGTCACATCCTCGCACTGTTGGGAGGCGAGGAATTCCGAATGGGCTACACTATTCTCATTCCGCTGACGATCGTGACCAGCCTTGAACTCGCCAGCGTGGCCTTCGAACCGGTCCTGCATTCGACTGGACGCGCGCGGCTGTCGCTGTTCGCGCGCTTTGTCACGGTGCTGACCGCGGGCATCGCGCTTGTCCTGCTGGTGCAGAACTACGAGGAACAGGGCGTTGCCTGGGGCCTCGTGATCGGCGCTGCGGTTGGCTATGTCGTCATGGGGTTGATGGCGTATATTACGCTGCGCAAGATCGACGCCGATGCGACCACGGCAGACCCTTCGACCTAGATCGCATCGTCAGCTTTCCTACTGGGCTGCATTCCACGATAAATCCGCCTCGTTTCGGATCACGGGCAGCGGGGATTTCCAGCCTTGGAACCGTGTTCCATGTGTTCCATCGAGTAGGAATGACCGAGGGCAGAGGCGCGTTCGATCATAAGCAACACGCGGCGCGAATCTCTCAACACCCGCAGCTTGCTCTCGCGGGCGAAGCCGCTAGATAGGTCCCGCAAAGCAACAGGATTCTGAGCGTTATGGCCACCTTCACCCTTCCCAAGAACTCGAAGATCACGGGCAAGTCCCGCGAGCACAAGGCTGAAGGCGGCAATCGCATCCAGAAGTTCAAGATCTACCGCTACGATCCAGACAGCGGCGAGAACCCGCGCTACGACACTTTCGAGATCGATCTCGACAATTGCGGGCCGATGGTTCTCGACGCGCTGATCAAGATCAAGAACGAGGTCGATCCGACACTCACCTTCCGCCGCTCTTGCCGCGAGGGTATCTGCGGCTCCTGCGCAATGAACCTCAATGGCAAGAACGGGCTCGCCTGCACCACCGCCATCGAGGACCTGAAGGGCGAAATCCGCATCACGCCGCTGCCGCATATGGACGTGATCAAGGACCTGGTGCCCGACTTCACCCATTTCTACGCGCAATACGCCTCGATCCGTCCGTGGCTGCAGACCGTCAGCCCGACGCCCAGTGGCAAGGAACGGTTGCAGTCGCCCGAGCAGCGCGAGAAGCTCGACGGCCTGTACGAGTGCATCCTGTGCGCCTGCTGCTCGACCTCTTGCCCGAGCTATTGGTGGAACAGCGACAAGTTCCTCGGCCCGGCGATCCTGCTGCAGGCCTATCGCTGGCTGGCCGACAGCCGCGACGAGATGACTGGCGAGCGCCTCGACCAGCTCGAGGACCCCTTCCGGCTCTATCGTTGCCACACGATCATGAACTGCGCGAATGTCTGCCCCAAGGGGCTTTCGCCGGCCAAGGCGATTGCCGAAACCAAGAAGATGATGGCCGAACGGGCGATCTAGCCTCGTGGCGCTGAAGGAAGACGTCTTCGACCACCGGCCCGATCCGGAAAATCCGGGCTGGCACCATTGGAATCTGAAGGACGACACGCTGTTCAACGGCGCGGTGATGGGCAAGCTCATCACGCGCAAGGAAGGCGATAAGTGCCGCCTGCGCATGTTTCCGGAGCGCAAGCATGAAAATCTACAGGGCATTATCCACGGTGCGATCACGCTCTCGCTGATCGACATCTCGCTGTTCACCACTATGCATGTGATTGGCAGCGGCAATGCCGGACCCTCGGTCACGCTCGAGCTTTCGACCCAGTTCATCGGCGCTGGCGACCCCAACCGCCCACTCGACGCCGTGACCGAGATCAAGCGCGAGACTAGCAAGCTCGTATTCGTCCGCGGCGACGTGGTGCAGGACGAGGATTGCGTCGCGGCGTTCAGCGGCATCATCAGGAAGTTTCCCCCGCGATGAGCGGCATGCTGGCGCGCTATGAGCGGTTGGTGGCCAGTGGCGAGCTCAAGGCCGACCCCGATCAGCGCAAGGCGGCGGAGCGCCTGAGCGCGCTGCAGAAAGACCTGGAGGCGGAGACTTCGGGCGGCCTGCTCTCGCAATTCTTCGCCCGCAAGCAGAACCAGCCCCGCGGGGTCTACATGTGGGGCGGCGTTGGTCGCGGCAAGTCGATGCTGATGGACCTGTTCGTCAACAGCCTCGGCATCCCGGAGAAGCGACGCACCCATTTCCACGAATTCATGCTGGAGGTCGATCGCATGATGCGCGCGTGGCGCGCGAAGGATCCCGGTGATCCCATCGCCAAGGTCGCCCGCGATCTGGCCCAGGACGTGCGCTGCCTCGCCTTCGACGAGATGGTCGTCACCAACACTGCCGACGCCGCGATCATGGCCCGGCTGTTCACCGCGCTCATTGGCGACGAAGGCGTGACAATTGTAACAACCAGCAACCGCCCTCCCCATGATTTGTACAAGGACGGGCTCAATCGCTCGCTGTTCCTGCCCTTCATCGACCTGATCGAGGCCGAGTTGGACGTGCTCGAGCTCGATGGGCCGGTCGACTACCGGCTCGATCGATTGGGCGATCTAGCAACCTGGCACACTCCGCTGGGCGATGCTGCGACGGCGCAGGTGCGCGAAGCGTTCTTTCGCCTGACCGATTTCAAGCCCGAGGATGCCGCCAACGTGCCAAGTGCGGAACTCGACCTAGGCGGCGGGCGGACACTGCATGTTCCCAAGAGCCTCAAGGGCGTGGCGGTGTTTAGCTTCAAGCGATTGTGCAGCGAGAACCGTGGCGCGTCCGATTACCTCGCGATCGCGCGCGCCTATCACACGGTGATTGTCGTCGGCATCCCGCAGATGGGCCCTGACATGCGCAATGAAGCGATCCGGTTCACCAAGCTGGTCGACGCGCTCTACGAACAGAAGGTCAAACTGTTCGCGACGGCCGAAGCCGAGCCCGAGAATCTCTACCAATCGGGCGATGGCAGTTTTGAATTCGAGCGCACGGTCAGTCGGCTGAAAGAAATGCAGAGCGCCGACTACATGGCCCTGGGTCATGGCGAGCAGGGTTGAAAGCCCGACAAGAGACACTATCTCATTGGCATTCCGGCGGCCACTTCAACCCCGCCGATGTGGAATATCCAATGATCGATATCCGTCCTTTCGCCTCGCTCGGCGCCGCAGATCATGGCTGGCTCGATGCGCGACACCACTTCAGCTTTGCCAGCTATCACGACCCGCAACGCATGGGCTGGGGTTCGATCCGCGTCTGGAACGACGACACGATCGCTGCCCAGACCGGCTTCCCGCCCCATCCGCATCGCGACATGGAAATCGTCACCTTCGTTCGCACCGGCGCGATCACGCATCGCGACAGCCTGGGCAATGAAGGCCGCACCGCAGCCGGCGATGTCCAGGTGATGAGCGCCGGAACGGGCATCACGCATTCGGAATACAACCTCGAAGACGAGGAAACGACGCTGTTCCAGATCTGGATCATTCCCGATCGCCAGGGCGAGAAGCCCAGCTGGGGCCAACGCCAGTTTCCCAAGGCAAGCCGCGAGGGGGCGTTCGAGATCCTGGCCAGCGGCACGCCGGAAGCAGACGAAGCGCTGGCTATCCGTACCGACGCGAAGGTGGCTGCGGCGACGCTCAAGGCGGGTCAAAAGGCCGTGTGGCGATCTTCGGAAGAACGGCACCAGTATCTGGTCGCCCCCACCGGGAAGATTCGCGTGAATGGCCACGATGCCGAAGCGCGTGACGGGATCGCCCTGACGGGCGAAGCCGAGATTATTGTCGAAGCGCTGGAAGACAGCGAAGTGGTGCTCGTCGACGCTCGCTAGACGAGCGCGTCAGGCCGCCGCCATTCGGTCAGCCAATCGCGCCTGGGCTGCGACGAGCCGGTTCATCACCTTCAGATCCTGCTCGCGCAGTTCCAGCGCGGTGTCCGCCCACATCTCGGTGATCCGATTGAGTTCGGCGAGTTCGAGCTTCCACGCGTGTTTCATGGCGCGGCGCGAACCGACGAGACCGGCGTGGCGCCGATCCGACTTCTTGATGAACTCGCGGCACGCACTCACACCGTCGCCGGGTTCCGCAAGGTGATGGACGATGCCGAGCTCGTACATCTGTTCGGCGGTGTAGGTCTCGTTGGAAACGATGATGCGGTCGGCCATGGCGCTGCCGAGCTTGCGTGACAGCAGCGCGTGCGCACCCATGCCGGGGAACAGGCCGAACATGATTTCGGGCAGGCCGAAGGTCGCCGTGCGCTCGGCGACGATGTAGTCGAACGAAAGCAGCGCTTCGAAACCGCCACCCAGTGCAGCGCCCTGCACCAGCCCGACGGTCAGCATCGGGATCTCGAGTGTGCGAATGTTGCGATCGAGGATCGCGCAGCAACGATGGCCGTATTCGACCAGCGCATCGCGATTGCGTTCACGGATCAGCCGCTGGAAAAGGTCCAGGTCGCCGCCAAAGCAGAATACGTCGGGCGCTCGGCTCCCCAGGATCAGGTAACGCAGCGGCACCTTGTCCGGGCCGAAGCTCGAACCGATCAACCGTTGCCAATCCTCGAAATCGTTGAGCATGGACGGCGTAAAGCTCGGCCTCGCCGTCGGGTTCATGAAGGTCCACAGCGCACTCGTTCGGTCGTCATACATGACGTCGAGTTCCGCCAGATCGAACAATTCATCCGGAATTGCCGCATGCACAGCGCTTTCCGAGAAGAGCTCGTCTTCATCAACCAAAGGAATTGCTCTGCTAACGCCGCTATCCATTCCGTCGCGCCCCCGTCAAAACAGACAAGAATGTTATTTTTATTACGGATGGAGCAGCTATTCCCATGAGGCCATCCGCTGATTTTGTGGAATCTTAAGCGAGTATGGACTCGCTTGGCAAACACAAAATTAGCCAAACCCTTTGTCTTGCCGAAATAAGTCGTCCGCGGAACCGCCGTTTGTGACCCTTCAGCCACACCGTTCAGCCGGCGAGTTGCAGCCTCTCAAGCGACTTTTCGAGCATCAGCAATTGCCACAAGAGCCGCGAGTTGTCTGAGCGCCCTGCGATATGTGCTTCGGCCAGATCCGCCAGGGCGCCGCTGTCGAACCAATCGATCTGACCAAGGGCGGTACTGCGAGCGATCCCACGCGCAGCCCCTGACAGTGGGCCGCGGAACCAGGCCGCGATCGGCGTCACGAAGCCTTGCTTCGACCGATAGAGAATGTCCGACGGCAGATACCGCTCCATGCTCTTCTTGAGCAGGAATTTCCCCTGTTTGCCCCGCACCCGCATATTGTCGGGCAAGGTGGCAGCGAACTCGATCAGGCGATGATCGAGCAGGGGTTCGCGCGCTTCGAGGCTCACCGCCATGCTGGTCCGGTCGACCTTGGTGAGAATATCTCCGGGCAGCCAAAACTTCAGGTCGGCATATTGCGCGCGGTCGAGGCCACTCCGCGCAGGCGCCGCCTGCATCATGCTGACGAGCGCGCTTTCCGCCCGATACCCTCCGAGAGCATTCTTCGCATTTGCGCCGTAAATCGAATGGCGCTGCTCCCGGTTGAGTACCGACAGGCCCCGCGCATATCCCTCGTTCCCGTCGCTGGCGAGCGACAGTAGGGTCGTCTTGGCACGCAGCGGCTGCGGCGCCCAATCGGCCTTCGGCCAGATGTTGCCCAGCGTCCCGAACAGCGGTCCGCGCAGCGACTGTGGCAAGATCGAACGCGCACGCTCCTCGTGGCGATGGAAGACCTGGCGGCGATAGCCGGCAAACGCCTCGTCGGCTCCGTCGCCCGACAACGCCACAGTCACATTCTCGCGCGCCAGCTGGCACACTCGCCATGTCGGCAAAGCCGACGCGTCTGCGAAGGGCTCGTCGAACATCGCTGCTAGGCGATCGATCTCCGAAAAATCGTCTTGCCCGACGGTCCGGCTACGATGGTCGGTGTTGAACTTCTCGGCGATTTGCTGAGCGTATGAAGTTTCGTCCAGCGCCTCGACGTCGAAACCAATCGAGCAGGTGCGGACCGGCTCGCGGCTCGCTTCCGCCATCAAGGCGACCACGCTCGAGGAATCGACCCCGCCCGACAGGAAGGCGCCCAGCGGCACGTCAGCCACCATGCGGCTCTGCACCGCCTCGCGGAGCAAGTGAACGAGCTCGGCGGACAGGTCGGCTTCGGCACCCTTGCGACGTTCGGCGAAGCTCACGTCCCACCACATTTGCGGCTTTGGATGCGGCTTACCCTGCTCAAGCAACAGGTAGTGCCCGGCCGGCAGTTTCTCGACATCGCGCAGGATCGAGCGCGAGTCTGGCACGTAGCCCCACGCGAGATAATCGTCGATTGCGAGCGGATCGAGCCGCCGCTTGAACAGCGGGTGGGCGAGCAGACCCTTGAGTTCTGAGGCGAAGGCCAGGCTGCCGTCGCTCAGCGGAGCAAGGAACAGCGGCTTCACGCCCAATCGATCGCGAGCGAGGAATAACTGCCGCTTCGGCTTATCCCAGATCGCGAAGGCGAACATGCCATCCAGATGCCGCAGGCAATCGGTTCCCCACCTTTGCCAGGCAGCGAGTATGACCTCCGTATCGCCGTGAGTGTTGAACTCGACCCCGCCCTTTTCAAGTTCGCGGCGCAATTCACGATAGTTGTAGATCTCGCCATTGAAGACGATCACCGCCCGATCGTCGACCGAGTGCATCGGCTGCGGAGAACCTGCGAGATCGATGATCGAGAGGCGCCGGTGGCCGAGCCCTATCCCCTGCCCCGTCCAAACGCCTGCACCGTCGGGGCCGCGATGGACCAAGGCATCGCACATCCGTTCGACCCGTCGCGGATCGACCGGCTTAGGTGTCTCGGCGTGAAATATCCCGGCGATCCCGCACATTGTCGATGGGGCCTACAGCAGCCGGGATGAGGCGTAAATCGCAGCGATCAGGAAGCTTGCGAGAATTGCGGCAAGCCCTGCCAGGACTGCGGCGGGATTGAGCTGCTGCGCAGACAGACGTTCGATCATGACGTTGCTCTCGATTTCCGACAGCGAAAGACCTGCGTCCTCCGGTTCACGCTCGAAATATCTCCATGCGCCGCCGAGCACCATCGCCACAACGATCGCAAAGAAGATCCAGCCATAGAAAATGTGGTCAAAACCAGCGGCGAATTCAACGCCCTGGCTCTGCGCAATATAGATTGTGCCCCAGGCCCGGATCCCGTTGGCAAGGATCGGAACGACGATACACGCGAGCATGAAGATGGCTCGGCGTTTCCAGCTTTCGAAAGCAGTGAAACATACCAGCACGCCGAGCGTCACCATCGCGACAAGGAATTTCACGCCTGAACACGCTTCGGCGACAATGAACAGCCCGACCGGCGTATCGATATGAATCCCGTCGATGGTCGCCGGAATACCGCTCCAATGGGTCAGCGCGATGGCTATGTCGGCGGTGATCATTTGCAGCGGCGGGATGATTTCATCGCCGAAGGGCACAAGGAATCCCGTCATGGCCAGGGGAAGAAGCAGCGCTGTACCGACCCGCGCGCCAAGCAGCGTCACGGCGATTGCCGGCAGCGCGGCAACCGCCCCAGCGTGAGCGAGCAAGTTGATGCCGGTTGTCCTGCCAACCAGCCATAATGACAGCCCCCCAATCACCAGGACGAGCCCTGGAGCCCACATGGTCGGGACGATTTTCGAAAGCACCGGGCGCCGCAACGCGACCAACCAGCCGACAATGAGCGGCACGAAGAGGATGTGGTTGTAGGTATCGATGTTCCACCACTGATGGAGCATTTCGCCCCATTCTCGTGCAGTGACACCGATCACCGCAAGCGTTACGAAGGCCAGCCGGGCCAGCGGCAGCTTCCAGCTTTCAGGCAAATGCGCCGCGAGCCCTTGTTCACGCCAAAACTGGGGAATGCGCTCAAGCTGCATGGCGCGCTCTCCCCGGCCCGCTGACGAGCTTGTCGAGCGGTGCAAGCACCGCATCCCAGGCATGGCGATCAAACACGAAATGGCGCGCGGCACGGCCCATAGACCTGAACGCGTTCTGTTCAGCCCAAAGCGCATCGAAGCGTGCAACCATCGCGGTTGGATCGGCTGCTTCTATCAGCCAGTGTTCGCCATCGGTCGCGGTAATTCCGGTCGCGGCCTCGGCAGTCAGCATAACCGGAAGCTCCATCGACATTGCCTCGAGGACCTTGTTCTGGACGCCGCGGGCAATGGTAAGCGGGATGATGGCCATATCTGCGGCGACCAGGAACGGACGAACGTCGACGACCTCTCCCCATACCGTGAGACCGGGAACATCCTTATGCTTGAGCAGCGCGTCGGTTGGATTGCGACCCACCACGTGAAATTCCGCTGGCGGATAACGCTCGCGTATCGCAGGCAGGAAATGCTCGATCGACCAAATCGCCGCAAGTTCGTTTGGGCGGTAGTCCATCTGGCCGGTGAAGATGAAATGCGGGCCCGGCTGCTCGCTGATGTCGCAATTGGGCAGAACTGCCTCGGCATTGAAAAACCCCGCGTCGATGCCGTTGCCGATGGCGTGGATCGAAGCGCTGTGCGGGGCCAAGAGCCGCGAGCGGAAGAGCTGGGCCTCGTTGTCGCTGATCAGCACGGTCGCGTCGCAACGTTGGGCAAGCCGCTCTTCCTCGATAGCGAGCAGACGACCCTCGCGCCGGTTGATCCAGACCCGATCACCCGCTGCGGCATAGTCTTCGAACTTGGCGGAATCGACGTCGCAAAGGTCGACGATGACGCGTCCTGCGAAGCCATCGGGAATATACTGGCCCATCTGCCCCGAGAATACGAAGATCGTGTCGATTGCCTGTTCGGCGATCGTGCGTTTGACCCATTGTTCGAGCTTGGGGCTGTAGAAGGCCGTGAGGCTGACTGGCTTGCCGGAAAGAACGGCTTCCGCCCCCGCCAGCACCAGTGGCTTGGATCGTTTGACGAGGCAGTGGCTCACGGACAATCTTGCCAGCTCGGCCTCGCCCGCAAAATCCTTCTCGGTCTCGGCGAAGCAGCCGACATGAACCGGTGCGAGCTTCGCCAGATGCTTGAGAATGTGGTGTGCACGAATCTTGTCACCGCGGTCGGGCGGGAACGGGATGCGGTGCGCCAGGAACAGGATGCCGGACATTAGCCGAGACCCTTGGCAATCAATGGCCCAATCCGGTTCGCCAGCGGCAAGGGTAGCTTCTTCCAGAGCTCGATCTTGGCTGAGTAGCTCGCGTCCGTGGGATCGATATTCCGCGCTTTGGCCGGGTCGGCGCTCCACCCGCCATAGGTCATCGGCTGCGGCTCGAACCCCCAGTTCTTCTTGTATCGATAGGGCCCGCTTCCCGTTTTGGAGCGCCCGAAATCGAAGCAGCTCATTCCTTTGCGCCGGGCGTGGAGCATCAGCTCGTAATACATGCGCTCGTTGGCCTTGAGCGCGCGCGCGGCATACACTCCTCCGCCCCAATAGGGCATCACGCTTCCGCGATGGTAGAAGTTGAGCACGCTCGCCACTGGCTCATCGCCATGAAGCACGGTCAGGATATCGGCACTGTCATCAAAAGCATTGAGCATCGCGTCGAACAGTCCACGCGGGAACACGGGCGTGCCGAGATTTCGTACGCTTTCAGCGTAGATCGCGTAATGCGCGGCGCGCTGCTGTTCATTGGTTCCGACGCTGACGGTCAAGTCGCTGTCGAGACTCTTGCGAATATCTGCACGCTGCTTGCGCGGCACGAACAGGAGCTGGGCTTCGTCGTCATCGGCCAGATCGGCTTCGAAGCCGGCATGGCGGTCGTTCCAGCGCTCCCAGTCGGACGGGATCGCCCCGCCGCGAATTTCGACGCTGGGGCAAGAGGCACGCACGGCCAGTTCTTCTGCCGCGCGGCACAGTCCCTCGGTAGCGGCAGTGCTATCGGCCAGCGTTCCCCCGCCAACGGCAAAGCCGCTCGAAGCGAGCGCGCGCCCGAATAGTGGCGAGTGGATCTCGGTCAAGGGCAGCCAGCCAACGACAGCGCCCATCCGCTCGGCGACGATACCCGTCGCGCGCTGGCCCGTTCCTCGTTCAACCGCTTCCAGCCAGAGCGGCCGGTGAAACAACGTCCCTTCCATATCGCGCACGAAGCCTTCGATCCGCGCCGCCTCACCGGGCGCACGCAAATCGGCCACCGCGTAACGCGTGGCGGAAGGGTTGAGCGGCATGTTCACGGCGCGAGTTCCGTTGCGCGCTGCGCCTCACGATGCGCGATCACATCCATCCGGCCCCAGGCGAATTCCCGGACCAGCGCCCGCAGCTTGTCCGCCATTCGGTCGAGATTGGTGTAGTGCCGCAGGCGCGATCGCATGGGCGCGTGATTGAGGCGCGGCTGTTCTGGATCGATCTCCCACGGATGGAAGTAGAACACCGCCGGACGCTCGTCACGATTGTTGACCTGGCGGATCGCCCAGCGTGAGAAGCCATAGGGCAGGACGCGGAAAAATCCGCCGCCCCCTGCTGCCATGCGCTTTCCGCCGAACATCGCCGTGGTCACCGGAATTTCCACCAGCTCGGACCATGGCAGTGGACGAAAGGCGAAGCGCGGCGCTTCGGGCCAGCCGTAATGGTCATGTGCGATCGGCGCGACACTCGACGAATAGGCATAGCCCTGCTCGGCCAGCTCCATGAAGGCCCAGGGAGTGCGCTTGTCGATCGAGAAGCTCGGCGCGCGATAGCCGGTCACCCGCTTGCCCGAAGTGTCCTCGAGGATCTTGCGCGCAAGTGCGATATCCTCGCCAAACTGCTTGCGGTCGAAAGTGAACACGCGGGCATGGTCGTAGCCATGGCTGGCAATCTCGTGCCCGGCGTCGGCAATCTTGCGCATCATCGCCGGATGACGCTTCGCTACCCAGCCGAGCGAGAAGAACGTTGCCTTGGCATCAACCTCCGCGAACAGGTCCAGGATGCGATCGATATTGTTCTCGACCCGGGTCTTGATCGAATCCCATTCTTCCCGGGCGATTACCTTTTCGAAGGCGCCCACCTGGAACCAATCCTCGACGTCGACCGACAGTCCGTTGACGATACGCGCCTGCGCCGGGGCGGCTTGGGGATGGCCGCTCATGTCCATCATCAGGCAGCCTCGCGCGACTTCGCATCCTCGAAGAATTCGATCAGCATTGTCAGGACATGGCGCAGGGTATGCTCCTGTTCCTCGAGCCGTTGCTCGATCTCGGAAAGGTCCATGTCGGCGCCCGGGGTCTCTCGTCCCGGTCGTTCGGCCGCATGGTGCAGCTTGGTGACCGCCTGTTCGAGCTCGGCAATGCGCGCATCGCGCTCCGCCAGCATCTCGGCAATTGCTGTGTCGTCGGCTGCGCTAAGCTCTGCTTGCGGCGCCACCGCTGCAGTTTGAGTCGGCTCGACGCGCACCGGGGCGCGCTCAGCCCCGCCCTGCGTATCACCAGCCATTTCGGCCACGACTGCCTCGATCATTTCGGGCGAGAATTCCGCCCGTTCCTCGATCGCACCGAGCAGCAGCATGCGGTTCATCACCTGGTTGACGCGCCGCGGAATGCCATCAGTGGCGCGGTACAGCGCTGCGAAAAGCTCGGCACCAAGCGCGGGATTTCCATCCCAGCCGACCTGCTGCATGCGGTGCTCGACGTAATCCTGGAGTTCGTCCGGCTTGAGCGCGCTCAGGTGGTGCGAGGCGATGATCCGCTGGCGCAATTGCTCCAGTTCCGGATGGTTCGCAACCAGCGCGCGAAACTCGGGCTGACCGAGCAGCAGTGTCTGCAGCAGCGGGTGTGAGCCAAGCTGGAAGTTCGAGAGCATGCGCAGTTCTTCGAGCGCCTCGATATCGAGGTTCTGGCCTTCGTCGACAATCAGCAGGCAACGGCGGCCTGCGCGCGCTTCTTCGCCGAGGAAATGCTCGATCGCTCCCAACGCGCCCGCCTTGTCATGGCCCTCGACCGCCAGGCCGAAGCTCTGTGCGACCACATGGATCAGCTCGTCGCCGTCAAGCGCGCTGGTGACGATCTTGCCGATCGTCAGTTGCGCCGGATCGATGCACTGCATGAGGTGCGCGACGAGGGTCGACTTGCCTGCGCCGATCTCGCCGGTGATGACGATGAAGCCTTCGCCCTGCGCGAGGCCATAGCCGAGATAGGACATTGCCTTCTTGTGGCTGGCGCTCTCGAAATAGAAATCGGGATCGGGCGTCAGCTGGAAGGGGCGTCCGCTCAAACCGTAAAAATGCTCGTACATCGTGACGTGCCTCTTAGAATGCGTAACGCAGGCCCAGCAGCGCGCTTGCGGCGGCCAGGTCCTCGGCGGAAAGGTCTGAATCGAGATAGTCGAAGGCGATCGCGGCGCGGGCCGTGAGTTTCGGTGTGATCGAACGGTTGTACGAGGCGTAAGACCCCATGCCGACCAGGTCGCCGCCATTTGCGAACCCGCTTTCGAACCAGTTGATATAACTGCCGACGGTGAAACCCGCATTGGGGCCGAGCTGGCCGCTGAGCGAGCTGGCAATGTAGTAGCTTTCGTCGGAAACCCCGTTTGCAGCGGCAAGAACGGTGCCCGAAGCCGCGATAAACTTGCGGCGATCGTAGCCGGCCCCGACCGATGCAGTATAGCGGCCCAGCTGGCGGCTGTAGCTCGCCTGCACACCGCGGCCGCGGAATACCGCCGAGCGAACCGATCCGAAGATCCCGCCGACACAGCCGGACTGTTCCTGGCCAGTCACGCAGCCGTTGAAATCGCCTGTAAGCGAGTTACGGACCGCCTCGAATTCGGTCGGCAGTGCGGCCAGCGAACTCGTGAGCACGCCGCCGAAGCCACTCACCCCATCATAAGCGGAGATATTGAGTTGGCTGTAACTGTTCGGACGCCATGCGAAAGAACCATAATAGGTTGTTGAATCATAGCGCTTTCCAACATGAGCCTCGAGCGAAGTACGGCGGCTGGGGCGCCACAGCACGCCCACATCCCAGATCAGGCCGTCAACTTCGTAGGCAATCTGGCGTGGTTGGCTCTTGTCGGTCACAAACCGTCCATTCGAGCCAATGATGGGAAAGCCGTTGACGTCACGCACCGCGTCGCGGCTCGATATCTCGACATCCTCGTAGCCAATGCCCGCCACGACGGCGAGCGTCGGCGTTACCGGCACCGTGACGTCAGCACGAACATGCGCATCGCGGACGCGCTGGTCGAGATTGGACACATCTTCCTGGAAGTAGCCTCCCCCGACTCCGAGGCCGACCGGAAGCGGTTCGCCCGGCTTGATCGCAAGGTGCACTTCGCCGCGATAAGTCACGCTTTCGTCGAACACATCGAGCGGCTCGCTGCCGATCACCGGAAGCGCATCGGGCGCTTCGAAGCGAGTGTAGCCTACGCGGCCCAACGCATTGACATGAACATCGCCCACGCGTGTGTGGACATTGGGGCCCGCGTAGACCGAGTAAATCCGGCTTTCGGAATCCTCACTTACCAGCGGAATGAACGAGCTTCCGCCGCCCCCGTCGACCTGCGTGCGGCTGGCAAGCGCGCCAACCTCGAAGGTGACGGTCTGCGGAACGATCGAGGCATAGCCCCGCGCGATGCCGCTGATCGTGTCGCTGTCGACGTCATCGCCATTCCAGCTGATGTTGCGCTCGTAGCGCAGCGAGATCGAACCGCCGTTGTTGCGCCCGGTCACGGTCGCGTCGATGCCAGCGGCCAGCTGGGTGTAGGTCAGCACATCGTCGCCCGGCGAAAGCTCGGCCAGGACGATCTGCGAGACCTCGATATAGGGCTGGACGGCGACGGCTCGCGTCGCCTGCGCAGGCTGCGCTTCCTGCGCTGCCGCCGGAACGGCGGTGGCCAGGGTCGCGGTCGCAAGCAGGGCCAGGGCCGAAAGGTTCAGCAGGCGCATGTCATTCGCTCCCGTATCCCGCGTATGATCCGAAGCTGCGACCCGACGGGCTGTAATGCGTTCCGTTGAGCAGCAGTTTGATGTCAGGACATGCCGAAAGCAGCTGGTAGGCGTCCTCCAGCGCGCTCTGGCCGGTTACGTCGGCCCGCACGATGAGGAGCGACTGGCCGACATGCTTGGCAAGTTCGGCGGCCGGCGAGGCCGCCAGCGCAGGTGGTGTGTCGAAGATCACGATCCGATCGGGCGCGTCGGCTGTCAGCCTGTCGAGCACGTCGCGGGTGCGGGCGCTGCCCAGATACTCGGTATCGCGGGTCGTACGATTGCCGGCCGGAAGGACGAACAATCCCTCGATATCGGTGGCGATCACCAGGCTCTCCGGCGCCAGCGACGGGTCCGCGAGGCAATCCATCAACCCCTTGCCTGGGCTGATGCCCAAAAGACCGGGGATCGAAGGCTTGGCAAAATCGGCGTCGATCAGCAGAACCTCGATGCCACGCTCGGCCGCCATGGCGATGGCAAGGTTGGTGGCGCAATAGGTCTTGCCCTCTCCCGGGTGGGGAGAGCAGACGAGAATACGCCGGCCTTCAGCCGAGCCATTCTCTCGAGCATCGCCCAGCAACTCGCGGCGAACAATACGAAATTCCTCCAGCAGCTCGGTAACGCCGCCGCTGGAATCAATAATCCCGTTCTCGCGCAGCAGGTCCCTGTCGACGGCCTGTCGCGGACCGGAAAATGTCACCTTCGACGCCCGCGTCGCCGGCGGAACAGCAGGTGAGCGGGTCGGGTTCGAAGCAACCTTCGTCGCAACAGAGCGAGCCTGCGGCGCACGTGCCGCCGGCGCCGGGAGATCGCGCGGTGGCGAGATCGGCTTGAGCGCGTCCAGCCCGAAGGAGCCGCTGGCCCGTTCCAGCAGCGAACCGCCCTCGGCGATGGGCCGTGCCTTGTCAGTGGTGATTTTGCTGTGTTCGGTCATCTTGCCCCACTCACACCACGCTGCCGACCTGGACGAACTCGATCGCCAGCAGGATCACCAGGACCCCGCCGAGCGCCGCCGTCGCCCCGACAAATTGTTTCAGTCGCTTCGCCTGAAGCGCGCGTGCGCTTTCCTTGACCGTCAGCGAGATTGCTCCCACGACCGGCAGGTTCATGGCTTTCTCGAGCTTGGTCGCCGTGCTGAAAGTCGAGCGCAGGTGGCTCATGCCGAACGCGGCGCCCACGCCGGCCGCGATGCCGACGAAGAGCACGCCCAGCAGCAGCAGCGGACGGTTCGGGGCCGCGGGCTTGCGCGGCACGACCGGCGGATCGACAATGTCGAACTTGAGCGAGGAGCGCTCGTTCTCGACCTGGCCGCGCAGGCGGATCTCTTCGCGATCCTTGAGCAGTTCGTCGTACTTGTCTTTGAGCACCTGGTAATCACGGCTGATCCGGTTCGCTTCAGCGGCCACTTCGGGCTCGGTGGCCTGGCTCGCCATCAGTGCAGCGACATCCGACTGGATCGCAGCGCGACGCGACTGCAGCGCCTCGAGATTGGCCTGGCGCTCCGCGCGGATCGAGATCAGCGAGGTATAGGCCGGGTTTGGCTGGCCGCCTTGCGCGTCCGGACCTTCTGCCGCGACCTGGCGGCGGAGAAGCTCGATCTGTTTCTTGGTCGAAACGATATCGGGGTGTTCGTCGGTCAGACCGCGACCGCGAAGCTGGGCGATCTGCGACTGGGCCTGCATCAGAGCGCCTCTCGCGCCCCCGGCATCGCCGGCACCGATTATGGTACGCGGCGTCCCGGCAATCTGCCCGTTGATCGCTGCGAGCGCACTCTGGGCGGCGGCATAATCGCCTTCGATCCCGCGCAGTTCCGTGCGCGCCTGCTGGATTTTCGTCGCGAGAGCCGAAGAGCCCCCAATGAGCTCAGGATATTGCGCCTCGAACGCCAGGCGGCGTTGCTCGGCAGCCTCCAGCTCGCGCTTGCGCTCGTCGAGCTGCTGGTCGAGGAAGACCATCGTCCCGGCGACCTCGTTGCGGTTGCCGGCGATGTTCTCCTCGCGAAAGATGTCGATCAGCTTCTGGACGATATCGCGCGCCAGGACGGCATTGGCCGCATCCGAGCGATCGCCTTCCTTGCTGGTGGCGGTAAGCTCGAACAGGTTTTCCTCGTGGCTGGTGACGGCAACGCGCTTCGACAGGTCTTCGATCGCAGCGTCCATCTGGCGGCGATCCACGATCCCCTCGCCCAGGCTGGTGCCGCGAATGACCTTCTCGAGGTTGACCGAGCTGGTCAGCGTCTTGCGTACGCGGGCGATCTCCTGCTTCCCGTCGCCGGGGATGCCGATCTGTTCGCTCAAGACGTCGTCGAGGTCGACGTAGATGCGTGCCTTGGCCTCATAGCTGTTGGGGATCAGTGCGACCACCAGCCAGCCCAGCAGGCAGACGCCCCAGGCGACGGCGAGCGCCAGCCAGCGGCGGTGCCACACCGAGTAAAGCGCAGAGCGCAGTTCTTCGAAGAGGTCGTTCATGCCCCCGCCCAGCTCCTCAGAACGTGCTTTCCGGAATGATGATCACGTCGCCCGGACGCAGCATGACGTTGGCCTTGCTGTCGCCGCGCTTGAGCAGGTCGGTCAGGCGCAGGCCGTATTCCTGCTGCTTGCCGCTTTGCTTGTCGAACCGGATCAGCTTGGCCTTGTTGCCGGCAGCAAACTCGCCCAGCCCGCCGACCGCGATCATGGCATCGAGCACGGTCATGTTGGCGCGGTAAGGCAGCGAAGCGGGCTTTTCGGTCGAGCCGACGATGCGGACCTGCTGGCTGAAGGTGCCGGCAAATTCGTTGACGATGACCGAGACGATCGGCTCTTCGATGTACTGCGACAATTGCAGGCGGATATCTTCCTGCAGCATGGTCGGCGTCTTGCCGACCGCAGGCATGTCACGCACCAGCGGAATGGTGATGCGCCCGTCGGGCCGCACCTGGATCTTTTCCGCGCTGAGCTCCGGATTGCGCCAAACGTGGATGGTCAGCTCGTCGAGCGGGCCGATCACATATTCCTCGCCCGGGCCTTCCTGCAGCGCGACAAACGAGGCCGCCGGGAGTTCCTTGTCCGAACCCGCGGTACAACCGCCGAGCGCCAGGACAGCGAGCGCGAAGCTTGCATGCAGCGACAGGTTCTTGGGATTTCGCATCGATATCATCCTTGCCATGGCAGCGGGCAAGGATTGCGCGACAGGAGCTACCTGCCAGTCCTTAACCCGCGGAACAGGCAGTCTTCCTCGCTCAAAAGGGTGAATAATGCGTTAGTGATGACGTAAACTCTGCACCTCATTCCCGATGCGGGACATCGTTCCGGGCAATCCTAAACGAGGATTTCGGCGGCCGGTCCCTGGCCTAGGAACGCGCTGGGGGAGGCGCTTGCGCCATAGGCCCCGGCGCAGAACACGGCGACCAGGTCCCCTACTTCGGCGCGCGGCAGGTTAGCGGCATCGGCTAACCGATCGAGCGGCGTACAGAGGCAGCCCACCACGTTGACCTCCTCATCTGGCACCGCTGTAAACCGGGAAGCTATCGCTACCGGGTAATTCCGGCGCACGACCGTCCCGAAATTGCCCGAGGCGGCGAGCTGGTGGTGAAGGCCGCCATCGGTGATCAGGTAGGTGACGCCGTGGCTTTCCTTGCGATCGACGATCCGCGTCAGGTAAACGCCCGCCTCACCGACGAGGTACCGGCCAAGCTCGATACAGAACTGGGTATCAAGCAGGCAGGGCGGCAGGTTCGCAAATCGCTCTGCCAGCGCAGTGCCGATCGATTGAATCTCAATCGGTTCATCGCCGTGGAAATAGGGGATACCGAAACCCCCGCCCATGTTGAGCTTGGGCAGAGGAACTCCAATCTCGTCCGCAAGTTTTCCGGCTAAATCCAGAACATTACCCTGTGTTTCTATCAGGGCTTCTGCGCTGAGCGCCTGGCTCCCGGTAAAGATATGCAAGCCACGGAACTCGGCGCCGGCGGCGATCACCTCGCGTGCTAGGGCGGAGACACGCTCGGCATCGAGGCCGAAGGGCTTCGCCCCGCCGCCCATCTTCATTCCCGATCCCTTGAGCTCGAACTCAGGATTGACGCGAATGGCCATGCGCGGCGCCTTTCCCAGCCGTTCCGCAGTCGACAGCGCGCGCCGGGCCTCCCCCTCGCTTTCGCAATTGAGTGTCACGCCAGCTGCAATGGCGGCTTCGAGTTCGCTGTCGCGCTTGCCCGGTCCGGCAAAGCTGACCCGTGCCGGATCGATCCCCGCGGCCTCGACCAGCGCCAACTCGCCTGCCGAGGCGATGTCGAAGCCATCCACGAGCCCCGCCATGTGCTCGAGCACCGGGCCAAATGGGTTCGCCTTCACGGCATAATTGATACCAAGCCGCGGCGGCATCGCCTGCCGCAGTTCGGCCACGCGCCGGTCGAGGTGCTCTTTCGAATAGACGAACAGCGGCGTGGTACCGGCCCGTTCTACCAGCGCACCGACCGTCTGGCCTCCGACTGCCAGTTCGCCATCGATCGCTTCATATCCGGCAGGAATGGGGCCAAGCGGCTTCATTCGGAGAGCTCCCTTGTCAGTGCGGTCCGATCGATCTTCCCGTTGGGGTTGAGCGGCATGGCCTCGCGCCAATGGATTACTTGTGGCTGCATGAAATTGGGCAATTCCCTCGCCAGCAGCTTGGGAAGCAGTGTTTCGCCATCGTCAGTGCCTGGCTCAGCCCTGACCACGAGGTGCACTGCTTGCCCCAGGCGGTCATCGGCAATGCCGAGCGCCACGGCTTCCGCCACCAGTCCGGTGGCAAGCGCGGCCTCTTCGACTTCCTGCGGGCTGATCCGGTTGCCGGAGCTCTTGATCATGGCATCGCGCCGCCCGACGAAATAGAGCAGGCCGTCCTCGTCGCGCTTGACCCGGTCGCCCGACCATACGGCTGTCCCGCCAAAGGTGCTGGATTGCGGCGCGGGCTTGAACCGCTCGGCCGTTCGCTCCGCATCTTGCCAATAACCCTGGGCGACGAGCGGACCGCAATGGACCAATTCGCCTTCCTCGCCGGGCGCGGCGAGATCCCCGGTGTCGTCGATCACCAGAATCTCTGCGAAAGGTATCGCCTTACCCATTGACGTTGGGTGTGAATCTACCAAATCAGGGTCAAGGAATGTGGAACGAAACGCTTCCGTCAGGCCGTACATGGGATAGAGGTCTGCTGCGGGGAAAATCCCGCGCAGATCGCGCACCAGGTCGGTCGTCAACGCGCCTCCGCTATTGGTCAGGCGCCGCATCGATGCCGTGGCGTCGTCGTTCCATTCCAGTTCCGTAAGCTGTACCCACAACGGCGGGACAGCAGCCAGTGTCGTTACCCCATGCCTTGCGCAGGCCTTCATCACATCCTTGGGAAACAGGTAATCGAGCGGTGCGACGCAGCCACCCGCGAACCAGGTCGAAAGCAACTGGTTCTGGCCGTAGTCGAAGGACAGCGGCAGCACGGCCAGAGTCACATCGTCACGCGCCATGCCCAGGTAATGCGCCACGCTTACAGCCCCGAGCCACAGATTGGCATGGCTGAGCATCACCCCCTTGGGGCGACCGGTGGATCCGCTGGTGTAGAGGATTGCGGTCAATTCGTCGGGATCGGCATCCGAGGGATCGAGGTGCCCGTGATGATCGCCGACCGCTTCTAGCGCCTCGTTCTCTTCGATCGCCCGGCAATCGACAGGCACGTCGCCCTCCTCCAGCGAGGCCAGACGCGCCTTGGTCCCGATCAGCAGCTCCGCACCGCTGTCCGCAAGGATGTGGGCCACCTGCGCGTGTTTAAGCAGCGGATTGATCGGCACATGGACCAGCCCCGCTCGCGCCGCAGCCAGTGGCATGATGCAGGTGAGTTCGCCCTTGGCCGCCCAGGTCGCGACCCGCGCGCCCTTCGTGGGCACATGCTGTCGCAGCCAACTCGCCATCCGGGCGACACGCTGTCTTAACTCCTTATGGTTAAGCGTCGTCTCGCGCAGCACCAGCGCCGGATCTTTATCCGTGCCGCATTCGGCCAAGTGGTCGAGCGGTTGGGGTCTTGGATCGAGAGCGCTGGGCATTGAAAATGGTCCGGGGAATAGACGAGTGACGGCGACGAGTTACCACGACACGGTTAACGTCTTGCATGGCCTGTGTCAGCCGGCGCCATCGCCTTTTGAACGGTCCGAATGGTTCGCCCTGTTGGCCGATACAGGGCTCGAGCCGCTGGTGGTGCTGGCCAGCGATGCCGAGAATCACGCCGCACTCGCATTGACCCACGCCAATGGCAGGATCGAACCCCTGCGCAACTGGTACAGCTTCACCTGGCGCCAGCTTGCTCCCGATGGCCCGCATGGCGACCGCCTGTTGAAGGAAATCGCGCACCAGCTCCGCAGCCGCGCCCATCGCGTGACGCTATGGCCGATCCCCGATGAAGACGGCTCGGCCCGGAGGTTGGCCGACGCATTTCGCGGCGCAGGCTGGCAGGTCGCGCTCGAACAATGCGATCACAATCACGTTCTCGATGTGAAGGGGCGCAGTTTCGAAGAATATTGGGCGTCGCGCCCGGGCAAGATGCGCACCACGCTCAAGCGCAAGGCCAAGCGCGTTGATACCGAAGTTCTGACTATATTTGATAGCGATGCATGGCGATCCTACGAGGAAATCTACAACCAGAGCTGGAAGCCGGAAGAAGGCGACCCCGCCCTGCTCCGCCGCTTCGCCGAGGAAGAGGCTGCGGCAGGCCGCATGCGCCTCGGGATTGCGCGACATGACGGCCAACCCGTCGCCGCGCAGTTCTGGACGGTAGAGAATGGCACTGCCTACATTCACAAGCTCGCGCATCTGGAGGGGATGAAGCAACTCTCCGCCGGAACGGTGCTCAGCGCCGCTCTTTTCGAGCACGTCATCGACCGGGACGAGGTCGATCTGATCGACTTTGGCACTGGCAATGATCCTTACAAGGCAGACTGGATGGAGAGCGTGCGGGCACGCTATCGCATCGATTGCCTCGATCCGCGCCAGCCTTCCGCCTGGCCTGCTCTCGCAAAGCAGGCAGCGGGTCGCCTTGCGAAGCTTATCGGTCAGGGTTAAGGCGAGCGCCCGGTTTTGCAGGGGAATGGAACTGATATGGCCACCGAGCCCGAATCCAGCCACGACAGCACTGAATCCGCGCTCGATGCATCCGCACTCGGCCCGAGCCGCATTGCGATCGACCGCGAACTCAAGGCAATCCTGTGCGACGTGCTCGGCCTCGATGCAAACGACGTGGCCGGTTTCAACGCCGATACTGGCCTCTTCGGACATTTGCCTGAGCTCGACTCGATGGCGGTCGCGGGACTCCTGACCGAAATGGAAGACCGGCTCGACATCATCATCGACGACGACGATGTCGACGGTGAAATGCTGGAAACCTACGGCGGACTGCTGGCCTTCGCCGAGGCCAAGGCTGTCGAGGGCTAGAGCTCTTGAACATCGCCACCTGGCCTTGCCCCTTGCCCACCGGCAGGACGAGCGAGGAGCTTGTGGTGCAGTTCGACCATACGCGATCCCACCGCCTGCTTGTCGTTCCGGCCCTGTTCGACGAGGCCAACAAGCTGCGCCGAATGACGGTCGAGGTGATGCGGCGGCTCGATCTTTCCGGGATCGATTGCTTCCTGCCCGATCTTCCCGGGACAAATGAGAGCCTTGCCCCGCTCGCGGAGCAGACCCTCGAAAGCTGGCGCGCAAGTGCGGAGGCTGCGGCCCGGCACTTCGATGCGACGCATGTCCTCAGCCTGCGCGGCGGGGCACTGGTTGCCCCTCCCCACATGCCCGGGTGGCAATATGCCCCGCAGACGGGAGGGAAGATTCTGCGCGCACTGCTCCGCGCGCGTACCATCGCCTCGCGTGAAGCGGGCCGCGAGGAAACGATCGACGCCTTGCAGCAACTGGGTCGCAGCGATGGGGTGGAGCTTGCCGGTTGGGAATTCGGGCCCGAGCTTTTTCACCAGCTGGAGACAGCCGAGATCCGCAAGTCGCCAAAGCAGGCGGTGATCGAGCAATCGCACCTTGGCGGTGCCGGCCTATGGCTTCGGGCAGAGCCGGACGAGGACCCGGAGCAGGCCGACGCCCTCGCCGCGATCATCGCGGTAGCGCTCGATGGCAAATCGGACGGCGCCGAATGAGCCGTCTCCCCCTCCAGTTCGGCTGCGGCAGGCACAGTCTTGCGGGCACGCTCGACACCGCGCCAGGGACCAGCGGGCTGCTCATCGTGAGCGGCGGCAACGAGCTACGTTCGGGCGCCTTCTCAGGTCAGGCCAACCTTGCGGCGGAGATAGCCCGCCGGGGTTTTCCGGTGTTTCGCTACGACCGCCGCGGAATCGGCGAGAGCGAAGGCGAGAATCGCGGGTTTCGCAATTCCGAGAAAGACATCCGCTCGGCGCTCGAGGCGTTTCGCGCGATTTCACCGCAGATCAACCGCGTCGTCGCCTTCGGCAATTGCGATGCGGCCTCCGCTCTGATGTTGTCCGGCGGGGCGGGTGCCGACGGCCTGGTGCTGTCCAACCCCTGGACGGTCGAGGACGAGGATGGCGGGGACACCGCACCGCCGCCCGAAGCGATCCGCGCGCGCTATCTCGAAAAGCTCAAGAACCCGAGCGAAGTCGCCCGTCTGCTGAAGGGCGGTGTCGACCTCGGCAAGCTCGTGCGCGGGATAGGGCAATCGATCCGGCCGGGTGCCCAAGCGACGGGGCTTGCCGAAGAGATGCGCGAAGGGCTGTCAGGCTACGGTGGGCATGTGCGGATCCTTCTCGCCGGCTCCGACCGGACCGCACAATTGTTCGATGCCAATTGGGACAAGCAAGACAGCCGCGTCTTCCGCTGCCAGGGGGCGGGCCACAGCTATGTCGAACCGCATGCGCGCGAATGGCTGCGCGAACAACTGCTCGTCGCGCTGCGCGCCTAGCGCGCGAAGTAGCTTGTCAGCTCGACATGGGTCGACCAGCGGAACTGGCCGACCGGGCGTAGCTGCTCCAGCTTGAACCCGGCGTCGACGAGGCGCTTTGCATCGCGCGCCCAGCTCGACGGGTTGCAGCTGACATAGGCCACCCGGCCAATGCTGCTTTCCGCGATACGGCCAATCTGATCCTTGGCCCCCGCGCGCGGCGGATCGAGCAGGACGGCATCGAAGCGCGAGATCTCGTCAGCCATCAAGGGATTGCGGAAGAGGTCGCGGTGAAGCGCATGCACCGGCTTGCCGCTGATCCCCGCGGCCGTCTTGCAGGCGAGATGGGCATCGCGGGCCGCTTCGGCCGCAAGCACCTTGGCCGGGCCGGCCAGATGAAACGCAAAGGTGCCGAGCCCGGCGAACAGGTCGGCGATGGTCTTCGCACCCTCGAGCGTGCGCTTGGCATCTGCGACCATCAGCTCTTCGGCATCGCGGGTCGCCTGCAGGAAGGAGCTGCTGGGAAAGGGGACCGGCACGCCCGCGAAGGTGACGGAAAGCTGCTCCGGCTCCCACATCGCTTCGGGACCGTATCCCTGGTCGAGTGTCAGTCGCGCCAGGCCATTGTCCTGTGCGAATTCGAGCGCCGCCTCGGTCGCCGCGAGGCCCTCGAGCGCGAGATTCTTGAGGCTGCAATCGACGCCCTGGTCGACAAGTGCCAGCTCGATATCGACCGCGCCCTTGCCGCCATGCTTGGCGACGAATTGGCGCAGCGGTTCGACCAGCGCGAACAGTTCCGGCGCAATGACATGGCATTCGGCCAGATCGACGATACGGTGCGATCCGCTCTCGCGGAAACCGACGACTGCGCCCTTGCCTGCCTTCATCGCGTGGAGCGTCGCGCGGCGGCGGCTCCGGGGCGGCGAGAGATGCGTGTCCAGCAGCTGTCCGATGGCCACCCCCTGCCCCTCGGCGGCGTTGACCACGCGGTCGGTCACGAACTGGCGCAGCGCCTCGTCATCGACGTGCTGCAGCTGGCATCCGCCGCAGTTGGCGAAATGGCGGCAGGGTGGCGTGGCGTGATGCGGTCCAGGCTCGAGGCTGCCGTCCTCGCGGACAATATCTCCCGGCGCGGCGCCAGCCACGTGCCGGCCATCCGCCGTGACGCCATCGCCTTTCGCGGCGATGCGAATAATCGTGCCAGTGCTACTCACAATGCGGCGGCGATAGCGCCCGAAACGCAATGTGCAAGCTCGTCGGCAGTGAAAGCCGGGCCAGCCTGCCGGGCGGCCTCGCCATGCAGCCACACCGCTTCGCAGGCCGCCGTGAAGGCATCGCGTCCGGTCGCCATCCGGCTGACCGCAATCCCCGCAAGCACATCGCCGGTCCCGGCACTCGACAGCCAACTCGATGCGGGCGGCGCGAGAGCCAGCCTGCCATCCGGTGCTGCCACAATGGTGTCCGGCCCCTTGGCAAGAATGACCATCCCGCTGACCTTGGCGAGCGCCTGCGCGCGGTCCTGCCGCCCCGAGGCAACGACGGAAAATGTGCGGCACAGCGCATCCAGCTCGCCATCGTGCGGGGTCGCCAGCAGCGGCACATCGGATGGAAGCGAACCGCTGTCGATCAGGTGCAGCGCGTCCGCATCGAGAACCGCCGCAACCTTGCTTTCGAGCGCGCAAGCGAGCCTGTCGCGCGCGATCTCGCCCCGCCCCAGCCCCGGACCGATCAGCACCGCCGCAAGCCGCTCGTCGGCAAGCGCATCCTCCAGCATGTTGTCGTCGATCACCAGCGAGGCAGGCGCGCTGTCATGCCAATTGTCCGACAGCAGCTTCACATAGCCCGCCCCAGCCCGCATTGCGGCCTTGCTCGCCAGGATCGAGGCGCCGGGCATCGCGCCACCGACGACCGCACAGAGCCCCCGCCGGTACTTGTGCGATTCGGCCTCGGGCGCATTCAACCTGGGCCGCGTGATCAGCTGCGCCGCACCCGGTGTCGGTGGGACGCCGATTTCGATCAGCTTGATCTCGCCCATCGCAGCGCGCGCCGGCAGCCGCCAATGCGCGAACTTCCAGGCGCCGAGCGCCAGGGTCAGATCGTAATGCGGCAATCGCTCGTTGAGTAGCGCGCCAGTGTCACTCTCGACGCCTGACGGCAGGTCGATGGCAACGCTGTGATGGTGCCGCTCCGCAAGGTCGCGCAGCATGAGCGCATGTTCGCCCGACAGCGGCCGGGCGAGCCCTGAACCGAACAGGCAATCGACCAACACATCCCCGCGGGTTCCGTTTCCGGCAGTGCGGACCTCGCCGCGATAATTCGACCGGGCATTGCGCGCGGCATCGGTCTTGGGCTCGACCGGGGCGACGACGCCGACCGCGAGCCCACGCTTGCGCAGCGCCTCGGCAATCACATATCCATCGCCGCCATTGTTGCCCGGACCGCACAGGACGGTAACGCTGCGCCCCGCGGCAATGCGCCAGACCCATTCGGCGGCACCCTCGCCTGCGATGCGCATCAGTTCATCGACACTGGTACCCTGATCGAACACCGCCTGTTCGGCGGCCTGCATCTGCGCGACGGTGAGGACCTCGCGCCCGGCCATCACGGCATCGGTGCCGTTGGCAGGCGGTAGCGGTCATCCCCGACCGTTACCTCGAGCATACCGCCCATGATGCCCTGGATCACCTGCTCGGCACCGTCCGCGCTGGCGACGCCAGCACCGCCCGGCAGCAGGTCGAAGCGCCGGAAGCCGCCATCGGGATGCCAGATGACCACCTGCTGCTCCTCGAGCAGTTCTTCATAGGTACAGACGCGCTCGAACTCGGCTGCACCGGCAAGCGCGCAATCGATCGCTTCACCTTGCGGTTCTTCGCTCTCCGTCCCGCCCGAGCAAGCAGAGACCAGGACAAGCGTTAGGAGCGCGCTAGATATCCGCATAGACATGACGCTCGGCCTTTGCACCGGGATGGGTAAGCGCGCCCTTGTAGGCGGGCCCGACATTCTGGGCGTAGCGCCACAAGGTGCCCGACTGATAGTCGTTGGTGCGCGCCTGCCAGCCAGACCGACGCGCCTCGAGCACATCGGCATCGACCTCGAGATCGATGGTTCCAGCCTCGGCATCGATGCTGATGATATCGCCATCCTCGACCAGCGCGATCGGACCACCCTCTGCGGCTTCGGGGCCGACGTGCCCGATGCAGAAGCCGCGGGTAGCGCCCGAAAACCGCCCGTCGGTGATGAGCGCAACCTTCTCGCCCATTCCCTGCCCGTAGAGTGCAGCCGTGGTCGAGAGCATTTCGCGCATTCCCGGCCCGCCCTTGGGGCCTTCGTAGCGGATGACGATCACGCTGCCTTCGGCGATGTCGCGGTTTTCGACCGCTTCGAACGCATCTTCCTCGCAATCGAAGACGCGCGCCGGACCGCTGAACTGCAAGCGATGCATCCCTGCGACCTTAACGATCGCCCCGTCGGGAGCGAGCGAACCCTTCAGCCCAACGACGCCGCCTGTCGGCGTGATCGGGTTCGAGACCTCGAATATCACCTTCTGGTCGGGGTTCCAGGTGACCTCTTCGATATTCTCGCCGATCGTCTTGCCCGAAACCGTCATTGGCTCGGGATCGAGGAAACCGCCATCGAGCAGCGTCTTCATCAGCATGTAAACGCCGCCTGCTTCGTGCATGTCCTTGGCGACATATTTTCCGCCTGGCTTGAGGTCGGCGATATAGGGCGTCGACTTGAATATCTCGGCGACGTCGAAGAGATCGAATTCGATCCCGCATTCGCTCGCCATCGCTGGCAGATGCAATGCCGCATTGGTCGAACCGCCGGTCGCGGCGACCACGCGCGCGGCGTTCTCGAACGCAGCCCTGGTGCAGATATCGCGCGGACGGAGATTGCGCGCGAGCAGTTCCATCACCTGCTTGCCGGCCGCGATAGCGACCTCCTCACGCGACTTGTAAGGAGCGGGTGCCATGTTCGAATTCGGCAGCGAGAGCCCGATGGCCTCGCCAACGCAGGCCATGGTGTTGGCGGTGAACTGACCACCGCAGGCGCCGTGGCCGGGGCAGGCGACCTTCTCCAGCGCGATCAGTTCCTGCAGCGGGCAATTACCCGCGGCGTGCTGACCGACCGCCTCGAAAACATCGACCACGGTCACATCCTCGCCATGGAAAGTGCCCGGCAGGATCGAACCGCCATATACGAAGATCGAAGGCACATTGAGCCGCAGCATGGCCATCATCATGCCCGGCAGGCTCTTGTCGCAACCCGCGAATCCGACCAGCGCGTCATAGCAATGCCCGCGCACCGAGAGTTCGATCGAATCCGCGATCACTTCGCGGCTGACGAGCGAGCTCTTCATCCCCTGGTGGCCCATCGCAATGCCATCGGTCACAGTGATCGTGTTGAACCGGCGTGGCGTGCCGCCGCCATCGACCACACCCTGGCGGCAAATATTCGCCTGCGCGTCGAGCGCCGTGTTGCATGGCGCCGAATCGTTCCCCGCAGACGCGACCGCTACGAAGGGTCGCGCGATCTCCTCCTCGGTCATTCCCATCGCATAATAGTAGGACCGATGTGGCGCCCGCTCGGGCCCAACCGAGACGTGACGACTAGGAAGTTTCGACTTGTCGAAGCGGCTGGACATATTGTTTCCCGTATCCAAGGATTCACGAAACGCGCCCTGCCCCTACTTGGGGGCGAACGCAACCCTGCTATCGCTCAGGCTTCGGCCTTGAGCGCGAGGTCGACCCGCCCCGCCACATCGGCGACCATCGCCGCCCAGCGCGCCTGATCGGCGCGGGTCGCAATTAGGTCCTGTCGGATCTCGAGGAACATGTAGGGGCGACCATGCGCCTCGGCATGGCGGTTCATCGTCGCGTTGAGCTCGGCCCCCGAATAGGGCTCGTTCTCGCCCACCTCGAGGCCAAGCTCGCCGAACAGGCGAACGGCGTGGCGCGCGGCGCGGTCATCCTCGTTGTACAGCAGCGAGACCTCCCATGGGCGATGCTTGTCGCAAGTCGCCATCTCGGGGGTGAAGCTGTGCAGCGATACGATCAAATCGGGTTCGATCGCATCGAGCCAGTGGGCGAGCGCCGCGTGATAGGGGCGATGGAACCGCTTGAGCCGGGCTTCGACATCTGCCCCGATATTGCCGGGGATCAGGTGCCCGTCGCTCTCGGTCGGCACGACCTTGGGGTGATCTTCCTCGCGGTGAAGGTCGCACACCAGGCGGCTGACGCAGGCGATATGTGCGGGAACGCCGTGGCGCCGCGAAATCCGGTCGGCAATCCCCTCGATCCCGATGTCGAGCGCGACGTGCTGGGTCAGCAGTTCGCGCGGAATGCCGAGTTCGATGTCGTCCGGAACGTAATTCGACGCGTGGTCGGCGACGCAGACGAGACCGCCGCGCTTGACAGTGCCGACCTGGCGATAGGGTTTGTCGTCAAGAATCATCTCAGCGATCCTACCATCTGCCACCATTGCGGTTCCAGTTCGCTGAGGATTCCCGCGGCCTTGTCGCGCTGTGCGGCGCTTTCGTAGAGCGCGAAGCAGGTCGCGCCCGAACCCGACATGGCGACGTGCCAGGGATCGGTGTCATTGAGCGACTCGAGCACGTCGGCGATGGCCGGGCAGATCGTGACTGCCGGAGCCTGCAGGTCGTTGCGGCCCTCGCGGGTGATCTGGCTGGCGGGGCCATCAGGGAGCGGTCCGCGATCTGCGCCATCCCCAACACTGGCCCAAGCCTTGAACACCGGCCCGGTCGGGACCGGTTGCCGTGGGTTGACGAGCAGCACCGCCATGCCCGCCATGTCGTTCTCGACCGGCTCGAGTTCGGTCCCGGTGCCCCGCCCGATCGCCATTTCGCTGCGCACGCAGGCTGGGACGTCGGCACCGAGCCGGGCGGCACGCTCTTCCCAGTCGTCGGGCAAGCCGTGTATCGCCTCGACGATCCGGAACACCGCCCCGGCGTCAGCCGATCCTCCGCCCAGCCCCGCGGCGACCGGCAGGTTCTTTTCGAGCGAGATATGCAGGCCCTGAGGTCGCGGCAGCGCGGTCAGCGCGCGCCAGACGAGATTGTCGAAGGGGTTGTCGAGATTCGCTGCGAACTCGCCGATCGTTTCCGCGCGATCCTGCTCGGCCGGTTGCGCGGTCAGGACATCGCCGCAATCGACGAAGGCGAATAGCGTTTCGAGCTCGTGATAACCGTCCTCGCGCCGCCTGCGGACATGCAGCGCGAGGTTGATCTTGGCGTAAGCGGTTTCGGTGAGCGCCAAAGGCGTCACATATTCGGGTAGTTCGGGCCGCCGCCACCTTCGGGCGTGATCCATTCGATGTTCTGGTTCGGGTCCTTGATATCGCAGGTCTTGCAGTGGACGCAGTTCTGCGAGTTGATCTGGAACCGCGGCTCGCCCGAATCCTCGTCGACCAGCCATTCATAGACGCCGGCCGGGCAATAGCGGGTCGAAGGCCCGGCAAATACGCCCAGCTCGCTTTCCTTCTGCAGCTCGGGGTTGAGCAGCTTGAGGTGGTTCGGCTGGTCCTCCGCATGGTTGGTGAACGAGAATGCCACATTGGTCAGCCGGTCGAAGCTGACCACGCCATCGGGCTTGGGATAATCGATCGGCTGGTACAGGTCGGCCCGCTGCAGCGCCTCGTAGTCGCGGTGATGCTTCATGCTGATCGGCAGCCCGATCTTGAGCGTGCGCATCCACATGTCGAGCCCGCCGATGATGGTGCCCAGTTTGCCGCCGAACTTGGCCACTGCCGGCTCGGCATTCTGGACCAGCTTCAGCTCGGTGGCGATCCAGCTTGCGCGCAGGTTCGCTTCGTAATCGCCCAGCTCGGTGTGCTCGCTGCCAGCGCCGATCGCAGCCGCGACGCTTTCCGCTGCCAGCATGCCGCTCTTCATCGCGGTGTGGCTGCCCTTGATGCGCGGCACGTTGACGAAGCCCGCGGCGCAGCCGATCAACGCGCCGCCCGGGAAGGCGAGCTTGGGAATGCTCTGCCAGCCACCCTCGTTGATCGCGCGCGCGCCATAGGCGACACGCTTGCCACCCTCGAGATACTCGCGGATCGCCGGGTGTTTCTTCCAGCGCTGGAATTCCTGGTAGGGCGAGACGTAGGGGTTCTTGTAGTCGAGCGCCGTCACGAAGCCGAGCGCGACCTGGCCATTGGCCTGGTGGTAGAGGAAGCCGCCACCCCAATTGTCGGTCTCCGACAGCGGCCAGCCCTGCGTGTGGATCACACGGCCGGGCACATGCTTGTCGGAATCGATGTCCCACAATTCCTTGATGCCGATGCCATAGACCTGCGGCTGGCAATTGGCTTCAAGTTCGTATTTGGCCTTGAGCTTCTTGGTCAGATTGCCGCGCGCACCCTCTGCAAACAGCGTGTACTTGGCGTGGATCTCCATGCCCGGCTGGTAATCGCCCTTGTGCGAGCCATCCGCCGCTACGCCCATGTCCTGTGTGATCACGCCGATGACAGCGCCCGCATCGTTGAACATGACTTCTGCCGCGGGGAAGCCGGGGAAGACCATGACTCCCAGCCCTTCCGCCTGTTCGGCAAGCCAGCGGGTGAGATTGCCGAGCGAGCCCGTGTAGCAGCCGTGGTTGCTCATCAGCGGCGGCATCATGATGTGCGGCAGCGAGGTCTTGCCGCCCTTCGAAAGCACCCAGTGCCAATTGTCGGTCACGGGCGTTTCCGCCATCGGACAGTTCATGTCGCGCCAGTCGGGGAACAGCTCCTCGAGCGCCTTTGGATCGACCACCGCGCCCGACAGGATGTGCGCGCCGATCTCCGAACCCTTCTCGAGGACGACCACCTCGAGGCTGTCATTGACCTGCTTCAAGCGGATCGCCGCAGCGAGCCCCGCTGGCCCACCGCCGACAATCACGACATCACATGGCATCGATTCACGTTCGCTCATGGTGCTTCCAGCCCTCGAAATTTTTCGTGTTCAACCTTCCGGTCATGCCTTGATTGCTGGCCCTCGGAAGGTCAAGACCTGCTGGAGCGCCGATGGATGACCAGAACCCCCTTGATGCGAGCGATATCGCTGCCGCCTTCGATTGGTGGCGCGATGCCGGTGTCGACCTCGACTTTTCCGATGACGCTACGGATTGGCTAGCCGCGGCAGCACCTGCAGAAGCTGCGCCCGAACCGGCCGTTGCCGTGCGCAAGAGCGCGCCCGAGCAGGCAGCAGCGCCCGCCGAAAAGATCGCATTGCTGGGTCCCCAACCGCCCACGACGCTTGAGGCATTTCGCGAATTCTGGCTCACGGCCCCCGGTCTCGATGCGATCGGACCGCGCGGGAGGATCGCCCCGTGGGGCGCGGCATCACCCGATCTAATGTTTCTTGTTACCGATCCGGAGGAGCAGGACAGCGACAAGCTGCTGTCGGGACCGCAGGGTCGGCTGCTGTCGCGAATCATCGCGGCCATGGGGTTCGAGGAAGATGCGGTCTATCTCGCATCCGCCCTGCCCCGGCACACACCGATGGCCGATGGCGCTACGCTGGCGCAGTCTGGCCTCGGCGAAGTGCTGCTCCACCACGTCGGCCTCGTGGCGCCGCGCCGGATCGTGGCCTTCGGCGCCAACCTCCCGCCGCTTTTGGGGCACAATGCGGCGCAAGGCCCTCACTCTTTACGAGAAATAAACCATGACGGGCGAAGCATACCGATATTGGTAGCAGAAGGGCTCGAGAGCATGATGGCAATGCCCAGGCTCAAGGCCCGTTTCTGGCATAGATGGCTCGATTGGACGGCAGACTGACATGAACCCCAAGGGCGTTCGGATTTTCGCAGCCGCATTGTTGGCTGGCAGCACCCTTTTCCCGGCAACTCAGGCCAGCGCGAACACGAGCGCGGAATATTTCCGCGCACGCATGGCCAACACCAATGTTCCCGAACTGCTGAGCAAGGGCGAGCGGGAATATTACGCCGACCTGTTTCGCGCGATCGACCGCGAGGAATGGACCAGGGTCGACCAATTGCTGAAGGATCGCCCGGACGGGCCGCTCCACCAGGTTGCAACCGCCGAATTCTACACCGCGGCCACCAGCCCGGCTGTCACGGCCGAGCAGGCCGCCGCGTGGCTCGACAAGGGCACCTTGCTGCCGCAAAGCGAACAGATCGGGCGGATCGGGCTCAAACGCGGGCTCGAAACGCTTCCCGCGATGCCGAGCGAACGGTCGTTCCAGCGCCAGCCCTATGCGACCAAGCGCATCCTGCCGCGCACGGTCTCCGACGGGACCATGCCGGAAACGGTGCGCAGCGAGATCCTCGAGCGGATCAAGAACGACGATCCGGGCGGCGCACGGCTGCTGCTCGACGGGATCGACGCCTCACTGAGTTCCGAGGCGCGCGCCGAGTGGCGCCAGCGGGTCGCCTGGAGCTATTACATCGAGAACAACGACGCCGCCGCACTTGGCATGGCGCGCACCGTGGCCGATGGTTCAGGCGCCTGGGTCGCCGAGGGTGAATGGGTCGCCGGCCTTGCCGCATGGCGGCTGGGGGATTGCAAGCTTTCCGGCGACAGTTTCGCCCGTTCGGCAGCGCAGGCGACCAATCCCGAACTGACCTCGGCCGCGCACTTCTGGGCCGGACGAGCCTATACCCGCTGCCGGCAACCGGCCGATGCGGACAAGCATTTGCGCGCTGCCGCGCGGTTCGACGAGACGCTTTATGGCATGCTCGCCTTCGAACAGCTCGGAATCGACCTTCCGGCCCAGCACGCCGCCGCCGATTTCACGCCCGAGGATTGGCAGAAGCTGCGCGACGAACCCAATATCCGCGTCGCTGTCGCACTCAACGAGATCGGCCAGTCGGGCCTTGCCGACGAGGTGCTGCGGCACCAGGCGAGGATCGGCGATCCGCGCGATTACGGTGCGCTGTCGCGCCTCGCGCGCGAGCTCGGGATGCCGCAGACTCAGCTCTGGATGGCGCACAACGCGCCCTATGGCACCCGCGCCGAACCGGCCTTGCGTTTTCCGACCGCCAAGTGGACCCCGACGACCGGGTGGCAGGTCGACCCGGCGCTGGCCTTCGCTCACGCTTTGCAGGAATCGAACTTCCGCACCCGCGCGGTCAGCCCGGCCAATGCGCGCGGGCTGATGCAGATCACCCCGATCACCGTGCGCCAGCATGCGCCGCGGCTCGAGATGAATGCGAGCTACGTCAATCTCAACGATCCCGAGGTCAATCTCGCCTTCGGCCAGCGCAATCTGAAGATGCTGCGCGACGATCCTGCCACGCAGGGTTACCTGCCCAAGATCATGGCCGCCTACAACGCCGGGCTGACGCCGATCTCGCGCTGGAACTACGAGGTCAAGGACCAGGACGATCCGCTGCTCTACATGGAATCGATCCCCTATTGGGAGACGCGGGGCTATGTCGCGATCGTGATGCGCAACTACTGGATGTACGAGCGTCAGGCAGGCGTGCGTTCGCCCAGCCGCGAAGCGCTTGCCCAGGGGATCTGGCCCCTCTTCCCAGACCTCGCCAGCCAGCGTATGGCCGGTGGTCGAGATGCCAATCGACCCTGACAAGAGCTTCAAGCCGATCAACATTGCCGTGCTGACCGTGTCCGACACCAGGACCGCGGCGGACGACACCTCGGGCGACATCCTTGCCGAACGCGTCAAGTCGGCGGGCCATCACCTCGTCGCGCGCGTTATCGAGAAGGATGATGCGGCCGTGCTGGCGGATCGCTTCAACGCGTGGATCGACGATCCCGGAATCGACGCGATCGTCTCGACCGGGGGCACCGGCCTCACCGGACGCGACGTGACGCCCGAAGCGCTCGACCGGGTCAAGGACAAGACGATCGAGGGGTTCGGCGAGCTGTTTCGCTGGCTCAGCTACAAGAGCATCGGTACCAGCACGGTGCAGTCGCGCGCCTGCGCGGTGGTTGCTCGCGGAACCTACATCTTCGCGCTGCCCGGCTCGAACGGCGCGGTGAAGGATGGCTGGGACGGCATCCTTGCCGAGCAGCTCGACAGCCGCAACCGGCCGTGCAATTTCGTCGAACTGATGCCGCGACTCAGGGAGCAGTAACGCCCGGCGCAGCCCGCGGTGCGAGACCGGCGAGACGCCGGAAATCCTCCGCCCGTTCCTCGCCCATCGGCGCCTGAGGCACTGCATTGTAGAGCATGTCGCTCTGGAACAGCACGAAATAGCCGTTGCGATCGATGATCTGGCGAAAGTCCGACCACTCGAGTCGCGTCGTCCCACGCTCGCTGGCCAGGGTCACTTCGGCCTCGTCCCAGTTGACCTGCGTTTCGCATTGCAGCGCCTTGGCTTGCCGGAAATGCGCTTTCGCCTGCAGCGGCAAGAGGAAGCGCAGGATCAACCAGATCGCAATGGGTGGCGCTATGACCGCGGCGATCAGCAAGGGGGCCGCCCGCTCGGGGCCCACCAGGAAGTACAAGAGCAGGATGATGGTACAGTAGAGTGCCAGCAGCACCGCCATGGTTGTAGGGCGCGAGAGGTTGCGCTTCACCGCGATGCGCGCGACCGCGACAACGTCCGCTTCCGTCATTTGATAGCTGGCACTGCGTTCCATCGCCTCGAAGCTAGCGACCACGCCCGTGGAAGCAACAGCGAATCGCTTGGCCATGTTCCTTATTTGTTCTATTCTGCACGTCATGAGCAAACCGAGGAGAGTTGAGGTTCACGGGCGCGGCGCGCAGTCCGACAAGGTGCCGACGCGCTTTGGATTGAACGAACGCGAGGTGGACGGCGACTGGCGCGACTATGTGGAGCTCCTCGATGGCCCACCCGTGAAACTGCGTACGACTGTGACCGAGGAAAATCCCAAGACCATCCTCAGCTTCAACCAGTCGCCCGACATTGCCTTCGATCGTTCTATCAATGCCTATCGCGGTTGTGAGCATGGCTGTATCTATTGCTTTGCCCGCCCTACCCATGCCTATCACGATCTATCGCCGGGCCTGGACTTCGAAACCAAGCTGTTTGCGAAGCCGAATGCCGCAGAAATCCTGCGAAAAACGCTCGCCAGCCCGCGCTACCGGCCCAAGCCGATCGCGATGGGGACCAACACCGATCCCTACCAGCCGATCGAGCGAAATTACCGGATAACCCGCCAGGTGCTCGAGGTTTGCCTCGATGCGCGCCATCCGGTGACCATAACCACGAAGTCCGATCGGGTGCTCGATGACATCGCCTTGCTCGCCGAAATGGCGAAACGGCGACTCGTAGCGGTCGCTATCTCGGTGACGACCCTCGATCCCAAGCTTTCGGGCAAGCTCGAACCGCGCGCCGCAGCCCCGGAAAAGCGGATGGCGGCCTTGGGCAAGCTGGTCGACGCTGGCATCCCGGCGCACTGCTCGATCGCCCCGATCATCCCCGCCATTACCGACGAATTCATGGAGGAGATCATCCAGCGCGCCGCCGCGATGGGTGTGAACAGCGCGGGCTGGATCCCGCTGCGACTGCCGCACGAGGTCGCGCCGCTGTTCCGCGAATGGCTCGATGTCCACTACCCCGAGCGGGCGGGCAAGGTGATGAGCATCGTTCGCTCGATTCGCTCGAGCCGTGATAACGACCCCGACTTCTTTACTCGGCTCAAACCCACCGGCGTGTGGGCGGAGCTGTTCCGGACCCGCTTTCGCATCGCCTGCAAACGCGCCGGGATCAGCAGTACCGCGATGAGCAGCACGATGGGCGAACGGTTCGAACTCGATTGCACGCAGTTCCGTGCCCCGGAAACCGGCGGGCAGCTGCGCTTGCTCTAACCCGCTGTTTACCAAGATCGACTAAGCCCGCCGTTGATGGATAGTGAGACAATCACGGTTTCGAACGCGCTCGACGGGCGAGCATGGGCGCTGTGCGTTCTGCTTACGCTCTGCCCTGCCCTGTTTGCCGCCTGGTACGCGAATTCACCGGCGGACCTCGCCCCCGCCCTCGCTATTCTGCCTGCATGGATGGCGGCTGCCGCAATCCTCGCAGCCATCGGCGCCTTTGCGCACATGGTCGCTCGCAAGGAACCCAGCCCGGCGGCCGCGATAGCGAGAATGGTACAGCAGGACTGGCGTGCAATCCTGCAAGCCGCGCTACTGATCCTCCTTGCAGGCCTCAACATGATCACCTTCATGTGGATCAAGCCATTGCTCAACCAACTGGTGCCGTTCTGGGCTGACCCGCTGCTTGCTCTGTTCGATAACGCCCTGTTCTTCGGCCACGATCCGTGGACGCTGCTCGACTGGGCCAATGTCCCATTCGCAGGGCTGATCTACCATCCGGTGTGGTTCTTCACGATCGCGATCGCCCTGTTGGTTGCAACTTTCGCTCCCGCCTCGCGGGAACGATCGGCGATTATCGTGAGCTATTTCGTGCTGTGGTCGCTGGTCGCGCCAATCGTGCACAGCCTGCTTCCAGCTGTCGGACCGATCTTCTACGAAGCCATGGGCTATGGGCCGCGCTTCGCGGCCATGCAGAACAATCCCGAAACAGCGGCGGTCGCCGGATATTTGTGGGATTTCTACGAAAGCGGCAGCTTCGGTGCCGGCAACGGAATCTCCGCCATGCCTTCGATGCATGTCACGACCAGCAGCTGGGTCGTCATCGCAACCTATGTGCTGCGCCGCCGCTGGCTCCCCGTCGCTCTCGCGGCCTGGGCCGTGATCTTCACGCTGTCGATTGCGCTCGGCTGGCACTACGCGGTCGATGGCATTGTCGGGGCAATTGCTGCCTTCAGCGTCTACCGCCTGTGCCTGCTTTTCTTCGCGGATCGACCTGGCGAACCGGTTTCGATCGCGCAGCCTGTTCCCAATCCCGCCTAGAATCCTGCGCCCGCGTCACCGGGTTTGAAGCGAATCAGGCGGCTGTCGACCAGCGCCGCCGTGCGGTTCTGAACTGCGAGCTGGTAATCGGCATCCTTGATCATCTCGAAGAAGGCGCCGGCGTTGGGATAGCGCGCAACGAAGCCATCGTGCCAGCGCTTGTCTTCCGGCCCTGTCACCATGGTCTGGAAGGCCCCGCGCCACACGATCTCGCCCCCGACTCGGCGAAAGATCGGACCGCTGGTCTTGCCATATTCCTCATAGGCACGCCGCCCGCTCCAGCCATTGCCATGGTGCTCGTGACCTTCCGGATATTCGGCGAGGTCCCGATAAAGCAGCAGGTTGAGCATGTGGATCGGCTCGTCGCGCGGCAGGTCCTTGAAGGCCTGGAAGTTGGCGGGACTGGGGTCGATGTAGGTGTCGCTCATTGGGGCAATCCTCCCTGCGTCAAATCATACTGCATGTAGACGGTATCGAGCCGACGCCCGAACTTGAAGCCGACATTGCGCATCCTGCCGGCGTGGACGAAACCGAGCTTCGCATGGAGTGCGACCGAGGCGGGCTCACCCCCGCCAGCCACCGCGATCATCTGCTCGAACCCCGCTATGCGCGCCGCAGCGATCAACTCGCCAAGCAATCTGGATCCAACGCCCGCGCCGCGCGCATTTTCGGCGACGTAGATGCTGTTCTCGCAAGTATGCGCATAGGCAGCGCGGTCACGGAACTGGGTGGCATAAACATATCCGAGCACCCCATTCGCGCCTTCAGCAACGAGGAACGGCCAACCACGTCCGCCGATGTCCGCGATCTTTCCTTCCCAAAAGGAAACGTCCGGCGCTTCGGTGTCGAACGTCGCGGTGCCATGCGCGACGTGGTAGGCATAGATATCGCAAATGGCCTGCGCATCACCGGGAAGCGCAGGCCGAATTGCAATTTCAGGCAAGCTTATAGTCCTTGAACTGGTCGCGCAGGTCCTTCTTGCTGATCTTGCCGGTCGCCGTGTGCGGAATTTCGTCGATGAACTCGACCGCGTCAGGCAACCACCACTTGGCGATCAGCGGCTTGAGGTGGTCGATCACCTCGTCCTGCGTCAATTCGGTGCCTTCCTTCTTCACCACGAACAGGACCGGGCGTTCGTCCCACTTGGGGTGGAACATGCCAACGCAGGCGGCCTCGGCAATCGCCGGGTGGCCCACCGCCGCATTCTCGAGTTCGACCGAGCTGATCCATTCGCCGCCAGACTTGATCACGTCCTTGGTCCGGTCGGTCAGCTGCAGCGTTCCGTCCGGGTGGATGATGCCGACGTCGCCGGTGTCGAACCAGCCCTCGTTGTTCACCGCGTCCTGCTCGGCCTTGAAGTAGCGCTTGATGATCCACGGGCCGCGGATCTGGAGCGCACCAGAGGCTACTCCGTCGCGTGGCAATTCGGTCATCATGTCGTCGAGATCGACCGTCCGCAGTTCGACGCCAAAGATCGGGCGACCCTGCATCGCGGTCTTGTCGACCTTCTCCTCGAAACTGAGCTGGTCCCAATCCCAGGTCGGGCCGCCGACCGTGCCAATCGGGCTGGTCTCGGTCATGCCCCAAGCATGCTGGACGCGGGTCCCGTTCTTCATCAGCCGTTCGATCATGAAACGCGGACAGGCAGAACCGCCGATCGTCGCGGCCTTGAGCGGCGGCAGGTCGATCCCCTCCTTGTCGCAATATTGGAAGTGCGCCAGCCAGACCGTCGGTACGCCCGCGCTGTCGGTTACTTTCTCGCGCATCATCAGTTCGTGCAGCACCGCCGGATCGTTGACCGCGCTGAACACGAACTTGATCCCGGCCATGGCGCCGGCATAGGGCAGGCCCCAACTCGCGGCGTGGAACATCGGGACGACCGGCAACATCACCGAGGCGCTGCTGAAGTTGAATGCCGCTGGCTGAAGCCCGGCAATCGCGTGCATCATGGTCGAGCGGTGCTCGTACTGAACCCCCTTGGGATTGCCGGTGGTGCCCGAGGTGTAGCAGATCATGCAAGGGTCGCGTTCGTCCCCGGCGACCCATTCGAAATCGCCGTCCTGCTCGCCGATCCATTCTTCGAAAGCGGGCGAATGCTCGCCCGAATCGTAGCAGATGTAGTGCTCGACCGTGGTCCAGCGCTCTTTCATCCGGTCGACGATGGGCTGGAACGCCGCATCGTAACACAGCACCTTATCCTCGGCGTGGTTGACGATGTATTCGAGCTGGTCGTCGAACAGGCGCGGGTTGACAGTGTGCAGCACCCCGCCCATCCCGGCGACACCGTACCAGCTGACCAAATGACGCGAGTGGTTCATCGCCAGGCTCGCGACGCGGTCGCCCTTTCTGATGCCCAGCGCCAGCAGCGCCTGCGCCATCTTGAGCGCGTCGGAGCGGATTTCCGCCCAGTTCGTGCGGGTCTCGCTGCCATCGGCCCAGCGCGTGACGATCTCGCGTGAACCGGCCTCGCGCGCGGCATGGTCGATCACATGCGTGATCCGCATGCTCCAGTCTTGCATAGCTCCCAAAGATCCAGTGGGCATTGCCGTTCCTCTTCCCGTTTCGCTTTGCCACCATTCATGCCGACAGCCGACACGCTTGGCAATCGGTGCGGAGAAGAGAAAAAGTTTAGGCGACGAGGCGCAAGCGGGCGCTGGAGCGTTGCGGCTGCAGCGATACGCGATCGAGCCCGCCCACCGCGCTGAGCCGTTCGGCCAGATCGCCGTCGAGCTGGAAATTGCGCCCGAGGCGCATATGCACCTCGCCCTGATCGCCCAGCGGCAGGCGGGCAATGACCTCGCCCTGCCCCTCTTCGCCCGAGGCGAGTTCCATCTTGAGTTCCGCCAGAGCTTCGACGCTCAGGACGTCGAGCGTGAGGAGCATCTTCGTCGCGCCCTTTACCTCGGCTAGCGGCCTTGCCCCTCGAACGGTCACCCGCGGCGCGTCGCCGGGATTGGGCCGGTCGAGTTCGACCGTCAGCAACAGGCATGTCCCGTCGGCTGCCCATTGCTGGAAAGCGGGCACCAGGCTTTCCTCGAAACAGGCGGCAGAGAACTGCCCTGAAGAATCGGAGAAATCGGCGCGGACGTAGTCAGCCCCACGCTTGGTGCGCAGCTTGCTGTAGCCCTCGACCATCGCCGCCATGACCGCGCTGGAGCGCCCGCCGGGCGAGGCACCGCCTTCCATCAGGCTCTGATAGGTTCGCGCACCATTGGCCGAGGCGATCGGCCAGTGCTGCTGGACGGGATGGGCGGAGAAATAGAACCCGAAATTCTCGCGCTCCTTCGCCATCCGCTCGGCACGGGTCCACGGTTCGACTTCCTTCAGGCGCAGGCTGTCGTCCGCCTGGTCTTCGCCGCCGAACAAGCCGACTTGTCCGCTCGAACGTTCACGCTCGGCGGCTTCGGCCACTGCCAGTAGCATGTCCGCGTTCTCGAAGACCTTGGCGCGATCATCTTCCAGCCCGTCGAGCGCGCCTGCCGCCGCCAGCCCTTCCAATTGCCGCGAATTCATCGCGCCCTTGGGCATACGCTCGAACAGGTCCTGCAGGCTCGTGTAAGGCCCGCTACCCTCGCGCTCGGCGACGATCGCTTCCATTGCCTTTTCACCGACATTGCGGATGCCGGCGAGCGCATAGCGCACGGCATAGCCATGATCGGTCTGCTCGACGGTGAAGCGCGCCTCGGACTTGTTGATGTCGGGCGGGAGCACCTCGACCCCGCCGCTGCCATTCGGATAGCGGCGTGCATCATCGACAAAGACCGCCAGCTTCTCCGACTGGTGCATGTCGAAGCACATCGAAGCGGCGTAGAATTCCTCGGGGTAGTGCGCCTTCAGCCAACCGGTCTGGTAGGCGAGCAAGGCGTAGGCCGCAGCGTGCGACTTGTTGAAACCATAGCCTGCAAACTTGTCGATCAAGTCGAACAGTTCGTTGGCCTGCTTCGGCTCGATGTTCGATACTTCCTTGCACCCGTCGACGAAGCGCTGGCGCTGGGCGTCCATCTCGGCCTGCACCTTCTTGCCCATCGCGCGGCGCAGCAGATCGGCGTCGCCGAGCGAGTAGCCGGCGAGGATCTGCGCGGCCTGCATGACCTGTTCCTGGTAGACGAAGATACCGTAGGTCTCGGCAAGGATCTCCTCGAGCTTGGGGTGCGGATACTCGATCGCCACCTCGCCCGCCTTGCGCTGGCCGAACAGCGGAATGTTGTCCATCGGCCCCGGACGGTAGAGTGAAACGAGCGCGATGATGTCGCCGAAATTGGTGGGTTTCACCGCGGTCAGCGTGCGGCGCATTCCTTCGGATTCCAGCTGGAACACGCCGACCGTATTGCCCGCCTGCATGAGATCGTAGACCGCCGGATCGTCGAGCGGCAGCTGCGACAGGTCGAGCTCGATCCCGCGCTTCTCGAGCAGATCGACGGCCTTGCGCAGCACCGACAGCGTCTTCAGCCCGAGGAAGTCGAACTTCACCAGTCCGCTGCTCTCGACATTCTTCATGTCGTATTGCGTGACCGGCATGTCCGAACGCGGATCGCGGTAGAGCGGCACCAACTGCGCCAGCGGCCGGTCGCCGATCACCACCCCGGCCGCGTGGGTCGAGCTGTTGCGGGGCAGCCCCTCCAGTTCCATGGCCAGGTCGACGAGGCGTTTCACCTCATTGTCGTTGTCATACTCGCGCTTGAAATCTGCCGCACCGTTGAGCGCGCGAGGCAGCGTCCAAGGGTCGGTCGGATGGTTCGGCACCATCTTACACAGCCGATCGACGTGGCCGTAGCTCATCTGCAGGATACGGCCGCAATCGCGCAGCACGGCGCGCGCCTTCATCTTGCCGAAGGTGATGATCTGCGCGACGTGATCGTGCCCGTATTTCTGCTGAACATAGCGGATCACCTCGCCGCGCCGCGTTTCGCAGAAGTCGATGTCGAAGTCGGGCATCGACACGCGCTCGGGGTTGAGGAAGCGTTCGAACAGCAGGCCCAGCTTGATCGGGTCGAGGTCCGTAATCGTCAGCGCCCAGGCAACCAGCGAACCGGCACCCGAGCCGCGCCCCGGCCCCACCGGAATGTCATGGTCCTTGGCCCATTTGATAAAGTCGGCAACGATCAGGAAGTATCCCGGGAAACCCATCTGATTGATCACGCCGACTTCGAAATCGAGTCGGTCGAAATAGACCTTGCGCTCCTCTTCCGACATCTCGCCATTGGGTTCGAGCCGCGCCTCGAGACCCTTGCGCGCATCCTCTGCAAGCATCCTGGCCTCGCCTTCGAGGTCGCCGGCGAGGCTGGGCAGGATCGGCTTGCGGTAAGGCGGCGCATAGGCGCAGCGCTGCGCGATCACGAGCGTATTCGCGGTCGCCTCGGGCAAGTCGGCGAATAGCTCGTCCATCATCGGCGCGGTCTTGACGAAAGCTTGCCGGTTGGTGCGCTTGCGATCCTCCGCCTCTATATGGCTCGAATTGGCGATGCACAGCATGGCGTCATGCGCCTTGAACATGTGCGGCTCAGCAAAATTCGCTGGATTGCTCGCCACCAGCGGCAGCTCCCGCGTATAGGCAAGGTCGATCAAGGCGCTTTCGGCGCGCCTTGCCACCTCGTCGCCATTGCGAGCAATCTCGATATAGAACCGGTCGCGAAACAGCGCTTGCAAGCGGTCGCAGAGGATTTCCGCATGGCCGGCCTGCCCCTCGGCGAGAAGCCTCGTCAATGCGCCCTCGCCCGCACCGGAAAGCGCGATCAGCCCCTCGGTATGGCCATCGAGATCGGCGAGCTGCACGTGGGGTTCGAACTCAAGCGGGCGATCGAGATGCGCCTTCGACACAAGATGGCAGAGATTGTCGTAACCTGTCTCGTCCTGGGCATAGAGCGGCAGGTAATCGACCTGCTTGCCTTCCTCCGCCCCATCTCTCGCCTGGCGCGCCACCCCCAGCAACGTGCCGATGATCGGTTGGATGCCCTCGCCCTTGCAGGCGCCCGCAAACATGACCGCTCCGTAAAGGCCGTTGCGGTCGCAGATCGCGATTGCGGGAAAGCCGCGCTCCTTCGCCAGCTTGGCAATCGCCTTGGGATCGATTGCCCCTTCGAGCATCGAATAGGACGAGAGAACGCGCAGCGGAACGAAAGGAGCGAAGGGCATGTTCGCAATATGCGAACTTCCCCGGCGAATCTCCAGCGCCGAGCAGGCTCAATTCTCCACAGGCTGCGGAAAAATCAGAGGACCTTTTCGATATCCTTCGCGATGCTCGCGGGCGCATCGGTCGAGCCATAGCGCTTCACGACATTGCCATCGCGATCGATCAGGAATTTAGTGAAGTTCCACTTGATCGCGCTCGTACCCATGAAGCCCTTCTGCTCGCTCTTCATCCAGTCGAACAGTGGCGATGCATCCGGACCGTTGACGTCGACCTTCTCCATCAAGGGGAAGGTCACGCCGAAATTGACCTTGCAGAATTCCTGGATTTCATCGGCATTGCCCGGTTCCTGCGCACCGAACTGGTTGCAGGGGAAGCCCAGCACTTCAAAGCCTTGATCCTTGTACTTCTGGTACAGCGCCTCGAGCCCGTCATACTGCGGGGTAAAGCCGCATTTGCTGGCGGTATTGACCACCAGCAGCACGTTGCCCTTCTTCTCGGCAAGGTCGAGTTGTTCACCGCGGTTGGTGGTGACGGTGAAATCGGCAATCGTGGTCATTCGGCTGTCCTAGTCTGAATCGGCTTCCTTCGGCCGATATAGGAAGTCGAAGCTCGTTTGCCACGAGATTCCATGGTCCGTCGATGCTTCGCCGTGCTGGCGAACGCTGCCATCGTCGTTCATTGTGTAGGTCATCCGGGTCAAGGCGTCCTGGCCCGGCCCTGCACCATTGGGCCAGTAGCCGGTCAGAACCATTTTTCCCTCGACGACACCGCCAATGAATTCCACCGCGCCGGGCGAAGAGCCGACCCATTTCTGGTGCCAGCGCTTGGTCGCAGCGTCGTAATGGTTGAGGCTGGTTCCCCCCGCCGACCTGAGCGGCATCCAGTTCTCGACGACGGCGCAGCCATTGAACTTGCGCTCGATGCGGCTGTTGGCGACCTGGTTTTCCTGGCCGTTGGGATAAACCGCCCATTCGCCGACCCAGAAGTCGAAGCCATCATGGCCCTCGGTATCGCAGGCAGGAGGTGCTGGAGGGGGCGTGGTTGGTTGCCCAGCGGGCGCCTGTGCGGCCGAAGCCTGCAGAATTGCGAGTGATGCGATAATCGTGAGCATAGTCCCCTCCTCTGACGATCAGGCAGCCTCAGCGCCCGCATCGGGCAGGCCAAGCGCCACTCGACCAACCCCGAATGCCGCTCTGCGGGCGTATTGTCAGTTGGCGGATGGCCCCGGGAAACCCGCGCGACGCGCGAGAGCTAGGATCTCGGGAGCGAGATAGGCCCGATCGCCCAGCTTCTTGATCACATAACGGTCGCGCGATTCTTCGCTCAGCAGCATGAAATGATTGATCATCTCGGCGAAGGTGCCCTTGCGCAGCGTGCTGCCTGCCACAATTTTCCCGCCGCTCTCCGCCTTGAGACATAAAGCCGCCCGGTCGTCCCAATCGATTTCGCCGTGGTTTTCGGGGTAGCCGTTGAACGTGCTGGGATGGTCGGTCATCGCGTGTTCCTCCATCTGGGGAAACGCAGGAAAGTCGCGATGGGTCCAGCCTATTCGAGACGCCCTTCATGGAGGCGCACAACGCGATCCATCTTCTGCGCCAGGCGTTCGTTGTGCGTCGCCACCAGCGCCGCACTGCCTTCGCCTCGCACCAGTTCGAGGAACTGCGCCAGCACCCGATCCGATGTGTGCTCGTCGAGATTGCCGGTGGGCTCATCGGCCAACACCAGGGCAGGACGATTGGCCAGCGCGCGTGCGACCGCCACGCGTTGCTGTTCGCCGCCCGACAACTGGCTGGGGCGGTGATCCATGCGGTGTTCGAGCCCCAGCGCGGCAAGCAGCTGCTCCGCGCGCCTATCGCATTCTTCGCGCGGTTTGCCCGCCACCATCTGCGGCATGACGACGTTTTCGCGCGCGTTGAAATCGGGGAGCAAGTGGTGGAACTGATAGACGAAACCGAGATTTTCGCGCCGCAGACGCGCGCGCTCGTCCCGCTCCATGCGCGAAGCTTCCTCGCCGCCGATGGCGATCGATCCGGTGAACCCGCCCTCGAGCAGTCCGACCGCCTGCAACATGGTCGATTTGCCTGAGCCGGACGGCCCCAGCAGCGCCACGATCTCTCCGGGCATGATATCGAGATCGATACCGCGCAACACCTCGATGACGGTGTCACCTTGCTGGAACGAGCGCTTGAGCCCGCGCAGGGAAACCACAGGCTTATTCATAGCGCAGCACCTGCACTGGATCGGTGCTTGCCGCCTTCATCGCGGGGTAGAGTGTCGCAAGGAAACTCAACACCAAGGCGAGCGCGACAATACCGGCCACCTCGACCGGGTCGGTGCGCGAGGGCAGGGTCGACAGGAAACGGATCGAGGGATCCCACAGGTTCTGCCCCGTGACGATCTCGATCCCGCGAACGATCTGCTGACGGAAGGCGAGGACGATGAAGCCCAGGATCAGGCCGGCCACGGTCCCGATCGCGCCAACCGTGAAACCGGTCGTGACGAAGATCTTGAGCAGGCTCCTTCGCGTCGCCCCCATGGTGCGCATGATCGCGATGTCGCGGGTCTTCGCACGAACCAGCATGACCAGGCTCGAAAGAATGTTGAATGCGGCCACCACCACCATGAAACTCAAGGCGAAGAACATTGCCACGCGTTCGACCTGAAGCGCCTCGAACAAGGTCGCGTTGATCGTCTTCCAGTCGGCCACTACGGCCCTACCGGCGACCTTTTCCTGCACCGGAGCCAGGATCTCCCCGACCTCGTCCGGATCTTCGACCTTGACCTCGATCATGCCGATGGCATCGCCGGTAAGGAGCAAGGTCTGCGCATCCTGCATCGGCATCACGACAAACGCCTTGTCGTAATCATAGACGCCGATCTCGAAGATCGCGGCGACCTGATATCCGATCTGCCGCGGCACGGTACCGAACGGGCTGGATCGGCCCTGCGGATTGATAATGGTGATCGTGTCCCCGACCCGGGCACCGATATTCTGCGCCAGGCGCGAACCGATCGCGACATTGCCCGAATCCGGCACCAGCGCCTTCATGTCACCGAGCACGACCTTTTCACCGAGCGCAGCGAGATCTTCATCGGTGTTGCCACGCACCAGGATCGCTTCAACCCGCCCGTTGAAGGTGGTGAGCAGGGGTTGTTCGATCAGCGGCGAGGCATCGACCACGCCGGGCGTGTCGCGCACTTCCTCGAGCACCTGCTCCCAGTTCTGGAGCCTCCCGCCGTAGGCCTGCACGATCGCATGGCCATTGAGCCCGACGATCTTGTCGAGCAGTTCGGCGCGAAAACCGTTCATGACGCTCATCACGACGACGAGCATGGCGACCGACAACATCACGACGCCGACGCTGATGCCGGCGACCAGCGCGATGAAGGCCTCGCCCCTCCCCGGCAGGAGGTAGCGTTTCGCGATCATCCATTCGAAAGGTGACAGGATCAAAACAGGGTGCTTCTTGCGTTATCCAGGTGAACCGGGGCTGTAGGGGCGGCGCCCATGGCGCGCAATCGCAAATGCGGGATGATCCCCGGCATGATTTTCCGTGAATGCTCCCCACCACGGCCCTTGTAATCCTGCCGTAACATCGCCATTGAGCGCCCCGAGCCCACGGCGAAGCGCAACGGACATTCCCGGCGATGAATTGCACGCACCCCTTCCTTGACCTGGACGGCGACAAGCTGCGCGAGGAATGCGGCGTATTCGGCGTTATCAACGCATCCGATGCTTCGGCCGCGACGGCGCTCGGCCTTCATGCACTTCAGCATCGCGGGCAGGAAGCTGCGGGCATCACCAGCTTCGATGGCACTGAATTCTACTCGCGGCGTGGCCTCGGCCATGTTGCGGAGAATTTCTCGAGCTCCGAAGCGATCGGTGAACTGCCGGGCTTCATGGCGGCCGGCCACGTCCGCTATTCCACCACTGGCGGGGCGGGCCTGCGCAATGTGCAACCGCTCTATGCGGATCTGGCAAGCGGCGGTTTTGCCGTCGCGCACAATGGCAATATCTCGAACGCCCAGAGCCTGCGCAGCGACCTCGTGCGGCGCGGCGCGATCTTCCAGTCGACCTCCGACACCGAAGTCATCATCCACCTCGTCGCGACGAGCCGCTATCCGACCATGATCGACCGCCTGGTCGACGCCCTGCGCCTGGTCGAGGGTGCCTATTCGCTGATCGTGATGACGCCCGAAGGTATGATTGCCTGCCGCGATCCGCTTGGTATTCGCCCCCTCGTGATGGGCCGCATGGGCGATGCGATCGCCTTCGCCAGCGAGACGGTGGCCTTCGACGTGGTCGGAGCGGAATTTACCCGCGAGGTGGAACCGGGCGAGCTGATCCGCGTAACCTTCGACGGAGAAATCGAATCCCTCCACCCGTTCGGCAAGCACCAGTCCCGCCCCTGCATCTTTGAACACGTATATTTCAGCCGGCCCGATTCATTCTTCGCCGGGCGGTCCGTGTACGAGGCGCGCAAGGCCATTGGCGAGCAGCTCGCGATCGAAAGCCCGGTCGATGCCGATCTCGTGGTTCCGGTGCCAGATAGCGGCGTCCCGGCTGCGATCGGCTTCGCCCAGCAGTCAGGCGTGCCGTTCGAACTCGGCATCATCCGCTCGCACTATGTCGGGCGCACATTCATCCAGCCATCGGACGGCGCTCGCCATTCGGGCGTCAAGCGCAAGCACAATGCGAACCGCGGCCTAGTCGCGGGCAAGCGCATCGTGCTGATCGACGATTCGATCGTGCGCGGAACGACCTCGCTCAAGATCGTTGAGATGATGCGTGAAGCCGGGGCAAGCGAGGTGCATTTCCGCGTCGCCAGCCCACCAACGGCGCATAGCTGCTTCTACGGCGTCGATACGCCCGAACGCGCGAAGCTGCTGGCGGCGCGCATGGACGTCGAGCCGATGCGCGACTTCATCAAGGCCGACAGCCTCGCATTCGTGTCGATCGACGGGCTCTATCGCGCCGTCGGCGCGGAGCCACGCAAGAAGGCTTGCCCGCAATTCTGCGATGCCTGTTTCACCGGCGAATATCCGACCTCGCTGACCGACCATAGTACGGTCGAGAGCCAGGCCGCCCAGCTCACCTTTGCCGATCACAAAGCAGCCTGATGACCGACGCGAAACCACTCGAAGGGCTCCTTGCGCTCGTCACCGGTGCAAGCAAGGGTATCGGCGCCGCCACCGCGCGCGCGCTCGGTGCTGCCGGTGCGCATGTCGTGCTGACCGCGCGCGACGTGAAGGGCCTGGAAGAGATCGAGGACGCGATTCACGGCGCGGGTGGAACGTCCACCATCGCTCCGCTTGACCTGACAGAACCCGACTCGGTCGCACGCCTGGCCGCCGCGGTTGGTGGACGTTGGGACAAGCTCGATTACTTAATCATTTCTGCAGCCTACCTGCCACAGCTCACACCGGTTACGCAGATCGACCCGAAGCAGTTGAGCCAGGCCATGACGGTCAACGTTCTCGCGACCCAGGCCTTGCTCGCCGGTTTCGACCCGATGCTAAAACGCGCCGAGGCTGCGCGCATCATCGGCCTGACCAGCAGCGTTGGCACCACACCGCGCGCCTATTGGTCGGCCTATGGTTCGACCAAGGCGGCATTCGAGAACATTCTCGATAGCTATGCGCAGGAAGTCGAGAAGCTGAGCCCGATCCGGGTGGCCGTGCTCGATCCGGGTGCGACTCGCACGGCAATGCGTGCCAAGGCCTATCCAGGCGAGGATCCGGCCACCGTCAAATCGCCTGACGTCGTGGCAGAACGCATCGTTGCCCTCGTGCAGCAAGATTTCCCTACAGGGCACCGCGAACGGGTTGAAAATCAATAGGTAAACGCTGCGGTAACCATTATCCGTGACCGCCCGGTAAGCGTCCCTGATCAATCTGTCCAAACCATCGCTGCAAAGACGCACTTTCGCACGCGCGCGTCGGCGAGATTAGGTTTTGGTTTCATGAGGGTTCAGGCCATGCACAGCATCGAAGATCGCTACCAGATCGCCGCCCAGGAAGATCGCTGCGCTCCGCGCACCAAGCTGACCATCCCTGCATCGCTGCGCGCATCGGGTGGCCGAGCGTTCCAGAGCGTCGTGCACGACCTCTCGATTTCCGGCTTCTCCGCCGCCTCGATCAATCGCATGCACGAAGGCCAGGTCTGCTGGCTCACCCTCCCCGGCCTGGAGTCGCTCCAGGCGCAGGTCGTGTGGTGGGACAATTGCATCGTCGGCTGCGCCTTCAGCGAGCTCCTCAGCCCGATCGTGCACGACAACATCATCCAGCGTTACAGCAATACTGGCATGTATCGCCCGATCTGACGCAGTCAGCCAGCTGGGCTGACGTCAATCCGCTGCTGCGATCTTCTCAATCAGGTTCCGCCACAAGGCACGATTGTCGTTGTTCGATGCAGTCGGCCAGTTGCTGACGATCGCCACCACCATATTGCGGGACGGCACGATCGTGATCGCCTGGCCGAATATTCCCTGAGCGCCCCAGTTTCCGCCGGGATAGGTCCACCACTGGTAGCCGTAGCCAAAGCCGCTATCGCCGAAATCCACAAGTGAATCTCCGGCATCGACAAACCAGCCTTCAGGCACGACGTCACCGCCGCCTTCCAGAGCGAATTGCCCCATGCGGGCGTAATCCGCCAGCCGGATCGACAGGCAGCAGCCGCCAATGCTGCCCCCGCGCGGATCGGTCATCCAGAACATGTCGCCCTCGAACCCTGCGGCATCGGCGATCTTGCTCTTGGCGTATTTGGCGAGCGGAAGGCCGACCGCATTCTCGACGACAATCCCGATCAGGTTCGTCTCGACCGTCTTGTAGAGCCACTTTTCGCCAGCAGGCGCTTCCCGCTTGAGCGTCTTCATCTGCGCGAAAATGGCATCGGCACCATAGGCGTTGATGTATTCCTGCATCTTGGCAACGTCGCTGTCGGGATCGGCATAGTCCTCGTTCCACGCGACGCCTGACGTCATCGTGGCAATTTGCCGCACGGTGACGCCATCGTAGGCCGAACCGGTCAATTGCGGGACATACTTGGTCACCGGATCATCGAGGCTGGTGATGAAGCCGTCTCTCACTGCCGCGCCCAGCAGCGTCGAGGTAAAGCTCTTCGCGACCGAGAAGCTGGTCCAGCGATCCTGCGGCCCCAGCCCCAGGCCATACTGCTCGAACCGCTTCTTCCCGTCCTGGAGCACCATCACGCCCGAAGCGTTGGTGCTGGCCATGAGCGCCTTGATCTCGCTCGCCAGCGCAGCATCCAGCGGTTCGCCTTGCGGCAATGCCCGCGGTGCAGGCGATGCAGGCACCTCATGCCCCGCGAACCAGTTTTCCATCTCGCGGAAGCGTGCGCTGCGCTGCTCGTCGGTCCAGAACAACACCTGGAGCTCCGACGGATCGCGCTCGGGCGGGGTCACCATCTCGACCGAAGCCGAAACGGGCACCGAAGCGACCTCGGCATCGGTGTAGCTCGTCATCGAGCAACCGGACAGCGCCAGCGCCCCGGCCAGCAACGCAAATTTCAACCGCATGCTATTCTCCCTTTACCAGCGTGACCTGGTGGACATCGATCGACCCGCCGCGAAATCCGCCTTCGCAATAGTCGAGGTAGTATCGCCACAAGCCGATAAACCGCTCATCGAATCCCTCTGGCAGCTTGTTGTCCCGCACCGCCGCATCGAAATTCTGGCGCCAGCGCTTGAGCGTCTCGGCGTAATCGAGCCCGAAATCGGACTGGTCACGCCAAGCAAGCCCCCGTTCCTCGGCCAACCGCTTGAACTCGCTGGTGCGGATCAGCAGCCCGCCGGGAAAGATGTAGGCCTGGATGAAGTCCGCGCTCTTCGCATAGGCGTCAAACAGGTCATCCTGCATCGAGATATACTGAATCGCGGCCCGTCCGCCGGGTTTGAGGTTGCGCGCGACGCAATCCATGAAAGTCGGCCAGTATTCGCGCCCCAGCGCCTCGACCATTTCGACGCTGACGATGGCGTCGAACTGGCCAAATGTATCGCGATAGTCCTGCTTTCTGAAGTCGATTGAACTGTCGTGATGCTCGCGCGCCCAGGCCAGTTGTTCGTCGGAAAGGCTGATCGCGGTGACCTGCGAACCGCGCGCGGCCAGGTCTGCGGCAAGCGAACCCCATCCGCAGCCGATTTCGAGCACGCTCGCGGCATTCCCGATGCGATCCGCCAGCGCTTGCCACTTGGCCTGCTGCGCCATTGCCAGGTCGGTGGTTCCATCGAAGCGGGCCGAGGAATAGGTCATGCTTGGATCGAGCCACAATCGGTAGAAATCATTGCCCAGATCGTAGTGCGCCTGGATATTGCGCTCCGATCCCGTCTTGCTGTTGCGATTGAACAGGTGGACGAAACGCGCCGCCCAGCGGAATGGCCCGCTCGCGCGGCCGATGTTGCCGAGCGAAACCGCATTGTCGGCAAAGATAGCGAAGACTTGCACCAGGTCCGGGCTTTCCCATTCGCCGGCTTCCCAGGCCTGGTACCAGCCGATTGAGCCATTGGTCGTCAGCCGCAGCAACCCGCGCCAATCGTGTAGGAGGACCTCGGCCTCGAAACCCGACGCGCGCCCGCCTAGCAGGCGCGTGGTGCCATCGGGCAGGCGCCCGAGGATCGAACCGCGCTCCAGCCCGGCATCGATCAGGTCGAGGATCTTCTGGAAGCCCGGTGATACCAGCCTCGCAAGGAGCCCCGGCGAAGCCGCAAAACGGTCGCCGCCATCGAGCAATCGCCCGCCTCGATTGATCCCCTGCGCAGTCATATTTCTCATATGGCCGCGCCTTGGAGTATCATCAACCCGCTAGCCCTTGGCTTTCCGGTATGCTTCGAGCGCCCGCTCGCGCGCCTCGCGATGGCCGATGATCTTGACGGGATAATCGCCGCGCTTCTCGTCAGGCGGATCGTGGATTTCGTCGTCTGACAAATCGGCCAGTTCGGGCACATACTCGCGGATGTAGCCCGCGGCATCGAACTTTTCCGACTGGCTGAGCGGCGCCATGATCCGGCTGAACATGTTCGAATCGACGCCCGTGCCGCTGATCCACTGCCAATTGACGCCATTGTTGCCGTAGTCGGCATCGACGAGGCAGTCCCAGAACCATTGTTCACCGTGGCGCCAGTCGATCAGCAGGTGCTTCACCAGGAAGCTCGCCGCGATCATGCGCACGCGGTTATGCATCCACCCGGTCTGCCACAGCTGCCGCATCCCTGCATCGACGATCGGATAGCCGGTCTGTCCGTGCTGCCACGCCTTGAGATCTTCTTCGATCAGGTGGCCAGCATTGGGGTTCCGCCACAAGGTGCGCTCGTCATAATCGCGATAGCTCTCCGTGGGATAGGCGGGGAACTGGCAGATGACGCTTTGCGCATAGTCGCGCCAGATCAGCTCCTTTTCGAAGGTCTTCCAGCCCTGGCTGCGCTTGTCCTTCAGGCGATGCCAGATCTGGACCGGGCTGATCTCGCCCCAGTGGAGATGCGGTGACAGGCGCGAGGTGATGTCGCTCGACGGCAGGTTGCGCCCATCGTCATAGTCGCCCACTTCCTCTGCCCACCAGTCGAGCCGTTCGTGCGCAGCGCTTTCGCCGACTTCCCAGAAATCGGCGATACCCGTTGCCCAGTCGGGTTTGGTCGGAAGGAGGTTCCACTCGGCCAGGTCATCGCTCTCGGGCCATCTGCCGGGCGAAGACAGTGTTTCGGGCTCGGGCAGGGCGTCGCGCGGGGGAAACTGTTCGAGTACCGCCTTCGAGAATGGCGTGTAGATCTTGTAGGGATCGCCCGATCCCGTCGTCACTGCTCCGGGCGGAAGCAGGTAGTTGCCGTCGTAAAGCTGGAGATCGAGCTGCTCCGCAAGCTTGCCTTGCGCCTTGCGCCACCATGGCTCGTAGTGGCGGTTGGCGTGAACTGTGTCTGCCCCCACCTCCTTGGCCACCTTCGCCAGTTCTTCGACTGCATCGCCGCGCCGCAAGATGATCCGGGCATTACGCGACCCGAAACTCTTCAAGAGGCTTTCGAGCGAATGATGCAGCCACCAGCGTGAGGCGCCGCCATAGGCATGGGAGCCCGCCGCTTCATCGTCGAGCACATAGACCGCGACGACCGGGCCTTGGCTGGCGGCATGATAGAGCGCGGGATTGTCGGCCATGCGCAGATCGCGCCGCAGCCAGACGATTTGGGGAGATGCCATGCGAGACTAGCGTCTCAATCGGCGGGAAGTTCCTCGCACTTCACATCAGGCAGCGCGACGGCGAAACGATCCCGCGCACGTGGATCGTAGAAGCGCGCATCGCGGAGGATCACCGATCCGTCCTCGGCGCGCTCGGCGAACGGTGCGCGAGACCAGAAGAGGAAGGCGTCTACCTGCGAATTGCCATCTCCAAGTGCGAGTATTGGTGCAAGCCGACAATCGCCCACGGTCTCACCCTCAATGAGCCATTGATCCCTGCGATACGGTTCAATGACTTCGCGTTTCCATGAACTTATTGGCATTGGACTCGCGATGGCTGGCTGTCCGGATGCCATCGAAGCAACCACCCAAGTAATCACCCAGTTCATCCCGATATACGCTAGCGCCACTGCAATCGCCAACTGGGCCGGCCGCTTCCACTCGCCGCCCCGCTTCTCACGCCGCAGCGAAAACCATGTCGCAAAGCCCAGCAGCGCCCACAGCCACACGTCGATGATGAACAGCGTGTCGCCGTAGAACCATTGCGACGAAAACGGCTCCAGCAGGCGGATGCCATAGACGTTGAGCCAGTCGAGCGCGGGATGCGTCAGGCAGCCGATGAAGCTCAACAGGTAGAGCCATTTGAAGCTGACCGGCAGCCGCCCCTCGGGTCGCGTGCCGCGCCTCGCCTGCCAGCGGTCGAATCCCCACAGGATACCGGTCAGCACCAGCGGCAGAAGCACCATTGCAGGCGGGCCGTGGGTAATCCCGCGGCGGAAACCGAGGTGCTCCACTCCTTCGAGCCAGAACAGGCACGCTGCATCGACATCGGGCAGGTTTGCGCCGATGATCAGCGCGGGCATCGCCAGCCCGGTCTTCTTCTTGAGCCCCGCCTGCCCCAGCAGCGCGCCGACGAGCGAGTGGGTCAGATTGTCCATCTGGTCAGGCTAGGCCGTCAAACCGGATCCTGTGCGGTCCCGCTGACGGTCCAGGTCTGGCCCGATGCCAGCAGCTTGGCGAGGTTCGCCTGCTTGCCTGCGGTCGCCTTCTCGCGCTCGGCTGCAACCCCGGCTTCGTAGGAGGGGCGCGGGTCGTCATAGAGCACGCCCAGCGCCATCGGGAACGGACCGAACGGCAGTTCGACCAGCATGTGTGCGATCGAGCGGTTGGTGACGTCGTGCACGAGCACGCCGGCCGCTTCCCAATCGTCACCCTCGACCTCGACCACGGTCAGGTGGAGGTTGTCGCGATCGAGCGCGATCCCCTTCAGCCCGCCGGTCTTCTCGCTGCCGAACAGCATCGGCTGGCCATCCTCCAGCCACAGCTGGCGATCCTCCGCACCCTTGGGCGCGGCGAAATCGTTGAACACGTCCTTGTTGTAGACGATGCAGTTCTGGAAAATCTCGATGAAGGCGGCGCCCTGGTGGGCATGCGCAGCCTTGAGCACATCGGGCAGGTTCTTCGACACGTCGAAGCCGCGCCCGACGAAGCGCGCGCCCGCACCCAGCGCGAAGGCGGCGGGATTGGCGGGCCGGTCGACCGAACCCAGCGGCGTCGATGGCGAGGTCGTCCCCTCGCGACTGGTGGGCGAATATTGCCCCTTGGTGAGGCCGTAGATCTCGTTGTTGAACAGCATGATCTGCATGTTCACGTTACGCCGCAGCACATGCATTAAATGGTTGCCGCCGATCGACAGCCCGTCGCCGTCACCGGTCACCAGCCAGATATCGAGATCGGGATTGGCGAGCTTCACCCCCGTCGCAAAGGCAGGCGCGCGGCCGTGGATCGTGTGGAAGCCGTAGGTTTCCATGTAATAGGGAAAGCGGCTTGAGCAGCCGATCCCGCTGATGAAGCAGGTGTTGGCCGGGTTCGCACCAAGCTGCGGCAGCGTGCGCTGCACGGCCTTCAGGATCGCATAGTCCCCGCAACCCGGGCACCAGCGCACCTCCTGGTCGGTTTCCCAGTCCTTGAGCGTCGTTTCGATCTTCACAGGTGCGTTCATGACAACGCCTCCTCGATGGCAGCCTCTAGCTCGGCAATGTAGAACGGCAGGCCGTTGGTCTTGTTGAAGGGTTGCGCATCGACCAGGAACTGGTCGCGCAAAACGGTCTTGAACTGGCCGGTATTCATCTCGGGCACCAGCACCTTGTCATAACTCTTGAGCAGCTCGCCGAGATTGCCCGGCAGCGGCCAGATGTGGCGCACATGGATGTGGCTGACATCGTGGCCCTTGGCGCGGGCGCGGTTCACCGCCTGATGGATCGGACCGAAGGTCGAGCCCCAGCCGACCACCGCCAGCTTGCCGCCCGGTGCGCCGAGGCACACCTCCTGGTCCGGCACTGCCACGCCCAGCACCTTGCTGACGCGTGCATCGGTCATGCGCTGGTGGTTCTCCGGCGAGTAATCGATATTGCCGGTCAGCTCGTGCTTCTCGATGCCACCGATGCGATGCATCAGCTCGGGCGTGCCGGGCTTGATCCACGGGCGCGCGCCCTTGTTGTCGCGCTTGTACGGCAACAGCGTATCGTCCGGCCCGTTCTTCTCGGCCAGGAACTTGGCCGGGAACGGGGTGTAGCTCGCCGGATCGGGCACCTTCCACGGCTCGGCCGCATTGGCGATATAGCCGTCGGTAAGCAGCATGACCGGCGTCATGTATTCGACCGCGATGCGGCAGGCCTCGATCGCACAGTCGAACGCATCGGCAGGGCTGCTTGCAGCGATCACCGGCATCGGTGCGTCGCCGTTACGGCCATAAACCGCCTGGTAGAGGTCGCTCTGCTCGGTCTTGGTCGGGAGGCCCGTCGACGGGCCTCCGCGCTGCGAATTGACGATCACCAGTGGCAGCTCGGTCATGATCGCGAGGCCCATCGCCTCACCCTTCAAGGCAATGCCGGGCCCCGACGAAGATGTGACGCCAAGGCTGCCGGCGTAGCTCGCGCCAATGGCCGAGCAGATCGCGGCAATCTCGTCTTCGGCCTGGAAAGTGGTGACGCCATATTCCTTGAGCCGCGCGAGATGGTGCAGGATCGCGCTGGCAGGGGTGATCGGATAGCCGCCGAAGAACATCGGCAGTTCGGCCAATTGGGCGCCCGCGACGAGACCGAGCGAAACTGCCTCTGCCCCGGTAATCGTGCGATAGAGCCCCGGTGCGCTCTCTACCGGAGGCAGGCTCGGCTGCTTGATCGGCGTCGAAAGCTCGGCCGTCTCGCCATAGGCGTGCCCAGCATTGAGCGCCGCGATATTGGCATCGGCAATGTCGGGCTTCTTGCGGAATTTGGCCTTGAGCCATTCCTGGATCGGCTCGCGCGGACGGTCGAACATCCACAGCGCGAGGCCCAGCGTCCACATGTTCTTCGAACGCAGCGCGTCCTTGTTGCCGAGACCGAAGGGCTTGACCGCTTCGATCGTAAGCTCGCTGATGTTGAAAGCGAGAACATCGTACTTCGCGAGACTACCATCCTCGAGCGGATTGGTCTCGTACTTCGCCTTGTCGAGATTGCGCTTGGTGAACTCGCCGGTGTCGGCGATGATCAGACCGCCGGGCTTGAGCGCGGGCAGGTTCACCTTGAGCGCGGCGGGGTTCATCGCCACCAGCACGTCCGGCGCGTCACCAGCCGTGTTGATCTCGCGGCTACCGAAGTTGATCTGGAAAGCGGAGACGCCGAACAGCGTGCCTTGCGGTGCGCGGATCTCGGCCGGGAAGTCGGGGAAGGTGGCAAGGTCATTGCCCGCCAGGGCAGTCGAGAGCGTGAATTGCCCGCCCGTCAGCTGCATCCCGTCGCCGCTGTCGCCCGCAAAGCGAACCACCACGGCATCGGGTTGATGGGGGGACGCCGGTTCCGGCGCGCTGTCGACGGCCTGGGTTGCCATTCGCTATCCTTTTCACGCACCTGCTTAACCGGTGCTGATCCTTAGTGAAGCGCGCACCTATGTACTGCCGCCCACTCCCGCAATGAAGTTTTTCTCCTACAGATACAAAAAGTCGAGTGGAAATGGTGCATTTCGGTCCCTAACCTGTGCACAAGAACAGTTGGAGATCAGCCTAAATGGCTAGCGAAACTCACTATGTCCGCCCGGACGTACAGGCACTCCTGTCAATGCTTGAGGCCGCCGGGCGCCCTGCCCTCGCCGACATGACATTGGCAGAAGCGCGGCAGGGCTACCTCGCCCTCCATGCCATGGCGGACGCACCGGCAAGGGAGCTAGCCGTGATCCGCGATCTTGCCTGTCCCGGCCCTGCCGGCGATATCCCCGTTCGGCTTTACGACAAGCGCGACAGCCGCGAACCATCGCCGGTCATCATGTTTTTCCATGGGGGCGGTTTCGTCATCGGCGACCTCGAATCCCATCACAGTCTTTGCACTGAGATTGCGCACCAGATGGATTTGCCCCTGGTCGCGGTCGATTATCGCCGCGCGCCGGAACACAAGTTTCCCGCAGCGATCGAGGATTGCGAGGCGGCGGCCCGCTGGGTGGCCACATCGCCCGACGCCCTCGGCCGGACGGCAACGGGCCTGGTGACCATCGGCGATAGCGCCGGGGGCAATGCTGCGATCGTCGTTGCACAGCTGCTCGGCGCGAATCCGGCAGAGGTGACGGTGGTGCTGCAAGTGCCGATCTTTCCGCTAGCCAGCGACGCCCTTGGTTCGAAAAGCCTCGAAAAATTTGCCGAGGGCTTCATCCTGACCAAGGTGGCGGTCGAGTTTTTCGACGCCTGCTACGCCCCGGACCGCTCCGATCCGCGTGCGATGCCTATCCTTGGAAATCATGCAGATACGCCGCCGACGGTGCTGGTCACGGCCAGCCTCGACCCCATTCGCGACTCCGGGCGCGACTATGGTGCCGCATTGGCACAGGCCGGAATCGACCATGTATTCCTCGAAATGAGGGGGGTTACGCACAGCTTCACAAACCTGCGCAAGGCCGTGCCGGGGGCGCAACAAGACCTCGAGCGCGTGCTCGGCGCAATGAAGCTGATGCTGGAGCGTGCCGCATGAATGAGCTTGGTTACCGGGCCTGCGCCGGATTTATGCTCGCCAATCGGGTCGGCCGGGTGTTCGTCGCCCAGCGCATCGATTCGAAGAATCTCGGTGCCTGGCAAATGCCGCAAGGCGGCATCGACCCCGGCGAAAACCACGAAGAGGCCGCACTGCGCGAACTCGAGGAAGAAATCGGGATCGGCGCGCATCTGGTCGATGTGATCGGACGCATGCCCTACCCCCTGCGCTACGATCTGCCCGAAGAACTGATCGGCAAGCTATGGGGCGGGAACTACCGTGGGCAGGAGCAGCACTGGTTTCTCGGCCGCTTCAAAGGCGAGGATGACGACATCAACCTGGAAGCGCACGATCCGCCCGAATTTTTCGAATGGAAATGGGTCGTTCCGGAGGAACTGCCGGACCTGATCGTGCCGTTCAAGCGCGACGTCTATCGGGCGCTGGTCAAGGAATTCGCCGCGCTCATCTGACGCGGATCAGATCGCGAAAGCGACAGATGGGCGATCGTCGATCTTGCGCGCCGCGATATAGGATGGAAGCGCCTCGACCCGCTCGAACCACGCTATCGCATTTGGAAAATCGCGTTCGTTGAGCTGGCCGCGGTCACGCAGCGACTCCATGGGATAGCTCATCGTGATATCGGCGGCGGTCACCTGGTTGCCACCAAACCATGGCGCCTCCTCCAGATCCTGCTCAAGCTTGGCGAGAAGCGCGGCAGTCCGTGGGCCGGTAAAGCTTTCGCGCGCCTTGCCAAATACCGCGCCCAAGAGCTTGCTGATCGGCCAGGGGCTGCGAGATTCCAGAACCCGCATGATCATCTCGATGCCGCCGACCGCCATGAGCGAGCCTTGCGATGCGTGAAACCAGAACAAGTGCCGGGCACGGTCCGTTTCGCCGACCTTCGGGCGCAGCGGGCTGTCCGGGTATTGGTCGAGGATATAGTCGATGATCGCATTGCTCTCGGCCAGCACCAATTCGCCGTCGGTAATCACAGGCGCGGTGCCGAGCGGAGACAGCGCCTTGTATTCGGCTGGGGCGAGCGCGGTCTCGGGATCGCGATTGTAGAGCTTGAGCTCATACTCCGCGCCCAATTCCTCAAGCAGCCAGAGAATTCTGAAACTCTGCGAAAATTCGAGGTGGTGGAGCGTGATCAATTTTGGCTTGAGACTTCGCTACCAACCGTCTCGACCGCCATCCGGGGCTGCGCACCACGCGCGATCGAGCTTTGCAGCGCCCGCGTTTCCGGACAGGTTGCGCCGCACAGGCTTTGCAGCTGGGCCAGGTTGCGCTTGGCCTTTTCCAGCGCTCCCTTCTCGACCAGCGCGGCGCCTTCGCCCGAGATTGCAGCAAGATTGCCCGGATCCCGCACCAGCGTTTCCCGGTAATAGCGGATCGCCTTGCCCTGCAGGCCTTCTACCCGGGCCACTTCCGCCAACTCGTTGAAAATAGGCGTGTAGGAGGGATCGACCGCCAGTGCCGCTTCGAAAGCGTCAATTGCATCCTGCGGCTTGTCCGCCGCAAGCGCGGCGCGACCTTCGGCGATCAGCATGGCGGCGCGCGGATCGGGCTCACCCGCGCCCGCATTCCCGACGCTCGCATTGACGGCGAAGAGTAAAGACAAAGCAGCGGCAGCAGGCGCGAAACGCATGAACAACTCCTTGAAGGCAGCCATCCGGGAAGATGAAGGCTCAGCCATAATGCCTATGCCTAACAGGGAGAACCTAGCATGGCGACAAAAAACCCGTCCGTGCCGTCGTGAGACGGTGTGAGGCGCGTGCCTTGCCCGTGTGACCGCCCGATCGGAATGGCGGCAGGAAGGGCTGTCCAACCCGGATTATGCAAGAGAAAGGCGTCAATCCGGTCCTTGCCCTCTTCGTCGAGCAGCGAGCAGGTTACGAAGCAGATCCGGCCACCTGGTTTTACAATTCTGGCTGCGATGCCGAGCAGATGATCCTGCGTAGCGGCGAACCGCTTGAGCCGGTCGGGGGTCAGGCGCCATTTTGCCTCCGGCTTGCGTCGCCAAGTGCCCGTGCCGGAACAGGGAGCATCGACGAGCACGAGGTCGGCGGTACCCGCGTGGAGACCCAGGCCCTCGATCTCCTTGCCCGGGTTGAGCAGAAGCGGCTCGATCATGCCTGCTCCGGCGCGCTCGGCACGCGGGGAAAGCCGCGACAAGCGGTTGCGGTCGATGTCGCACGCCAAGAGGGTGCCGCGATTCTCCATCTGCGCCGCAAGCCCCAGCGTCTTGCCTCCCGCACCGGCGCAAAGGTCGATCACGGTTTCCCCGGGCGATGCGCCAGCAGCCAGACAGACAAGTTGGCTGCCGTGATCCTGCACCTCTATCAACCCGTCCCGATACGCCTCCCATTGTTCGACCTGCGTACCGCTTGGGAAGCGCAGTGCCTGCGGGGCTGTGAGCGCTTCGCCCTGCTCCGGCAATTCGAGGCTCGCGCGATCGGCCTTGAGCGTGTTGACGCGGACATCGAGGGGGGCGCGGCCCAACATGGCCTCGCGTTCTTCGGCATCGATCCCGGCAGCCTCGAGCCGGTCGACAAGCCATGCCGGTGCGATACCCGGCGCAGCCATGGCTTCCCCGCTATCCAGCGCCGCCGGACCATGGTTCGAACCATCGAACAGTTGCAGGATCGCCTCGTCTTTTGCCGCGAGTGCGCCCATGGCAGCCCGACCGCTGGCGGGGACCTCTCCACATAACCGGATCGCGCGATACACAAGCTCGCGCACCGCGCGGCGGTCTTTCGACCCAGCGTAGCGGCGCGTCTTGAAGTAGGCGGCGACCAACCGGTCGGCCGGCGCGCCCTCGGTCCGGGCAGCCTCGATCACCGCATCGAGAATCTCGATGGCGGCTTGGACGCGGGCTGCGGGGGTCACTTTGCCTGCTCGGCGGGCTGCTTCTTCCTCGCTGAGTCTCGCTCGGAGAACAGCGATTCATATTCTTCTGGCGCGGGTACTCTCTGGCAGAAAGCCCGAAAGTAGGTCGCATTTTCATGCTCTGCGACAACGCGAGTCCGGATAAGATCCTGGCCTGCTGTCAAACATTCCTGCTCGGTTTCATAGAGAACCGGATGACGGCTCAACTGGATGTCGGTCGCGTCATCCTCGGAAATTCCAAGAATGAACAACATGAATGGTACGATCAGTTCCATGGATCAGCGCGTCGGATAATTCGGCGCCTCGCGCGTGATCGCGACGTCGTGGACGTGGCTTTCCGAGAGCCCGGCATTGGTGATGCGGACAAACTGGGCGCGCTTCTGCAGGTCTTCGATCGTTGCCGAGCCGGTGTAGCCCATGGCCGCCTTGATCCCGCCGACGAGCTGGTGGACGACGTCGGCTGCGGGGCCCTTGAACGGCACCTGACCCTCGATCCCTTCGGGCACGAGCTTCATCGCCGAAACGTCCTGCTGGAAGTAGCGGTCGGCGCTGCCGCGCGCCATCGCACCGACGCTACCCATCCCGCGATAGGCCTTATAGCTGCGACCCTGGTAAAGGAAGGTCTCGCCCGGGCTTTCCGCCGTACCGGCCAACATCGATCCGACCATGATGGTCGAAGCACCCGCGGCGAGCGCCTTGGCCGCATCGCCCGAAGTGCGCAGGCCTCCATCGGCAATCACCGGTACGCCCGACTTCGCCGCTTCGGCCGCGCTTTCCATGATCGCGGTCAGCTGCGGCACGCCCACCCCGGCAACCACGCGCGTGGTGCAGATCGATCCGGGACCGATACCGACCTTTACTGCGTCAGCGCCCGCGTCGATCAGCGCGCGGGTCGCCTCGGCGGTCGCGACATTGCCGGCGACGATCTGGACCGAGTTGGACAGCTGCTTGGCACGTTCGACCGCGCGGGCAACATCCTTGTTATGGCCGTGCGCGGTGTCGATGATCACCACGTCGCATTCGGCGTCGATCAGCGCTTCGGTGCGAGCGAAGCCCTTGTCACCCACGGTGGTGGCAGCGGCGACCCGCAAGCGCCCCGACACATCCTTGGTCGCATCGGGATAAGTAACCGCCTTCTCGATATCCTTGACGGTGATCAGGCCGACGCAATGGCCGTCATCGTCGACTACCAGCAATTTCTCGATCCGCCGCTGGTGGAGCAAGCGGCGCGCATCTTCCTGCCCAGTGCCGAGCGGCACGGTCGCGAGATTGTCGGTCGTCATCAGCTCGCGTACCGGCTGCATCGGGTTTTCGGCAAAGCGAACGTCGCGATTGGTGAGGATGCCGACCAGCTTTCCCCCGCGATCGGTCACCGGAATGCCGCTGATGCGGTTTTGCGTCATCATCGCCTGTGCCTCGCCCAGCGTGGCGTCTGGGCCAATGGTGATCGGATTGACCACCATGCCGCTTTCGAAGCGCTTCACCGCACGGACCGCCGCGACCTGCTCCTCGATGTCGAGATTGCGATGGAGAACGCCGATCCCGCCCAGCTGCGCCATGACGATCGCCATGTCGGCCTCGGTCACGGTATCCATTGCCGCCGACAGCACCGGAATATTCAGCGCGATCTCGCGAGTCAGCCTCGTCGAGGTATTCGCCATCGACGGAAGGACGTCGCTCTCGGCTGGACGGAGCAATACATCGTCGAAGGTGAGGCCGAGGGGAATGTCGGTCATGTGCACGAGGTGCCTTTCGCGGAAACAGGGTGCGGGAAGAATCGTGCGCCGCCCCTTAACCGGAAGCGCGGCCCTCGGCTAGCCCATAGCCGCGATTAACCGCCGAGACGGTAAGTTGCCTCGTTACCGAAGTATCTGAGCAACTCGACATGCAGGAAGATATCCTCGGTCGCGCCGCCCAGTTCGAGGTCGGGCCGCCATTCGTCGCTCGGCTTGTGATAGCGCGTGGCCATGAAGTCGTCGAACCGCTTCTTGTCGCCCATCCAGCTGGACACCACGACGGTGGGAACGTCACGGGACAGAAAGATCCATCCATCCTGACGCTGGACGAATTGTTCGTTATCGACGTCCAGTTCGACCTTGCGACCCAGCGCCGCGGCTACTTCCCGGATCCCGGCGTCGAGAGGCGTCAGCCCGCCCCCAACCACGGAAATCGTCGATCCGCGCGGCGCGATGGCCATGGAATCCATGTTGAATGCGGCAACCACCGACAGCAGCGGTGCAGGCGGATCATCTGCCAGCACTTGCGCGCCAAGCAGCCCCATCTCCTCGGATGTGAGCCCGATGACGTAGAGATCCCTGTCGAGCGGGCCCGCTACCGCCACCCTGCGTGCCGTCTCCAGCATCATGCCAACGCCGCTGGCATTGTCGATCGCACCATTGCACAGCGGGTCGATCGGATCGTCGGGACGACAGATGCCCAGATGGTCCCAGTGCGACATCAGCATGACGACGCCGCTTCCCCTGACCTTGCCCGGCAATACCCCAACGATGTTGGCAGTCTCGCGGTTCTCCCCCTGCAAGTCGGCAACCAGGCCGGCCTTTTCGTCGACGAGGTAAGGTCCCTTGTAGAGTTGCGTCAGTTGCGTCATTTCATCGAGGGACTTGCCAATGGTCTCGGTGAATTCGCGGGTTTTCTCGGGCGATACCAGCAGTATTCCCTGCCGGGAGGACTCGCCGCCAACCAGGTCGAACCGCCCTTTGCCCATCCGTTCCTTCGATTCTGCGAAGGATTCCTCGTCTTCGAACAGCGCGACTATCACCGCGGGTTCGGCATCGCGCAATTCGTTGGTAAAATCCTGATACGCCAGGGGCCTGACCAGCGCTATCTGTCCGCTCAGCGACCCTTCCTCGAGCCCTTCGGCCGAACCGACGAAAACCGCACCGCGATCCTCCAGCCTGACGCGCGGCGCAGAGTATTTCAGCAGCAGCCCTTCACCGGAGAGGGAGAACCGCGCCTTGGGCCCCTGCATGCTGAGAACGGCCGGCCCGGGGCTGTAGCGGACCAGGCCGAAATTCTGCCGCCACCCGCCGCCGGGCGCCGCCGGCTGGAAGCCATAGGACCCCAATTCGTCGATGAGGTATTGCTCGGTAAGCCGCCCACCCGGCGTGCCTGGCTCCCGGCCGCCATATTCTTCGCTGGCGAGAATCTGCACATGCTCGCTAAGCGCGGCGCGGGAGGTCTCGAACTCACTCCGGGACCAAGGCGAAGATGCGCAGGCAGACAGGGCCAGCGCCAAGAGCGCCACCAGGCCACTGCGTAAAACAGTTCTGCCCCCCATCTCGATCACTGCGCCCGCGTCTCTTCCTGGTCTTACTCGGCAGTCCAGCCGCCATCGATGCTCCAATTGGCACCGGTCACATTGCCCGCCTCGTCCCGGCACAGGAACACTGCCAGTGCGCCGATTTCATGCGGCTGAACGAATTTCTTGGTCGGCTGCTTGGCGAGCAGGACATCGTTGATCACCTCGTCGCGGCTCAGGCCGCGCGCTTTCATCGTATCGGGGATCTGACCTTCGATCAGCGGCGTCCAGACATATCCCGGGCTGATGCAATTGGCCGTCACGCCCGTTTGCGCCAGTTCGAGCGCGATGGTCTTGGTGAACCCGTCGACGCCATGCTTGCTGGCGTTGTAGGCGCTCTTGAAGGGCGAGGCGGTCTTCGAATGCGCGCTCGCCGTATTGATGATCCGGCCCCAGCCCTTGGCCTTCATCGCCGGTACCGCGAGCCGTGTGGTGTGGAATGTCGCCGTCAGGTTCAGCCCGATGATCATTTCCCACTTGTCGAGCGGAAACTCGTCGACCGGCGCAACATGCTGCATTCCGGCATTGTTGACGAGAATATCGATCGGTCCCGCCTCAGCCATCATGGCCTCGATTTCTGCCACGTCGAGCAGGTTCGCTCCCGAATGTGTTGCCCCCAGTTCCTCGCACAGGGATGCAATCTCCCCTTCGTCGCCAAACCCGTTCAGGACCACCTCGGCACCCTCCGCGCGCAATGCCCGTGCGATCGCCAGGCCGATGCCTGAAGTCGATCCCGTAACCAGTGCGCGCTTGCCTTCGAGGAACATTCGGAACTCCTGCCTGTTTCAACCTTGAGAGGAACCGCTTTCGCTTCCACCACCGCGCGTGTCCAGCGTAAAGCGAAAGAGGGTACAACACGATGGGGGAGCACGAATGCGTCTGAATCCGTTCAATACCGACAACATCAGGGTCCGCTCAGGCGGAGGTGGCGGCTTTCCCGGTGGCCGCGGCGGAGGAATCGGCTGCGGCACCATCGTGATCGCGCTCGTCGCCTACTTCGTTTTCGGTCTCGACCCGATGCAGACGATCGGAACGGTCGAAAGCGCACAGCAGCAGTCACCCTCGCAGCAGACCAGCAGCATGAGCGAGGAAGAGGTCTGTCGCAGCGGTCCTTACGCGACCGAAGCCTGCAATGCGCTGCAATCGCTCAACCAGACCTGGGCTCCCGAATTCGAGCGGGCCAATATCCCCTTCCGCGATCCCGAACTGACCCTCTATTCGGGTCGGGTCTCGACCCGTGGCTGTGGCAATGCAAGCTCGGCTGCCGGGCCGTTCTACTGCCCCGGCGATCAAGGCATCTACATCGACACCAGCTTCTACGACCAGCTTGCGCGCATGTCCGGCGGTGGCGGCGACTTCGCCCGCTATTACGTCATGGCGCACGAATACGGCCACCATATCCAGAACCTGACCGGCCTTGCCGCACAGGTGCGCAGCGCGCAGCAGCAAAACCCACAGCGCGCGAACGATCTGCAAGTACGGATGGAATTGCAGGCGGACTGCTATGCCGGTGTCTGGGCCGGCAAGAACCGCAATTTGATCGAACCGGGCGACATGGAAGAAGGCCTGAGAGCGGCCAGCGCCATCGGCGACGACACGCTGCAGCGCAATGCGGGCGGCCGGGTAAATCCAGAAAGTTTCACACATGGTACGAGTGCGCAGCGCAGGGACGCGCTGCGCGCCGGTATGGAGAGTGCAGATGATGCCGTTTGCGACCGCTATTTCGACATGCGCTAGGACAGCGATTGCCGCTTGTCTTCTGGTGACGAGCGCAGCTGCCTATGCCCAGGAAGAAGAAGAGATCGTGCGCGACCGGGAGCCCGACATGGGTGACGTCGCCACAACGCCGCTGACCGACCTCAACCTGTCCAAGGACGAAATCCCGCAGGTCCTGCTCACTTCGGTGGAAAATCCCTATGCCACCGTCGCTTCCGGCGAATGCGGAGCGATCGGCGCAGCGATCGCCGAGCTCGATCAGGTGCTTGGACCCGATTACGACCTGCAGGACGTCGAGAACGATCGCATCAGCGAAGGTCGGATCGCGCAGAAGATCGTCGGTTCCTTCATCCCCTTCCGCAGTATTCTGCGCGAGATAACCGGCGCCGCCGACCACAAGCGCCAGTTCGAAGAAGCGATCATGGCGGGGATGGTTCGCCGCGGCTATCTCAAGGGACTGGGCGAGGCCAGCGGTTGCCCCTACCCCTCGCGTCCGGCCTTCACGCAAATCGCCTTCAACGAGGATGCCGAAGCGATTGAGGTCGACAAGCTGACAACAAAGCCCGGGCCGAGGGAAGAACCCTCGTCCCAGGCCTATGCATCGATCCCTGTCGTACAGAAGACCGACTAGTTGGCGCCGTCAGGCGGCGAGTTCCTCTTCGGAATTCCTGCCGACCCCCGACCAGTCGATATTCCGCGTTGCGTACATCACTCCCGCAAGGGCGAGGAACAGCAGCACCGAACCGATCATGAGCGACCATGCTTCGAGGTTGAGCAGGACGTAGAGCAAGGCGTAGAGGCCGACCAGCAGCCCGCCGATGACCTGCGCTCGTTTCCAACTGCCCAACACAGCCGCACTGTAACTCGTGAGCAGGCCGATGATAGCCGTACTCGCAAGTGCGTAGGCCGCAGTAAATCCGATCATTTCGGCAAAGGCCAGCAGGAGCACGAAGAACAGCACCAGGCCCGCGCCTGTCAGCAGGTACTCCGCGGCGGCCACCGAAGCTCCGGCCACGATGTCGAACATAAGGAAGGCGAGGAAGGTGAAGCCGATGAACAGGAAGCCGTACTTCACTGCGCGATCGACCCGGCTGTAGAGGTCGACCGGCTCGACCAGGCGGATCGTTGCCACCTTGCTGGTGCCCTGCGTCCGGCCGCGATCGTCGACCATCGCGGGCGCTGCATATGCCATCTCGACCGTCTCATCGACGAAGGGTGGCCCAGGCTCTCCGGTGGCGACAGCCGCTTCGCCCAGGGCAAGGTTGGAAATCGACCACCGCGCCTCGAAACCCTTGTCATTGATTGTCCTGTCCTCGTCTCCGGGCAGGAAGCTGCCGGTGAAGCTCGGATGCGGCCATGACGAACTTGCGGTCCACACGGTTTCCTTGCCGCGCGGGACGAGGCTAAACGACCGGCTGCCACGCAGCGAATATGACCAGGACAGATCGACCGTCTGGCCCTCGCTCCAATCGAACCCGGCGTGGACGCCCGATCCGCCGCTCGCGGCCGTGCCGCGCCCCGGCTCGAGGTCCAGCTTCCGCCCATCGACGACCAGGCTGGCATCGGTGGCCAGCCCGCGCGGATCAGAAATCCCGAGGCGTACCTCGCTTTCGTCGAGCAGCAACTGATCGCGGGTAACGCCGAGGTCGGAGAGATCTTCCGGCAGGACGAACGTGGCCGTCCCGCTCACGCCGACATCGTAGATCACCGACTTGTAGATGGCGCGCTCTTTCACGTCGGGATCGATCGCGGTGTCGACCGCCTGCCGCTCGGGCGACAGGAACAGTTCCTCGCGCGTTCGCACGGTCCGCGTCACGCTCTGACCGTTCACATTTTCCGTCGTCACCCTTTCGGCGCGATAAGGAATGACGAGCAGCGGCCCAGTGATGATCTGCGGGCCGGCCCAGCCTGCCGCGATCGAATCCTGCGCGACCCGCGCCTGGTGCTGGCGGTCGCTCACCAGCGCGTAGACAAACAGCAGCGGCACCAGCAAAGCCGCGCCTACCAGTGCGGCGAAAAGTAGTTTTATTCCGGGGGATCTCTCGCGCTTCATCACGCACTCTCCATCGTGTTACCTGCGATGAAACGTTCTGTGTGAGCGGCGAACTGAATGGCTTCTGAATTTCATGTCATCGTTCACACGCAAGAAAATGACGGGTAATCCGGAGATTACCCGCCATCGGGGACTGACTGATAATTCGGTTTAACGCTTGTGCTTGCGGTATTGTGCGATCTTGGCATCGAGTGCCGAAAGCACCTCGGCCCGGATTTCGGCAGGCATGTCGTCATCTGCGGCAATACTTGCCCGGGCTTCCTTCAAACCTCTGATCGCGCTGGCCATGACTTCGCTGGTGCAGAGCCATACGGTCCGCTTGCCCTTGTCGTCGACGGTCTCGCCCGCCTTGCCGTTTTCGCAATCGACGCTGACCTTGGTCATCTCACCCTGGTGTTCGCGCAGTTCGACCATCGCCACGCGATATTCGTGCATGGCTTCCTTTATTCCGGCGTCCATCTCGGAGAATGCTGCGCGAAGCTCCCGTCGTAGCTCGGCGCGCTCTTCAGGGCTGAGATCGCTGTCATTACCGGCAATGATAACCTTGCGCTCGACTTTGCGATCAACCTTCCGATCGACATTGCGATGGGTATCGCGTTCGACCTTGCGCTCGACTTTCTTCTCGACCTCGCGGTGCACCTCTTGCGAAGGCGCGGGTTGTTCGTCGGGCTGTTCGTCCTGGAAGGCGAAGGTCGCGGTCTTGAGCGCCGAATGCTTGCCCAGATTGAGGTTTGCCTGCCAGGTCAGCGGAGCCAGCGGCGCCGGAGGTGCGAGCGGAGCAGTCGGCGCCAGCGGCGCGGCTGGAGGCGCCGGCGGAAGCGGCGCTTCGACAGCGCTCGGAGCACCGGGAGGCGCCGGCGGAGCCGGAATGCCGGGTTCGGCATAACTGATCGAAGCGGTCATCGGCAGGGCAACCAGCGCCGCCACCACCAGACCCCGTCCGGCGAGGCGCCGACGGTTCGAAAGCTGGTTCATCTTCAGGCTCCTCAAACGGTGAATTATCGACTTGTCGCCCAGCACCGGGCAGGCCATCGGCGCTGCGAGGGCAACGCTCGGCCCCGCCGCAAAGCTGGCGATCACATTGGCGTAGGTAATCCGATCCTCGGGCTCGCGCGATTGGATCACCCGTGCGTCGCAGGCGGCCTCCTGGTCGCGGCGCAACGCCAGCCAGCCGAGGTAGGCCAGGGGGTTGAACCAGTGCAGAGCGAACAGCGGCTGGACGAGAAAGTTGACGAGCAGGTCGTGTCCGCGATGGTGGGCAAGCTCGTGCTCCAGCGCCAGGTCCCGTGCCGCTAGGTCCGCTTGCGCCATGAAGCCGATCGGCAGCGCGACCACCTTGTCGGTGACGCCGAACGCGAGCGGAGCGCTGGTTCCGGGCGTCTCGATCAGCCGGACGTTGTCGCACCGGCCGACGGTCTTGGCGTCGTCGAGCATGTGCTCGCGCATTTCCGCATAACCGCTGAAGCGCGTGTAGAGGAAATAGAGCGCGCCAGTGAGCCATAGCGCCACGGCGATCTCCACCAGTGGAAGTTCGGCTATCCAGCTGCCAGTGGCCGGTTCAACCGGATCGACCGGCATGACAAAGCTTACCGGCATTTCGGCCGCTAGCTCGACGTGTGCAGCCTCGAGTTCCGGCGTCGCAGGCACCGGCGCCATCCAGGAAGGCAGGGTTATCGGCGGCAAAAACAGCCTGAGCGCCGGCAGCGCCCAAAGCGAATAGGCGAGCTGCGGCCCGAAGATGCGAGCAACCGGGCGGCGGATGACGAGGACCAGCGCGATCAGTCCGGCGGTCCACAGGAGCGTTTCCAGGAGCCAGTCGATCATTGCTTCAACTCCTTCAACAGAGCTTCGATCTCGACCAGGTCGTTCGCTGAAAGTGCCTCCTGTTCTGCCAGGTGCGCAAACAAGGATGCCGGGCGTCCGCCGAACAGTCGCTCGACCAGGCGGCGAGACTCCCCACCGACGTAATCGTCACGTTCGATAAGGGGACTGTAGAGGTAACGGCGACCGTCAGGCTTCGCTTCAACCGCCCGTTTTGTGACGAGTCGGCTGAGCAGCGTCTTTACCGTCGGTAGGGTCCAGCCACGGTCTTCGCAGACAGTTTCGCAGACATCGGCGGCGGTCAGCGGCTCGCGCCCGGCCCACAACACCTCCATCACGGCGTGTTCTGCCTCGCTGATCCGATCCGGCTTGGTATCTTCCTGTTTCGCCACCAGTCCCTCCCAACGGGTTATTGATTACGGCTGTAGTCAATTCGACTACGCCTGTAAACATGAAGCCTATATGAACGCATGTTCATCTGGCTTGCTTCTCGGCGAACGACATATCAGGATGGACGAATGACGTGGAAAGCCATTCCTCTTATATCGCTTGCAGCCGCGCTTTTGGTGCCAACTACGCCCGCTGCCGCAAACGAACCCTTCATGCCGCAGACACTGACCGTAGCGCTTGATCCGGCGGCGCCTGAAAATCTGAAGCTCGGCGAGCTGACCTACCGCGGAGGGTTGGAGATCGAACCGGGCGAGGAGGATATCGGCGGAATTTCCGGCCTCGAATGGTGGGACGGCAAGCTCTATGCGGTCAGCGACGATGGCCGATGGCTCATCATGACTCCCGGGGCATTTCGCGACAAGCTGGTCGATCTGATCGAAATCGAAGTCGGCCCATTGCTCGATGAACGCGGCAAGAAATTAAGGCGGAAGGAAGACGCGGATGCCGAGGCGCTGACACGTAGCTCGTCAGGCGATTGGTTCGTGTCTTTCGAACACAACCATCGGGTGTGGCGCTACCCGGGGTTTGGCGAAAGCGCATTGCCAGGTGACCTCGCCGTTGAAGGACTTGTCGATGGCGCCGCCTCGAACAATGGTATCGAATCCTTGTCCATTACGCCCGACGGATGGCTTGCCTGCACAGAACGTACCGGAGGCACGAAACCGAACTGCCTCCGCCAATCGAGTTCTGGCTTGGAATCAATCGATATTGCGACACCCGCCCCGCTCGATGATCGAGGCGGCGTACCGACCGATGCCGACTGCGCCAGCAATGGTGTATGCTATGTCCTGTTTCGCAGCCACTCGTCCGAGTTGGGAAATGGGGCAGCTATTGTCGCGATTGGGCCGGACGGCAATCGCGAAACGCTGGCCAGTTGGGATAGCGCGCTCAGCATCGATAACTTCGAGGGCCTCGCGGTGCGCGAGGAAGGTCCGAGAACCTACCTCTACATTATCTCCGACAACAATTTTTCCGACGGTCAAAGAACGCTTCTGCTGAAGTTCGAGGTTAGCGCGCGTGCAGCTTCTGCCCCAGGCATTCCGGAGAAGGTGTTCGCGACGACCAGGGTAATCCTCGAAACCTCGATGGGCGAAATTACCGTTGCGCTTGAAACCGAGCGGGCGCCGATCACGGCTTCCAATTTTCTGCGCTACATCGACGAAGATCGCTACGATGGCACCAAGTGCTACCGCGCGAGGCATGTCGCGGGTGGAGAGCAGCCCGCAGGATTCCTGCAATGCGGCACGCAGAACCACCCTGACCGCATACTCGACCCGATCGCGCATGAACCCACCAATGAGACGGGACTCAATCACACCGACGGTGCGCTATCGATGGCACGCTTCGATCCAGGGACGGCCACCGGCGATTTCTCGATCATGATCAGGGACCAGCCCGGCCTCGATGCACAACCCGACGCCGAAGATCCCGCACAAAGGCCTGGCTTTGCGGTATTTGGCTATGTCGTCGAGGGGATGGATGTGGTCCACGCAATCCATGCGACACGTATCGACCCCGACAAAGGCGAAGGCTTCTTGAAGGGGCAGATGCTCGCCGAGCCCGTTACGATCGTGAATGTACGGCGGGCCGAACCCGAGTAGCTAGTCGGAAGCGACTGCCGGACGACCAACCGGCTTGGTCGAGCCTGAGGGGATTTTCGCCTCGAGAGTTGCGAGCCAGGTTTCGGCTGCTTGGCCGATCCGGGCCTGCGGCAGTGAAGCGAGAAGCTTCTTGCTGCTTTCCCATTCCGCGATCGACCGCTGTGCCTCGGCGGCGGCATCGGCGAGGCTTTGTGGCTTGCGCAGCGCATTGTTGATCAGCGCATCACCATAGAAGGTCCAGTCGTTCTCCGCTTCGCAGCCGAATGAGGTCCGATCGTCGCGCGCGGCAGTCAGGATTGCGCTGTCGGGTGTCGCAAGGAAAGGCACGAACACGCCGGAATAGCACGCACTCAGCATCAATATACGGCGCTTCAGCCCGAGTTCGGTGAGCGTGTCGCGCAGGTGCTGGGGCGAGATAATCCCATAACCGGTATCGCCGTAATGATAGGCCAGCCCCTGCGGCAATCCGTGGCTGGTCGAATACAGCACCAGCACGTCCTCGCCGGGGTCCATCAGCTCAGCAATCCGCGCAAGCGCCACCATGAGGGAGGTCACCGATCCTTGCGGCAGGTCGGCGCTCTTCCCGTCAGGGCCGGCAAGCACCAGCGTTCGCCCCTGGGCATTATAGCGCCGCTCGAGCACCCGGCCCGCCTCCCGCGCCTCGCGCGCGAACACAGGATCGCTATCGAGCGCAATGGCAACGACATAGGCATCGACGGTTCCCTGCCTTTGCGGCGCGAGTGCGGACAATTTCGAGTCAAGCAGCCGCCGTTCGCGCAGCAGTTCGCGCGGAGGGATGTTCCGCCGCATTTCCGGCCCCTCGGAGAGGCTGGCAAGGTGATCGAACTGATCCTTGCCGGTCGAAAGCGTCGGCCAGGGTTCGGTGTGCTGCGGCGGGTTGATCGGCCGCGGTGCATCGTTGGCGCCCAAGGGCGTGGCTGCCAGCGCGAAACTGGCGGCCATGAGTTGCGCTAGATTCCTACCCCTTCCCATGACTCGCAAGCTGCCGCGACATGGCGGAACAGGTCAAGCCCCTCAGCATACCTCTGCGGTATTTGTCGGAAGCGGACCGGGCGGTATCCGTGCCTCGCTCATCCAAAACGGGTCCGATCCAAGGCGGTGGTTGTCGCCATAGGCCTGCTTGAGTGCCGCAAAGAGCATCGGGTCATAGGCAGCCAGGTCTTCATGGCCCAGGATTTGCCGCCCGTCGAAAGCCTGCAGCCGGTTCGAATCGAACCAGAACTGCGTCCCCTCAGCCCAATACTCCTGCACCGTCGTGGTGGTGTATTCGTTCAGCCACAGACCATTTGCGAGCGCATTGGCGTAGGCCGCCTCGACCTCGCGGTAGAGAGCCGGGTCCGCCCCTTCGATCGCGAACAGCACGTTGTGCGCAAATTCGTGAACGAAGATCGTCTCGCCCCAATAGCGCGAGCTGCGATAACCAAGGATATCCTCTTCCGAACCGGCCGTGCGCTCGCCGCCGATGCCGCGCGCCCGGCGGTCCCAATATTCGCGCGCCGTCAGAATGCCGATGCGTTCGTCATACAGCTTGCGTTCGCAGCGGGTCAGGCGCGGATCGTCGCGCGAAGGTTTTTGCCAGTTCGCCTTGTCGGGCAGGTCGAGCAGCGCCTCGTCCTCGGCGATAATGGCAACGCGGTAATCGTTTTCCGCCAGCCATTGGGCGAGATCGGGCCGGTACGACAGCATCCCGCGAATCATGTCGCGCGCTGCCAGCAAGGCCTTGTCAGGGACCTTGGCTGAGGCAAGGATCGGGATACCCTCTGCCGAGACATGCTTGGCATAGAACGGCTCCGCACGAAGTTCTGCGGGCGGCGCGGCTGGTGTGGTGGCGCAGGCGCCCAGGGCCGCAAGCAGGGACAGGAGCGCAGAGCGAACTTGCACCCTTCGCGTACTCAGTCGCGCGGCTCTTGCGACAGGCGGCTCATCAGGATGGCTGCGCGCTGCGCCTGGCGGATCATGCTCGGCAGATCGACATATTCACCTTCGGCGTGACCGCCTGCCCCGTCAGCCCCCATGCCCGCAAGCGCCGCGCCGACCAGCGGCGCGACGAAGCTGATGTCGGCGGCGCCTCGCCGCGACGGCGGAAATTCCTCCATGCGCTCCAGACCTAGATCGGCATTGATCGCGTTCAGCTTCGCCAGCAGGTCACGGTTGCCCTGCGTTGGCGCCATGGCCGGATAGCGGAAGTCGAAGCTGATCGTCGCGTCGGTTCCGGGCAAGTTCTGGTCGACTATCGCCTGCATGGCCGCGACGATGCGATCGGTCTGCTCCTGCGTCAGGGTGCGCAGATCGCCCTTGGCCACTGCCTTGGAGGGAATGATGTTGGTCTTGCCGACCGTGCTTGCCGAAAGCCCGTCTTCACCCACCTCTGCTGGCGTGCCGCCCGCCATGAAGCCGACGTTGAAGGTGAGGTTTTCCTCCGGCAGTTTGCGCCGGAAGGCGTCCAGGATACGGGCCATCTCGTAGACAGCGCCATAGCCGACCTGTTCCTGGAAGATCCCGGAGGAATGGCCCGTCTTGCCCGTGGCCTCGAGCTGCCACGAATTCGAACTACGGCGGGCTACGGAGCTCATGTCGCGCCCGTCGATCTTTGCAAGCGCTTCGAAGCCGAGCGCCACATCAGCCCACTCGCCGGCCGCTATCAGGTCTGCGCGCGCCGCATCGAGGGGATCGCCGGCATCCTCTTCGTCCCCCGTCATGGCGACGACGATATTCGCATCCTGGAGCGTTCCGGCCGCCTTCATGGCGCGCAGTGCGGCGAGAATGACCACGTCCCCGCCCTTCATGTCCTCGGCGCCCGGGCCGATGCCCCGGTCACCCTCGCGGACGAAGGTCTGGAACGGCGAGCTTGGCTCGAACACGGTGTCGAGATGCCCGATGAGCAGCATTCTGGTGGTGCTGGGTTTGCCCTCGTGGCGCGCGAAGAGATGCCCCGCACGCCCTGCGGCCGACTGGTCGATCCACTCGACCTCGAAGCCGAGCGCTTCGAATTCAGGGGCGAGCATGTCGGCTACCGCCTTCACGCCCGCATGATTGTGCGTGCCGCTGTTCTGGTTCACCAAACGCTCGAGCAACGCGATGTCAGCCTCGTGATGCGCCTCGACCGTTTCGACGATCACCTGTTCGGCGGGTGAAAGCTGGGCTGCGGCGGGGGTTGCGATGAGCGCGGCGAACGCGAGCAGACCCGGCAGCCCGCGCATCAGTAGACCCGCTTCTTCGGCTTGATGTACTCGATATCGTCGGTGAGCGTATATTCGTGTACCGGACGATAATCGATCTTTACCGCCCCGCCATTGCCGCCCCATCCTTCGAACCACGCCACGGTATGCTTCATCCAGTTGGCGTCGTCGCGATCGGGGAAGTCCTCATGCGCATGCGCGCCGCGGCTTTCCTTGCGGTTTTCCGCCGAGGCGATGGTGACATTGGCCTGCGCCATGAGGTTGTCGAGCTCGAGCGTCTCGATGAGGTCGCTGTTCCAGATCAGCGAGCGGTCGGAGACATGGATGTCCTCCATCCGCTTGTTGACCGAGCGAAGCGCTTCGACCCCTTCCGAAAGCAGCTTGCTGTCGCGGAACACCGCCGCATGCTTCTGCATCGCCTTCTGCATCTCTTCACGCACCGCTGCTGTAGGCGAGCCGCCCTGGGCGTTGCGGAAGTGATCTAGGCGAGTGAGCGAAAGCTCGGCGCTGTCGGCGGGCAGTTCGTCTTGCGCGGCACCCGCCTTCAGCAGCTCGTTCAAGCGATGGCCGGTTGCGCGGCCGAACACCACGAGGTCGATCAGCGAGTTCGAGCCAAGGCGGTTGGCGCCGTGGACCGACACACAGGCGGCTTCACCGACGGCGAAGAGGCCCGGCACTACGTGATCGGGATTGCCATCCGGCCCGACGGTCACGACTTCGCCGTGATAATTACAGGGAATGCCGCCCATGTTGTAGTGGACGGTCGGCGTCACCGGCAGCGGTTCGCGCGTCAGGTCGACCCCGGCAAAGATCTTGCCGCTTTCGGTGATGCCCGGAAGGCGTTCGGCCAGCACCTTGGGATCGATGTGATCGAGGTGCAGGTAGATGTGGTCGCCGTCCGGTCCGACACCGCGCCCTTCGCGCATTTCCAGCGCCATCGAACGCGATACGACGTCGCGGCTGGCAAGGTCCTTGGCGCTCGGAGCATAGCGCTCCATGAAGCGCTCGCCCTCGGAGTTGGTGAGGTAGCCGCCCTCGCCGCGCGCACCCTCGGTTATGAGTACGCCAGCGCCGTAGATTCCGGTCGGGTGGAACTGGACGAATTCCATGTCCTGCAGCGGCAGCCCGGCGCGCAGCACCATGCCGCCACCGTCGCCGGTGCAAGTGTGGGCCGACGTCGCAGTGAAATAGCAGCGGCCGTAGCCGCCCGTGGCCAGCACCACGGCTTGGGCGCGGAAGCGGTGGATGGTGCCGTCGTCGAGGCACATGGCCATCACGCCGACGCATTTCTTGTTGGCACCCTCGCCCGACATGATCAGGTCGAGCGCGAAGTACTCGATGAAGAAGTCCGCGTCGTACTTCAGGCTCTGCTGGTAGAGCGCGTGCAGCATGGCATGTCCGGTACGGTCGGCAGCCGCCGCGGTGCGCTGGACCGGCGGGCCTTCGCCCATGTTCTGCATGTGCCCGCCGAAGGGACGCTGGTAGATCGTTCCGTCAGCATTGCGGCTGAAGGGCACGCCTGCGTGTTCGAGCTCGTAAACCGCTGCTGGAGCTTCGCGCGCGAGATATTCGATCGCGTCCTGGTCACCCAGCCAGTCCGACCCCTTGACGGTGTCGTACATGTGCCAGGTCCAGTGGTCGGGCGTATTATTGCCGAGCGAGGCAGCGATGCCGCCCTGCGCCGCCACGGTGTGGCTGCGGGTCGGGAATACCTTGGAGATATTGGCGGTGCGCAAACCTGCTTCGGCCGCGCCCATGGTCGCGCGCAGGCCCGAGCCGCCCGCACCAACGACCACCACGTCATAGGTGTGGTCGATTATCTTGTAGGCAGAGGTGTCGACCATTACGCGGCTCCTCCCAGGGCAAGGCGTACGACACTGAAGACGGCGAATGCTCCGCCGCCGATCACCGCGAGATTGAGCAGCGTTATGACGCCGAATTTGGTGCCGGCGTTGTGGACGTAATCCTCTATCAGCACCTGCAGGCCGAGCCGCGCATGCCAGAAAGTGCTGACGATCAGCAGCACCATGGCGGTTGCCGGCAGGGGCTGCGAGAGCCAGCCGCTAACCGTCTCGTAGCTCATGTTGGGAAGCAGCACGAAGCTAGTGGCGAGCCACAGCATCAGCACCAGATTGCCGACGGCGGTAAAGCGCTGCAATAGCCAGTGATGCGCGCCCTCGTGCGCCGAGCCCAGCCCGCGCACCTTCCCGATGGAGGTTCCGTTACCCATTGCTTGCTGCCTTACTTGGTCAGGATCAGGGCCCAGAAGCCCGCAGTTAGGAGGATCGCGATGATCGGCGAAGCGATCGACCACATCTTGTTGGTATCGAGCTCATAGCCCGCACCGATATCCAGTACGAAGTGCCTCAGTCCGCTCATCAAGTGCGTAAAAAAGGCCCAGGACAGGCCAACCAGCACGACGTAGCCCACCGGTGAAGAGGCGAGAATTGCGAAATCGGCGTAAGCCTCCGGCCCGCTCGCCAGCGCGCCGAGCCACCACACGAGCACCGCCAGGCCCACCAGCGCCATTCCATCGCCGGTCAGGCGGTGGAGAATCGAGACCAGCATGTGCGGGCCCCATTTCCATATCTGCAGGTGCGGTGAGAGAGGTCTGTTCGCCATGTCGAATTTCCGGATAATCGCTTTGTGCCCTCCCCTTAGCGCTCTCACAGCGCGGCGCAAGGCGCTGCCGCTCGACTTCGCATGCAAAGTTTCGGATAGATGGATGCATGACATGCATCCTCCTTACCGGATCGAGCCGGGGAATCGGCGCCGCAGCAGGCAAGGCCTTGTCCGCGCGGGGCGCCCGCGTCATCGGCCATGCCACCAGTGCGAACGACCCGCGCACCATTGCCGCCGATTTCACGGACCCATCGGCCCCGCAATTGCTGTGGGAGGAGGCGCTCGACCGTGCTGGCGGCGAGATCGACGTGCTGGTGAACAATGCCGGGCTGTTCGACGCCAACCCGATTGATGCTTCCGACATCGAATGGCTCGACAATTGGGAATCGACTCTGCGGATCAACCTCACGGCCGCAGCGCAGTTGAGCCGCTTCGCGATCCGGCACTGGCTGGAGACCGGGCGCAAGGGACGGATCGTCCATGTCGCCAGCCGCGCCGGCTATCGCGGCGATTCGCCCGCGCACTGGCACTATGCCGCGGCCAAGGGGGGCATGGTTGCGATGCACAAGACCATCGCACGCGGCTATGGGAGCGAGGGCATCGTCAGCTACGCGATCACCCCCGGCTTCACCGACACTGCAATGGCGGGAGATTACCTTGCCAGCCGTGGCGGGGCGGACCTGCTGCGCGACATCCCACTGGGGCGCGTCGCCGAACCGGAGGAGATCGCCGCCATCATCACTTTTTGTGCTCTGGATGCACCGGAAAGCATGACGGGCGCGGTGATCGATGCCAATGGCGCAAGCTATGTTCGCTAGACTGATTCCTCTTGCCGCCATGATGTTGGCAGGCTGCGCAAGCGTCGACACAGAGGCGCGGTCGGTCGCCCAAGATCGGCAGGCGTTTCTCGACACCTGCGAGGATTGGGACGAGTGGGAAAAGCCCGCCCCACCCTTTCGCATCTATGGTAACAGCTATTACGTCGGTACCTGCGGGATCGCGGCGATCCTGATCACGGGCGAAGACGGGCATGTGCTGATCGACGGCGGATCGCGCGGCGGCGGCCCGCTGGTCGAGGCCAGCATCCGGCAGCTCGGCTATCGCATCGAAGACGTGAAGACCCTGCTCCACAGCCATGAGCATTTCGACCATGTCGGCGGTCTTGCCTATCTCCAGCGCAAGTCCGGCGCGCAGCTCGTGGCATCGCACGGCGCGGCCAAAGCCCTGGAGAGCGGCGAAGTTCAGCCTGACGATCCACAATACGGCATGGAAGGCGGATTCGAGCCGATCACGGTCGCCCGCAAGGTGCGCAGCTTCGAGGCGGTCTCGCTCGGCAAGATTGCACTGCTGCCGCTGACGACCCCCGGCCATACCTCGGGCGCGCTCAGCTGGAGTTGGTGGAGCTGCGAGAAAACCGATTGCAAGGTCTTGGTCTATGCCGACAGCCTGTCACCGGTGAGCAGTGAAACATATCGCTACGGCGATCACCCCGAGTACATCGAAAGCTACCGCGCAGGCCTGAAGGCCTTGGCCGATTTGCCTTGCGACATCGTGATCACGCCGCACCCTTCCGCCAGCCAAATGCTCGCACGGATGCAAGACGAAGACGGTCTCGTCGACAAGGCTGGCTGCCGCAGCTACGCGAGCGGCGTCGAAGCGCGGCTGGCGAAACGACTTTCGGACGAGGTCGGTGCCGAGTAGCTGGAAACTCACTGCTTTCGGCCCGAAACCGCTTATCCGCGACGCGTTGGTCGCCCAAGAGGACGTGCTCGACTGGGATCCGGACATCGTCCTGACGGGATTCGAGCTTTCCGACGACCGCCCCGATGACTGGCGTCTCGATGCCTATCTGCCGCGCGAACCCACCGCGCGGGACCGTGCGGAAATCAAGGCGCTTTTCGCCAGCAAGGCCCCTCGCTTCACTGCCGAGAAGCTGCCCGACGAGGATTGGGTGACGCTGAGCCAGGAGGGCATCGAACCCATCCGCGCGGGACGGTTCAACGTCCATACGCCTGAGTTCGAGCCCGAGGCGGTGCCGGGCGTGGTCAATTTCGCCATCCCCGCCAGCCAGGCCTTCGGCACCGGCCAGCATGCGACCACCGCTGGTTGCCTCGCGCTGCTGGACGCGATGAAACAGGGCGGCGTGGTGGCGCGCAATGTCGCCGATATCGGTACCGGAACCGGACTGCTCGCCTTCGCCGCGCTCGAACTGTGGCCGAGCGCGCTGGCGACGGCCTCGGATATCGATCCCGTCTGCGCGCAGGTAGTAGAAGACAATGCGGCGCTAAACGGCGTGGCGTTGGGCGCACGTCCGGGCGCGGTGACTATGGTGATCGCCGACGGCATGTCCGATCCGCTGCTACAGGCGCGCGGCCCCTATGACCTGTTCATCGCCAATATCCTCGCCGGCCCCCTGGTTGAACTGGCCGAGGAATTCGGTGACGCGGTTGCTCCGGGCGGCAATTTGCTGCTGGCCGGGTTGCTCGAAACGCAGGAGCCGCGCGTCCGGCGGGCCTACAGGGCGCGGGGCTTCCGGCTCGCAGCGCGTCTGGTCAATGGCGACTGGTCGATCCTGTGGCTGAGGAAGAGGCGGGGTCGCTGATCTGGGCGAAGCGCCTCGTTCTCCTGCCGCTCGCGGCGCTCGTCGCGCTGGCCGCCCTGTTCTTCCTTTCGGCATGGATCGGTTCATCGATCCCGCGCAATGGCGACTGGCAAGAGCCCGCTGACGGAATCGAGATCATGGTCGGGACGAACGGCGTGCACACGGAACTTGTCTTGCCGATCGTCACCCCGGTGAAAGACTGGCGCGCGGATTTCCCCACCTCCGACATTCCCGCAGCCTACCGCCCCTACACGCATGTCGCGGTAAGCTGGGGCGAGCGCGAAGTGTTTCTGAACACGCCGACCTGGGCCGATCTCACCCTGTCGACGGCGCTCGGAGCGGCAACTGGCGGCGACAGCCTGCTGCATGTGGCGCATTACGTCCGGCCCGCTCCCAGCGATGACTTTCGTCCGCTGCGGTTGACCGAAGCCCAGTATGCCAGATTAGTGGCGGAGATCGAACACGCCATCCTCGCTCCGGCAGCGCGCAAGACATATCCCGGCTATGCCGAATGGGACGTGTTCTACGACGCGCCGGGGACCTATCACCTCGGAAAAACCTGCAACCAATGGACTAGCGACACACTCGCCGCAGCGGGCGTCAAGACCGGGTGGTGGACGCCGATGACCGGCGGGGTAATGAAATGGGTGCCTGCTCCGTCGAGCTAGGTCGACAGTGCGTCTTCAAGCGTCTGCAAGGCTGCGCAAGTGAAGGCCTTCATGTTGGCGATACGGTCATCGCTGCCAGTCTCGGTCACGCAGACGAACTCGAACCCGTCCGGCCCGACGACTGCCGCACAACTACTGCCGGCGGGGGCCCCGCTAGGGTGCGTCGATCCGCCAACCGATCCGCTCTCGGCAATGCCCCATTCTGCCCCGAAGTTGTCGCGGATCGCGCGTGCCTGCAGCAGCGCGTAGTCCTCGCTCGCGCCCCGCATGCCTTTGTAGGCTTCGCGCGGCAGGTCGAAGAGGACGTCGCGGGCGCGGAAGGAATAGACGACCCCGCCCCCGACGAAGAAATCGAGCGCGCCCGGCACGGTAAGCAATGAAGCGGCGATCATGCCGCCGGTCGCCCCGTCCGCAACGGCGATCTTCTCACCGCGTTCGCGCAAGAGGGTTGCGATGCGAATAGCTTGGGGGTGAAGCTCGGCGAGCACCCTACCCCGCCGCCGCCACGATTTCGGCCCAGCCAGCCTCGTCGATCACCTCGATGCCCAATTCCTGCGCCTTCTTGAGCTTGCTGCCTGCGCCGGGGCCGGCGACCAACAAGTCAGTCTTGGCGGAGACGCTGCCCGCGGCTTTGGCTCCCAGCCGCTCGGCCTGGGCCTTGGCCTCGTCGCGGCTCATCGTCTCGAGCTTCCCGGTAAAAACCACGGTCTTGCCCGCGACCGGGCTATCGAGCGTTTCGACAATGTAGGGCGGCGGCGTGACCTGGCTCAGCAAGTCTTCCCACACCGCGACATTGTGTTCTTCGTGGAAGAAGTCCCCCAGCGCCTCCGCCACTGTGGGACCGACACCATCGATCGAGGTGATTTCGGCGGCAGCTTCTTCTTCGCCTGCCCTGGCACGCTCCGCGATATCGCGCAGCGCGGGCAGTTCATGGAAGTTCTTCATCAGGTCGCGCGCGGTGACTTCGCCGACATGGCGAATGCCCAATCCGAACAGCAGCCTGGCGGCGTCTGGTGAGCGTTTGGCCTCGATCGAAGCCAACAGGTTATCCACAGACTTGTCCTGCCATCCTTCGAGGGCCAAAATCTCGTCCTTCCGCTCACGCAAACGGAAGATATCGGCCGGGCTTTCAAGCCAGCCCAGCGCGAAAAACTGGTCGATCGTTTTCTCGCCCAAACCCTCGATGTCGAGCGCCTTGCGGCTGACGAAATGTTTCAGTCTTTCAGTGCGTTGTGCGGGGCATATGAGACCGCCTGCGCAGCGCACATCGACCTCGCCCTCTTCCGAAACAGCCTCCGATCCACATTCGGGGCAGCTTTCAGGGAACAAAAAGGGTTCGCGTGGGGCCTCACGGGTGAGGTTATCCACAAGCTGTGGAATAACGTCGCCAGCCCGTTGGACCACCACCCGGTCGCCGGGCCTCACGCCCAGCCGTGCGATTTCGTCGCGATTGTGCAGGGTTACGTTGGTGACCGTAACACCGCCGACAAGAACCGGTGCCAAGCGGCCCACCGGGGTGAGCTTGCCGGTGCGACCGACCTGGATGTCGATCGCTTCCAGAGTAGTTTCAGCGCGTTCGGCGGGAAACTTGTGCGCCAGCGCCCAGCGCGGCGCTTTCGCCACGAAGCCGAGCCGCTGCTGCCAGTCGAGCCGATCGATCTTGTAGACGACCCCGTCGATTTCATAGGGCAGATCGGGGCGCGCCGCCGCGATGGCGCCATAATGCGCGAGCAGGCCAGCCACATCCTCGCACAGCTTGAACAGCGGCGAGACCGCAAACCCCCATTCGGCCAGCTGCTTCACGACGTCATGCTGCGTTTCGCCCGGAAGCGCGCTCGCGGCGCCCCAGCCATGCGCCCAGAAGCGCAATGGCCGCTGCGCCGTCACGCTCGCATCCTTCTGCCTCAGCGAGCCCGCCGCGGCGTTGCGGGGATTGGCGAGCAGCTTGCCGCCTTCCTCCTCCTGTCGCCGGTTGAGCTCGGCGAAGGCGGCGCGCTCCATATAGACCTCGCCGCGCACTTCGAAAACATCGGGCACTTCGTCGGGGAGTTGCTGCGGGATATCGGCAATATGCGCGACATTGGGCGTCACATCCTCGCCCACCTGTCCGTCGCCGCGGGTGGCAGCGCGGACCAGCATACCCTTCTCGTAGCGCAGCGAGCACGAGAGGCCGTCGATCTTGTCCTCGGCCGTGATCGCCACAGCTTCGCCTTCGGGCAGCGAGAGGAAGCGCTTCATCCGCGCGACCCAATCCTCGACCTCCTCGGCGCTGAAGGCATTGTCGAGGCTCATCATGCGAACCTCGTGCGTCACCTTGCTGAGCGGCGAGGCGGCGATGGCGTGACCGACCTTCTTCGACGGGCTGTCGTCGCGCACCAGATGCGGAAACGCGGCTTCCAGTGCCGCATTGCGGCGGACCAGCGCGTCATACTCGGGATCGGTGATCTCGGGCGTATCCTCGGCGTGGTAGAGCCGGTCGTGGCGCGCAATTTCCTTTGCAAGCCGCATCAGCTCGTTGGCCGCTTCCGCCTCGCTCATGTCCACAGGGTCGCTGGCCCGAGATTGATCGATTCCCATAAGCCAAGCTATGCATGAGCCAGGGCACCGGGAAAAGTGCCCCGCAAACGGGTCCGCTTTCATTTGGGGGAGAAAGTGATGATCGACCGTTACCTGAAGACCGCGTTCGTCGGTGCGCTGGGGCTGATGGCGCTGCTCTACGTCATCCACAACATCATGAACATCAACGAGGCCTATGGCGCAGTCGGCTATGTGCTGAGCCTCGAGAACAACGCGGTGTTCGACAACAACCTCTTGCCAGCCATTGCCGGCGGAATGGTACCCGTGATGGCGTGGATCATCTTCCTGTTCGAGATCGCCACCGGCCTTATCTGCCTCCTCGGCGCATGGAAGCTGTGGCAGGCGCGCGGGGCAGACGCTGCCGGGTTCGAAGCGGCCAAGGGCACTGCCAAGCTCGGCGCGGGCCTTGCCGTGATCGTATGGTTCGGATTTTTCGGGGTAATCGGCGGCGCTGGTTACCAGATGTGGCAGAGCGAGATCGGCGCAGGATCGCTGGCCGATGCGTTCAAGTTCAGCGTCTGGGGCCTGCTAGTCCTGATCTATCTGGGCCAGAAGGAAAGCGAAGTCGCCGCCTAAGAAATCACACCATTGCCGGTGCGCTCGGCCAACCATTTGCCGTCGACCCGGCGCAGCCGATATTCCCATGCTTCCGCGTCGAGATTGGCGGTAACCCAACCGCCCCAGGCAAGGCAATCGTCCTTTGCTTGGCAGGTGATGCGTCGGACCGAGTAGATCACCGCACGCTCGCCGGTGATTGCGTCTACGACCATGGCGTCGTCTTTCCACACGCAGCGTGCGAATGGCGCGAGCTCAGGGTAGCGTTCGATCAGCGCCAACGCCACTTCCTCGGGCAAAGCTTCGGTCCGTGCGTTGTCGTTGACGATGGTCGCGCATGTTGTCGCATAGCGGTCGGGATTGGCGAACTGCTCGTCGAGCAGGTTCTGTAACAAAGCCATGCCCGGGGTATCGGGCAGTTCCGTGGTGTAGCTGCCGACGGACGGGAGTTCCGTTTCCAGCGGCGGATCGGCCACGGGCTCAGTGGTCGACGGGGCCACGCACGCCCCGAGGGAAGTGGCGGCCAAAATCAGCGGGAGGTTGGATCGAAAGGGCATCGCGCAGGATAAACGCGAATGGCGTCCTAAGGTGCCGAAGAATCGAAGATTGTGCGCCATTGCTCGACGCCCCGAAACTCCGGGCGCCTCGCGAGTAGCCAGCTCGAATCAATAGCCCATAAGGCTCAGAACTTCCTTGCGGCTACGCTGATCCTCGAGGAATACGCCCATCATCTGGCTCGTCACCATGCTCACACCTGGCGTGCGTACGCCGCGCGCGGTCATGCAGGCATGCGACGCGTCGATGACCACCGCTACGCCTTTTGGCTCGAGATGATCCCAGATGCACTGCGCAACCTCGGCGGTCAGGCGCTCCTGGATCTGCAACCGCCGCGCAAAGCCATGCAGCACGCGCGCGAGCTTCGAAATCCCGACGACATGATCCTTAGGCAAATATGCGATCGCCGCCTTGCCGATGATCGGAGCCATGTGGTGTTCGCAATGCGACTGGAAGGGTATGTCCTTGAGCAGCACGATCTCGTCATAGCCGCCGACTTCCTCGAAAATGCGCGAGAGATGGATCGCAGGATCTTCCTCATACCCGACGCAATATTCCTTCCACGCCCGCGCTACGCGCGCCGGCGTATCGAGAAGGCCTTCGCGACTTGGATCGTCGCCGGCCCATTCGATCAGCGTGCGGATCGCGTCCTGCACATGCTCGGGTACGGGCGGTTTCCCGACCGGGTTGTCTTCGTCGGGCCCCACCAGGCTGCTCATGCGGTTATTTTCCTTTTAGCCGCTTCCGAATGCGTTCGAGGCGGCTTCCTTTGCGGAAAAGTCCGCCCTTTGCAAATGGCTCGAACAGCTCGTCGGGCGTTTCGGGATCGAGGAGCCCGGATTCGGCAATGGTCTCCTGAGCCGCATTGACCTCTTCGAGTTCGAAGCGGCGCAAGGTGCGCGAACGCTCGTTACCGATGTTCTCGATCATGTTCGACATCGATCCGTAGCGCGAGATCAGGCCCGGCACTGCTTCCTCGTCCAGGCCGCAATGTTCGGCGAGCAGCGAATAGCGCACCCGTGCGATCTGCTCGGCAGCGTGTTCGTTCCCTGCCCGCCGTGCATCGATGAACACGTCGCATTCGCTGTCGAGGCCCAACGACCGATTGTTCATGTTGGCCGAACCGATCCGCAGGATCTTGTCGTCGACGATCATGATCTTGGCGTGGACGTAGATCGGCGTCTCGCCGGTGAACGGCACATAGAGATTGAACCGGTTGGCGGGATCGACCTCGCCCAGGGTCCGCACTAGCTCCCCTCGTGCATGGTCCATCGCCTGCTGTTCGAGCCAGCCATCGGCGTGCTCGGGGTGCACGATCAGCACTTCGGGCGGGTTGGGTTCGCTCAGTCGCTTGCACAATGCATCGGCAATCCGACGCGAGGCGAAGTACTGGCTTTCCGCGTAAATGAAGTGTTCGCATTCGGCGATCTGCTTCTCGAACAGCTTCGCAATTTCCATCACTTCTTCGACATCGCCGAACGCGCCCCGCGTGCGCGCAATACCGATTTCGACATTCTCGAACTGCGCTTCAAGCTCATCGGGCCAAGCCGAATCTTCACAGCGTTCCACCGGCTTCAATTCGGGGCCGTCGGCCCTGCGCCAGCGTTCTTCCCCCAGGGCCCGCAATGATCGCGCGGCGTCTCCCTCGATCATCATGGTCGCATCGTGCCACGGGCCGTATTTGAGGCCTCGCGGACGCTTGCGGCGCGGCTCTACTTCCTTGTGCTCGCGCGTGTCCCACCGCTGGGTGGTCATGTCGATGCCGCCACAGACCGCGAGGTGATCGTCGATGATCACGATCTTCTGGTGGTGGCTCGCACCAACCGGATGCGACGTGTCGAACTCGAAATCGATCCGGCGGTGGGGCCACCAGCGCAGGAGGTCGAGCGTCATGGAACCACGCGTCAGGAACTTGAGCACGCCATAGCCCCAGCGCAGGATCCTGACCTCAAGGTTCTTGTTATGGCGGGTAAGCCAGACGATGAAGCTGCCGAGCCGCGACGGATTCTCGCGCGAACGAAGCTTGTCCCACCACCGGCGGCCGAAATCGAGATGGATGCGAGTGTCGAAATCCCAGCCGATCAGCAGTGCGCGCTGCCTCGCCTTGCACAGCGCCTTCTGCATCAATCGGAAGTAGTCATCGGCATCGACAATGACCGAGGCACGCGTGGCCTTGGCATAGCGCCAGACGTGCGGCTCGGTCGACTTGTCGTCGTATTCGTCATCGACTGAAGTTTCTGTGCGCAAGGGCCCCTCCCCCGGACGCGAAGCTATTCCTTCGCGTCCTCCTTCTTCTCAGGCGTCACTTCGGCTTCTGCCTTCTCTTCCTGTTTGCGACGTTCGAACACCTTTTCCATATGTTCGGTGTCCTCGTCGGTCAGGTGCTCGGCGAAATCGGGGAAATGCTCGTCTTCTTCTTCCTCGATATGGTGCCGATAGCGGTGGTCGAATTCCTTGAACTTCTGCAGCCAGGCCCCCGACGACATGTCGGTCGCCGCAAGGTCGTTGAGCATTTCGTCGATCTCATGATGCTCGGCCACGGAGTGCCGGGTCTCGTCGGTCGTCGGCGGCTTGCGCAGCATGGTTGAATAGAGCGCCTGCTCTTCCGCTGCGGCGTGGCCCTTCAGTTCCTTGGTCAGTTCGGTGAAGAGTCGATTGCGCTCTTCGCTGTCGCCGCTGGTCTCACCGATCTTGTCGAGCAGATCACGATGCTTGTCGTGATCCTGCTTGAGACGGTCGAAAATCTGGGTGTTGTCGGACATGGGGGATCATTCTCCTGAAAGCTCTTTCATATCCAACAGTTGGCAGGTCCCGCGGTTCCATAATCTTGGCGCAGCCCGTCGCAGTTCCCATATGACCTGCATGAGAGGCAACTTTAACCCACCCTCGCGCGAAACCTTCGAGGCCCTCGCGCAGGCTGCGCTCGACGGCATGCCCGTGGAATTCCGTCAGCAGCTCGGCGACATCGTCACCAAAGTGGAAGAGTTTGCGACCCGCGAGCAGCTCGAATCCGTCGGCCTGTCTGACAAGTGGGAACTGAGCGGACTTTACGAGGGGCGACCGCTGCCGGACCAGTCGATCTGGGAATCGGGCACCCTGCCTCCCGCGATCTACCTTTTTCGTCAGCCGCTCCTCGCCGAGATGCGCCAATCCGGAGTCGGACTGGAAGAACTCGTTCGCCATGTCGTGGTGCACGAAGCCGGTCATCATTTCGGTTTCTCCGACGATGACATGCACGCGCTCGAGGACCAGGCAGACGACTGAAGAGGTCGACACCTCAACAAATAAAGGGCCGGCCCGATGGGCCAGCCCCTTACTTGGCGCGCCAGGAAGGATTCGAACCTCCGACCGCCTGATTCGTAGTCAGGTACTCTATCCAGCTGAGCTACTGGCGCGCGGTGAGGGGCGGCACATAGGCAGGCTTGTCCTGCTTGGCAATCCCTATCGCGCCTCTTTTTCGAACAAACGGTCGGCAAGCGCGATGTCAAGCGGCGGCTTGTCGAGCGCGGCAATCTCTTGCGGAGTGAACCAGCCGATCTCGCCGCCCTCCAGTGCAGCCGGAATTCCTGCCCAAACAGCAATTCTGTAAAGCAGGATGACAATCGGATTCTCGGCAACCTGACTGCATTCATGCGCAAAACGTGACGGCACCAGGTCGTCGGCCTCGATCGAAATTCCCAGCTCCTCCTCCAGCTCGCGAATTAGCGCAAAGGGCGGATTTTCGCCGTTTTCGACCTTGCCACCGGGGAATTCCCACAGCCCGCCGTGATGCTTGTGAAACGGTCGGCGGTGCATCAGCCAACGTCCATCGCCATCGTTCAGGGCGCCCGCGACCACCAGCCGCCATGTCGGGATATTTTTCAAGTCACGCAGCCCTTTCAACCAAATCTTAACCCGTTCGCCGGAAAATCCGAAGCTGTCAGGAACGTATAAACGGGTGTTTCCATGATTTTGATGAGCTTTCTGAAACGTATCGGAAACGACAAATCGGGCGCCACCGCGGTCGAATACGGCCTGATCGCGAGCTTGGTCGTGATCGCCTCCATCGGTGCACTTGAAAGCGTAGCCGACGAGAACACCGGTCTTTGGGCGGTGGTCACCAACAAGGTCACAACCTCGATGCAAGACCAGACTTCGTAAGGTTTTTGAAAGGTCCGCAATTAGGAATTTCTCAAGGCCTACGAATTATCGAGGAAATTGTCTGTTCGGGTTTTCACGGGCGGGCACGGGTACCGAAGACTGAACCAGGAGACTACACATGAAGTTCATCAACAAGCTGCTCCGTGACGAGCAGGGCGCGACCGCCATCGAATACGGTCTGATTGCTGCGCTGATCGCCGTTGCTGCGATCACTGCCATGCAGAGCCTCGGTAACGAGCTGCAGACGACCTTCTCGACCGTTTCGACCAAGCTGAGCGAGTCGAACACCGTTTCGTAAGAAACGCGTCAGTCGTAAAAGGAGAACGGCGGGGCCCAGCCCCGCCGTTTTTCGTTTGGGCGCTCCAGATCGGAGCGCCTGAATTGTCAGGGCAGGTGGATCACCGTCCGCGGACGACGATCTTCACCTTCTGCCCGGCCCGCACGGTGTCATTCGACCCGAGCGAATTGAGCACCCGGAAGCGGGCTTCCTGGCCATTGGAATAGGCCATGCGCTGCGCCAGTGAGGCTACCGTATCGCCGCTCCGCACCGTCACTACATCGATCTGACGCGGAACGATCGCCGAAGCTTCGCTCGACGAGATGCGCCGCATCGAATTGAACATGCCTGAAAACACGTTCGACCGCCCAGCGGGGGTGATCGCCACGAAGTGGTAGGCGCGGTCATTCGCGAACTCATAGGCGAAGACGACCACATCGACCTGGCTCTGGCCATTGTTGACCCGCGCCGTGCCATAGGCTGCCGGAATACCGTTTACCGTCGTGCGCTGCAGCGTCTGGGGTTCGAGCCGCTGCTGTTCGCCGCCAAGTGCAGAAAACTGCTGGCGCACATAGGTTTCGAGATTCCCGCCATATTGGGCCAGCGTAAGCTGTGCCTTGCCGGCCTGGCCATTGATGCTGACCGCGCGCGTGCCGTTGACCATGTAGAAGCCCGAAGGAGCGCTGAAGGCCAACCGCATATCCGGATGGATGAACTGGTTGCCCTCGATCACGCCCTGCTTGGGATCATCACCATACATCAGACCGTCGATGCGGCTCAGGAAAGTATCCTGGTTGGTGACGCCGGTCCCTAGCGGTTGCGCCTTGCTGAGAGCGCTCTGCACGCGGCTCGCCGGATCGGGGTGGGTTGAAGCCCACTCGGGGATGGTCGCGTTGTTTCGGCCCTGCAGCTGCGCTTCGAGCGCGTTTTGGGCAGCAAGACTCTGCAAGACGGTCCCCATCGCCCGCGGGTCATAACCCGCCGTGTCGAGATACTGGATGCCGAGTTCGTCAGCCTGCAGTTCCTGCGAGCGCGAGAACTTCAGTGTCAGCAGCTGCGAACCTTGCAGGAATGTCTGGCCCAATTGCTGGCCCAGCCCGCTGTTGCCGAGCAGGATGCCCGAAAGGATCGCACCGGCTGCGCCGAGCAGGGTGTTACGCTGTGCTGCTTGCTGGCGCCGCTGCGAGTGGCGCGCGGCCACGTGGCCGACTTCATGGCCCAAGACACCGGCCAGCTCGGCCTCGTTGTCCATCAAGGCGACCAGCTGGCGCGTGGTGTAAATGTACCCGCCGGGAATAGCGAAAGCGTTGTTCACCGAGCTGTTGAGCAGCGACACGGTGAAGGAATCGCGCGCGTTACCGAGGCCTGACTGGACTGCAATGTTCTTGCCGACGCTGGCGACGTAATCGGCGTGCGAGCCAGTCATCGCCCCGCCGAATTCGGCGAGCAACTGCGGATGCGCTTCGGCCCCTTGCTGCGCTTCGGATTGCGTGATGGGGGCCGAGGCGCTGGGAATTTCACCGCCCATGCAGCCGGTCAGGGCCAGGCTGAGCGGTGCGACAGCCGCGAGGGCAAGCGATTTTCTGGTGAATGGCATTGGGATGCGTCCTCCTGACTTTATTAGCTCAGCGCCCACCGCTCGCTGCAGAACTCTCAGTCAGGCAAACCCTTGGCGTTTGACGATGTTCCCAAAGAATCAGGGGGTCAATTCGTCCCGATCTGCAAGAACCGCTCCTCGCGCATCCGCTTGAGCGTCTCGGGCGGGAGGTCCGCCAATGCGTCGATCTCTTCCAGAATGGCCGAACCGAGTGCCTCGGCGGTCGCTTCGGGGTCGCGATGGGCCCCGCCCACCGGCTCCTGGATAATCCGATCGATCACGCCCAGTCGCTTGAGGTGCTGGGCTGTGACCTTCATCGCTTCGGCCGCATCAGGCGCCTTCTCTGCGGTACGCCACAGGATCGACGCGCAGCCTTCCGGTGAAATCACCGAATAGACCGCGTGTTCGAGCATTAGCACGCGTTCGGCGCTGGCCAGCGCCACCGCGCCGCCCGAACCGCCCTCGCCCACGATCGTTGCGACCATCGGGACAGGCAGCGCCAGGCAAGCTTCGGTCGAGCGCGCGATTGCTTCCGCTTGCCCGCGTTCTTCCGCTTCGATGCCCGGAAACGCGCCCGAGGTGTCGACCAGCGTCACTACGGGCAGGCCAAAGCGGCCGGCCAGCTCCATCAAGCGGATTGCCTTGCGATAGCCCTCTGGCTTGCCCATCCCGAAATTGTGCCGCAGGCGGCTTTCGGTGTCGTTGCCCTTCTCATGCCCAATCAGCACGACCTTGCGCCCCTTGAGCGTGGCAAAGCCCCCTAGGATCGCCTCGTCCTCACCATAATAGCGATCACCGCCGAGCGGGACGAACTCGTCGAACGCATGCTTGACGAAGTCGCGGAAATGCGGGCGTTGCGGATGGCGGGCGACCTGCGTTTTCTGCCACGGCGTGAGCGAGGCATAGGTGCTCGCCAGCAGATCGGCGCTCTTCGTTTCAAGACGCTTTAGTTCTGCGGTGATGTCGACATCGTCACCTTCGGCGGCAGCGCGAAGTTCGGCGATGCGCTCGTCGAGCTGGGCGACGGGCTTCTCGAAATCGAGATAAGAGTTCATCGCGCCCCGCTAGTCCGATGTGGCGCTGCGGGCAAGAGGATGGCGCGTATTCACCAGCTGGACCAAGCGTGCGGCATCGACATGGGTGTAGATCTGGGTGGTCGAAATGTCGGCATGACCGAGCAGCGTCTGGAGGACACGGAGGTCCGCCCCGCCCTCGAGCAGATGGGTGGCAAAGGCGTGGCGCAAGACATGTGGGCTGACCGATTCCGGAGCGACATCGGCTCTCACCGCCAATTCCTTGAGTATCTGGAACAGACGCACACGCGTCAGATGTTTCGAGCGGGAAGGAAACAGGTATCGCGATTTCTCCGTCCGGACAGCGATCCAGCGCGACAATGCCTCACGGGCGCGTTCGCTGACCGGCACCATTCGCGCCTGCCCGCCCTTGCCCATCACGGTCAACAGCGGCGCATCGCGCGGGACAGCTGAGAGCGGCAGGGATACAAGTTCCGTCGCGCGCAGACCCGACCCGTAAAGCAGCTCGAGTAGAGCGAGCTGCCGTATCGCGACCGGCGTATCGCTTTCGGCTTCGAGTTCGGCCCGCTCGAACAGCCGATCTACGGCATCATGGGACAGGATTTTCGGGAGCGGTCGGCGCGCTGGCGGCCGCGGCAAAGCCCCAGAGGGATCGTCCTTTCGCCAGCCCTCGTCCACCGCGAAGCCGAAGAACTGGCGCAGGGCAGAACTTTTCCGCGCAACAGTCGACGGCGCGAGGCTCGCCCAGACCATCGCCAGCCGGGCAACCTCGTCGCGGTCCGCCGCTGCGAGATCGCCGATCGCTTCTTCCGCATGGTCCAGGTCGCGGCGATAAGCCGCAAGCGTGTTTGCCGCTGCGCCGCGCTCTGCCGCCAGCATGTCAAGAAACGCTTCGGTTGCGGCGGACATCAGCCGCGCGCGACCGCCTCCGCGGCGATCATCCGTGCCTCGGCTTCGAGCCCAACGCGGTTGAGCGCCGATACAATGTGATAGAGGTGGAGCGGCGTCATCCGCTCCCAACTGTCTCCCTGCATGCCCAGCCCTGCCAACATCGCGACCAACGCCTGGTTTTCGACCTCGGCAGCTTGGGAAATCGTGCGACTCCAGCGATTCTGCCGCGACAGGCTCATCTCGAGCCGCCCCGCGAAGTCGGAAATGTCGCCGCTATCGGCGCGCCCAAGACCGGCCAGCGCAGCGACGAGAAAGCGCGATTTGCGCTGGTCGGTGCTGTTGTCATCGTCGATGAAGCTGTCGATCGCGCCGCGCGCAATCTGCCCCCGGCCCGGACGTGCCAGTGTGAGTTGCGCCCAACCGAGGCTACCCGCCTCGACCGTGTTGCCCCAAGCTGCTGCGTCGCGGTCGAGCCCCGCTGCAAGCATGGAGGCGATCAGCACGCCCGCGTCGTCTGCGAAGCTTTCGCTGGGGGTAAGGCGCGCAGCGGCATAGGCGGTAAGGACATAGCGACCGTAGTCGGCCTCGCTACCGCCCCAGACATCCCGCATGGCGGCCAGTCGGTCGGCCGGATCGGGCGCGACATAGGCTTCGCGCAGGCGTGAGGCGGTGAAAGCGACATCGCCGGTGATCGAATCGTCGGCGTAGATCTGGCTGTAGAGGCTGACGATGGCGGCCGAAGAGAGAATACCCTCGCGCGCGGCCCGGTCTGCACCTTGGGCGCGCACCGGCAAAGGGAGCATCGGAGAAACAGCCCAGATGCGCTGGTAATATGGCGTCACATCGTTCCGGAGCGATTCGGGGATTTCCTCGCCTACCGCATTGGCGAGCGCAAAGCGCCACGGGTTGAGCTCGTCCACCCCTTCCCATTCGATCTGCACCGCGCGCCGACCGCGTCCCGCTGCCCCGGCAAAGCGCTGGGCCAGCAAGACATCGATACGCGGCGACTTGCCTGCGCCAAGGATGCGATCAAGCTGCCGGCCAGCCTGCGTCCCCTCGCCCGCATAGGCACCGCAGATTGCCTGCAACATCGTCCACTGCTGGTCGTCACGATCCGATCCGCCGAGCCGGACGATCGGACATGCTCCGGTGACGTCGGCTGTCCCGATATAGGCGTTGAGCGCCGCGTCGGTGAGGCTTTCGTCCCAATTGCTGGTGTCGACATCCTGCACAATTGCTCGAGCAACGGCGTGCTCGCCCATAGCATTGAGCACCTTGGCGCGCAGGGCCGCGAACTCGACCGGATTCATTCCCGCAGGCGCCTCCAGCCGACTGGCCAGCGAGCGGCGGAGCAGGATGTGTCCCCAGCGGGAAACCATCGGTGACTTCGTCCCGGCCAGCGCCGCACGAACCAGCGAAGCTGGTTGGTTGGCCAGCGAGCCCGTCGGCAAGCCGCCTTCCGAAGGTGCAAGTACGCCCACCCGCTCCAGCGAGCGACGCGCTGCCGGCGGTATGTCGAACTTTGGCTTGAGCCCAAGCAACTCGTCTAGCTCGTCAGGCGTCATCGCCTCGAGCTGTTCCAGCGAGGGAAGCCGCGACAAGTCGACCCCCTCCATGCTCGGAAGTGGTGCCGCCGATCCCGGGACAGGCTGAATGACGGGGCTGGCGGTCGATCCGGTGTTCGGACCGCTCGGCGCCGGCTGTACGGGCGCTGCGCTGGGGCGCGGAGCGGGCGTCGGCGCCGGAGCCGGGTCATCGAACCCCGGTGGGAGCAGCGATTCGGGCGCATCCTGCGCCACCGCCAGGCTCGTCCCAAGCGCGAGAACCGCCGCGCCCGTCCACTGCCAAAACTTCATCAACGTCCCTCCGGAAGCGGAATTTCGACCGAGACGGGGTGAATCGGTTCCTCCCCGCCATCGAACCAAGCCAGACCGAGCACGGCAACTATCCCTATCGCCGCCCAAACCAAAAGCCGCCTGCGTCCGCGCCGCGGCCGAGCCATACCTTCCATGGGCAGAATGCGGGGTTGCTTGCGAGCCATATTGCGCGGGCACTACCCCATCTATAGGCGAGGGGGCAATGACCGAAGATACGACCAGCCTTGGCGATGCGGATATCGCGCGGATTGCGCGGCATCTCGATCGTCCGGTGGTGCTGGTCGGGCTCATGGGAGTGGGCAAATCGACTGTCGGGAGGAAGCTCGCCCACCTGCTGGGGCGCGGCTTCGTCGATGCGGATGAGGAGATCGAAGCAGCGGCCCAGCGCAGCGTCTCCGAGATTTTCGAAGAGTTCGGCGAAAGCTACTTCCGCGACGGCGAGCGACGCGTGATCTCCCGACTTCTCGACGAGCATTCGGGCGTGATCGCTACCGGTGGCGGGGCGTTCGTCAATGATGAGACCCGCGGGCTGATTCTCGAACGTGGACTTGCCGTGTGGATCGACTGCGATGTCGACACGCTGGTCGAACGCACTGGCAGGCGCAACACGCGCCCGCTCCTCAAGAACGGTGATCCGCACGAAATCCTGACGCGGCTGCTTGCCGAACGAAAGCCAGCCTATTCGCAGGCGCAGATCCGCGTGGTGAGCGAGGACGGGCCGCATGTGGAAACGGCGATGAAGATATTGGAGGCAATCGACGCATGGCTGTGATCCCGGTCGAACTGGCTGGCCGAAGCTATGAGGTGCGTATCGCGCGCGGCCTGCTCGACAATCTGGCGAGCGAGTGCGGCGAATTGCTGCGCAAGGACCGCGTCCCGATCGTGACCGATGTCAATGTCGCAAGACACTGGCGCGAGCCGGTCGAAAGCGCGCTGGCGAGAGCGGACAAGGAAGCGGTTTGGCATGTGGTTGACCCGGGCGAAGGCGCAAAGAGCTGGCAGGGTCTCGAACGGCTGATCGACTGGCTACTCGAGCAGGGTGTCGAGCGCGGCGATCACGTGATCGCATTGGGCGGCGGCGTGATTGGCGACCTGACCGGATTCGCTTGCGCGGTCCTCAAGCGCGGTTGCGGCTTCATCCAGCTTCCCACTACGCTGCTGGCGCAGGTCGACAGTTCGGTCGGCGGCAAGACCGCGATCAACGCTGGCGCTGGGAAGAACCTGATCGGAGCCTTCCACCAGCCAAGCTTGGTGCTGGCGGATCTCACGACGCTCGACACCCTGCCCGATCGCGAGATGCGCGCGGGATATGCGGAAGTGATCAAGTATGGCGTCCTTGGTGACTCCGCGTTCTTCGATTGGCTTGCGGGGCACGGCAAATCCGTCCTTGCCCGCGAATCCGAGGCGCTCGAACACGCTGTGGCGACCAGTGTCGCCGCCAAGGCGCGCATCGTCGCAGAGGACGAGCGCGAAACCTCGGGCACGCGCGCGCTGCTCAACCTCGGGCATACGTTCGGCCATGCGCTCGAGGCGGAGACCGGCTTTTCAGATCGGCTGCTCCACGGCGAGGGTGTAGCGCTCGGCATGGTACTGGCGGCGCGATACTCTGCGCGGCGCAACCTGATTTCTGACAGCGACGCCGATCGGGTAGCCGGAGCGATCGCTGCTGTCGGCCTGCCGACGGAGATTCGCACGCTGGATCTCGATTGCGACGGTCGCAAACTCGCCGACCACATGTTGCACGACAAGAAGATGGATGGAGGCACCCTGCCCTTCATCTTGCTGCGCGGGATCGGTGACGCATTCATGGCGCGCGATGTCGAACTGGCCGACGTTGCTGAGTTTCTCGATGAACAGTTGGGATAGGTCGAGTTTCGGGCGAGACTCCGGCTGGGTTACGAGCTAACCCGTTGCAAAAGTAACCATCGGGGGATGCCAGAGTGACGACAGCCGAAGCCACACCCACGCTCGATTTCGACTGGGAGGACAAGAGCTTCCTCGGCCATCCCAAGGGCCTGGGTTATCTCGCCTTCACCGAGGCGTGGGAGCGGTTCAGCTTCTACGGCATGCAGACGCTACTGGTGCTCTACATGGTCAAGCACCTGCTGCTGCCCGGCCAGGTCGAGGAAGTGGCGGGAATCGAGCAATTGCGCGCGCTCTACGGCGGCATCGACGGGCAGAAGTTCGCCAGCGCGATCTTCGGGACCTACGCCGCGAGCGTCTATCTCACCCCGATCTTCGGCGGCTGGCTGGCCGACAAGGTACTGGGCAAGCGGCGCACGGTGCTGCTGGGGGCGATCACCATGGCACTCGGCCACTTCCTGATGGCCTTCAATGTCACCTTCCTGTTCGCACTGCTGTGCCTGATCCTGGGATCGGGCATGTTCAAGGGCAATATCGCGAGCCAGGTGGGCAGCCTCTACAAGCCAGAGGACCTGCGGCGCGCCGACGCGTTCCAGATCTTCTATCTTGCCATCAATGCCGGCGTCATCGCCAGCCCGCTGATCGTCAGCACCCTGGGCGAGAAGGTCGGCTGGCACTGGGGCTTCGGCGCTGCCGGAGTCGGCATGCTGATTGGCCTTGTGATCTATGTTGCCGGCCAGAAGCACCTGCCCAAAGAGCATTTTGACGTCCCTGCCGCGACGGCGGAGGCAAAGATGCCGATGACCCGCAACGACTGGCTGGCAACGGCTGCGCTGATCCTGCTGATCCCGGTGATGGCGGTGGCGATTGTTCCCAATAACCAGATCTTCAACGCCTATCTCGTGTGGGGAGATCGCGATTTCGCGCTTACCTTGGGCGACACCGTCCTGCCGACCGGGTGGTTGATCACGCTCGACGCCATCGTCTCGGTCAGCTTCCTTGCCGGGGTGGCGCTGTTTTACCGCTGGTGGAAGACAAAGTGGACCGAACCCGATGAACTGACCAAGATCATCATCGGTTCGCTGTTTTCGATCGGCGGAATGGCTTGCCTATACCTTGCGGCCGCCACCACGCCGCAAGGCGAGAAGATCGGCCTGTTCTGGCCCGTGATGTTCCATGTCGTGAACTCGATCGGCTTCGCCCACATGTTGCCGGTCAGCCTGGCGCTGTTTGCGCGGCTTGCGCCCAAGCAAATCAATGCGACCGTCATTGGGCTCTATTATCTCGCCTTCTTCGCCGGCAATTCCATGGTCGGCTGGATCGGCGGCTGGTTCGAGGAAATGCCCGTGACCAGCTTCTGGCTCATGCACATGGGCTTTGCCGCGGCAGCCGGCGCGATCTTCGTGCTGTTCAAGCTCTTGCTCGCGCCGCGCCTCATGCATCGGGCCGAGCCCGAGGACGTGGCGCTGGCATGACCCGCTTCGTCGATCTCTCGATCCCGATCACCAATGACGTGATATCCGATCCGGAGGTGATGCGGCCAAAGGTCACCTACATGACCCACGAGAACACGTGGGAGCAGATCGCCATGTTCTTTCCCGGGCTGGAGAAGGACGACTTGCCTGATGGCGAAGGCTGGTCGGTCGAGATGCTGGAACTGTCCACGCATAACGGCACCCACATGGACGCGCCCTGGCATTACCACTCGACCACCGACAGCGGTGCAAGCCCTGCCCCGAGCATCGACGAGGCCCCGCTTGATCGCTTCTTCCGGCCGGGCGTGAAACTCGATTTCTGCCATTTGCCGCATGGCCATGTTGTGACCGGTGCCGAGGTCGAGGAGGCATTCGCCAAGATCGGCTACGACCTCCAACCGCTCGACATCGTGCTGGTACAGTCGGGTGCGGTCTACGGCACCGAGAACTTCACCGATCAGGGAGTCGGCCTTGGCGCCGAAGCAACGCTGTGGCTAACAGAACGCGGCGTGGAGGTGGTCGGCACCGATGCCTGGAGCTGGGATGCGCCCTTCAGTCACACCGCCCGTCGGTGGGCCGAGAACCGCGATCCTTCGATCATCTGGGAGGGCCACAAGGCAGGGCGCATCCGCCCATATTACCAGATCGAGAAGCTGACCAACTTGGCCACACTGCCCAGCCATGGCTTCATGTTCAGTTGCTTTCCGGTGAAGATCGAGCGCGCGAGCGCGGGCTGGATTCGTGCTGTTGCGATGTTTGAGGAGTAGGTCTTGAAAATGGTACTGACAACGATTGCTACCAGCGCTGTCGCGCTCTCAACACCGGCAATGGCCTCCAATGTCGAGGAGCTTTCCGTTCCAAGCCCGGTCGATTTTGCGGATGTGCGAAAGAAGACCGATGGGGTGATCGAACAGTTGATTGCGGGCAGAGTTGGGGAAACAATAGGCGAGATTTCTTCTGAGAATCCGCTTATGGCCGAGAAATCCAGCGACCTGAGAATGGTGGTTAGCCAGTTCCAGAACGCTGTCGAAACCTACGGCAAGATCGAATCATGCTCGCCTTGGGAGCAAAGCTACAAGTCGAACCTTCGCATCATAACGACATATGTGTGCCAGCATCGTGACGCGCTGATTTTTTGGGAGTTCCAGACCGATCGCCTTCCCAAAGGGTGGGTTTTCTCTAATTTCCGTTTCAACGGCAGCTTTTAGCTAGACAGATCAGCCCGCGCGCGGCTCGAGCCGCGTGACCTTGCCCAGATCGCTCGCCTGCGCTTCCGTGATCATCGTGTCATGCTCGGCATAGAGGCGCTCGACGTCGGCCCGGCGATCGAGCAGCATGTGCGCAATCCCCGGCGCCAGGCTCTCACCATCGCCGATCTTTCCCAATAATGCAGCGAGGTCGCTTACCGTCGCTTCTTCGGGCGTCTTGAAAAATGCGCCCCTGCTGTCAAAAAATCCAATACCCTGACGTGCCATTTCGCAACTCCAATTTGCTCAATAGCGACTCGAAGGGCTCCCAGCATTTGACGAACAGCCGGAAATTGCCAGCGAATTTACCTTGATTCGTACAAGTACGGTAGGTGGGACTGAGGGGAATTCAGGATTATTGCACGGCTCAGAAGAGGCGCGAGCCGTTGGGGACCTTCACGTCCGGGGCGAATAGAACGACCTCCCCCCTTTCATCGGCAAAACCCAGCGTCAGCACTTCGGAGATCGCCGGACCGATCTGGCGCGGCGGGAAGTTCACCACGGCGGCCACCTGACGCCCGACCAGCTCGTCAGGGACATAGTTTGCGGCGATCTGCGCACAGCTCTTCTTCACACCGACGACCGGGCCAAAGTCGATCCGCAACCGATAGGAGGGCTTGCGTGCCTCGGGGAACTCCTCGGCCGCTATCACCGTGCCGATCCGGATATCCGCGCGCAGGAATGTCTCGAAATCGATCTCATCGGCGACGGGTGCTTCGGGAGAATGGTGCAGATGCATCGCTTCAGTCCACACAAATCCCGAGCACTTCACCCTTGTCCCCCAGGTAGGTGTAGCAGCCGAAATTGTCGGTATTGGCCTGGCACTTGCCGACTGACGGGTCTGCCTGACCGTCTTCGATGCGACACTGACCCTCGCAATCGCTCGCCTTGCGGCAGACCTTGCCTGCGTCTGGATAGGGCACGGCGCAGCTATAGAGCCCCATCATGCCGCGCCGCTCGTACGTACCCCCTTGTGCGAGGCATTTGCTCTCTTCTGTGGGCGAATAGCCATGCTCGCTCCCACCCACCTCGGGCAGCGCGGGCATGCCAGCCGAGACAACCTCTGTTGGAGGCTTGGTTGCAGGCTCGGTCGTGGGAGCCTCTTCGGTTGCTGCAACGGTCTGGTCGTCGATACCCTCGTCCATGACGCAGCCCGAGGTTAGGAGCAGCAGGATCGATGCGGCAGCGGAAGCCCAAGTCCGTCCAGTCATGTCCTGCGTCTACTCATCTGCGGCAGTCAAATGCCTGCCGAGAAACTCTAGCAGGCGAGCCTTCAGCGTATGCTTGCTCAGGTCGTCACCCAGGCTGACCGCGCCCATCGGGTAGAAATGGCCGAATCCGGGTATCCACGCCGACTCTGATTGGATGCCCGCCGCCGAAAGCGTCCCCGCCACGGCCCGCGTCCCGATGATCATGCCTTCAAGATCGTTTTGACCGACGATGAAGAGGCCCGGCGGCATGCCCGCCCGTGCAGTCTGGCGCAGGTCAAACCCGATGGTCGATCCGGAGAGCGAGAACATCGCCTTGACCGGGACGCCCATTCCATAGGCTGCGTTGATCGCCGTGATGGCCCCGGCCGAGAAACCGCCAACCGCAATGCGTTCCGGATCGATCCCCAGCTCATCCGAATTGGCGCGCGCGAAGGAGACGGCGCTTGCCAGATCTTCGCTCGCAGCGAAGATCGTGCTCCACAGATGCTCGCGCGTAGCATCGTCGAGCGGCGGCAATCCCATGCGCCCGCGGACCACGTCGACCCGGGCGGTTGTTGCAGGATCCCACGCCATCGCCTTGGGCAGCAGTGTCGCTGGATCGAGCCCGGCGGGCATGGCGGGGGCTTCCACCATGAGCCGGTATTCGATCGACAGGCAGACATAGCCTTCTGCGGCAAAGGTTCGGCAATACTCGCCCATGGCCGAGTCCGAGGCGCCGTTCTCCTCGAACCGCGCGGTGCCCTTGGAGCCGCGCAGGAAGGCACCGCCGAAGGCGAGGATGACCGCGGGACGGTCCGCCAGCGGCTTACCATCGGCCAATGGCTGATAGACGTCGAGCTTGAGATCGCGGGCGCGTGGATCGCCGCCTGAAGCACCGACCAGCCCCTGACCATAGGTCACGTCGGTCTGCACCGAAAAGGCGTAGCTACCGTCCGCGAAATCCTCCGCCTTTGCGGCAGAAGGATAGGACAGGAGCAGTGCGAAGGCCCCTGCAATTCCAGCCCAGGCCCTCAACATCATGATCCTCCCTTTGTCCTACTCCAGCTCGAGGATTATCGCATCCACCGCCAGGCTGTCACCCTCCGCAGCGTTGACCTTGGCCACGACCGCCTGCTTTTCGGCACGCAAGATGTTTTCCATCTTCATAGCTTCGACGGTGGCGAGCGGCTGGCCGGGCTGGACTTCCTCGCCCTCGCCCACGTGGAGCTTCACCAGCAGACCGGGCATCGGGCAGATCAGCAGTTTCGAAAGATCGGGCGGTTCCTTCTCGATCATGTGCTGCGCCAGATGCGCGATCCGCTGCGGCAAGACGCGCAGATGCTGGGTCGCGCCGCGCGTGGTGATGTCATAACCCATCCGCGTCTGAGCCAGCTGGATCGTCAGCGCCTCCTCGCCCAGCTCGACATCGATCATTCGCTCGCCCGGCGTGTAGTCGAAGCTGACCTCGACCGGCTCGCCGTCGACGGTGATGGCATCCTCTTCCAGCGAGACGGCGTATTCGGTGTCGCCAATCTTCACCTGCCAATCGCCCGGCGCGTAGAGCGGGCCGTCGAGTTGCTGGTCGATCCGGCGCGCCCGGTTGGCATCTGCAGTCGCAATCACGCCGCCAACTGCCGCCAATCCGCGCAGCAAGCCGCTCGACGCGGCAGCGCCTTCGAAACCTTCCGGATATTCTTCGGCGATGAAGCCGGTGGTCAATTCGCCCGAGCGGAAGCGCGGGTGCTGCATGATCGCGCTGAGGAAATCGACATTGTGCCCCAACCCTTCGATGCGGAATGCGTCGAGCGCCTGGATCTGGAGGTTGGCCGCCTCGTCGCGCGTCTCGCCCCAGGTGATCAGCTTGGCGATCATCGGGTCATAGAACATGCTGACTTCGCCGCCTTCGTAGACGCCGTCGTCGACGCGAATTCCGTCGATGCCGCGGCGGCCGTTCTCCGCGCCGTCATCGGTCCACGGCTCGACCGGCGGCTGGTAGTGGATGAGCCGCCCCGTCGAGGGGAGGAAGCCGCGATAGGGATCTTCGGCATAGACGCGGTTCTCGATCGCCCAACCGTCGATTTTCACATCGTCCTGTGTGAACGACAGTTTCTCGCCCGCCGCGACGCGGATCATCTGCTCCACCAGGTCTACGCCGGTGATCGCTTCGGTTACGGGGTGTTCCACCTGCAGGCGGGTGTTCATTTCGAGGAAGTAGAAGCTCTCACCGGTCTTGTCGGCACCGCTGACGATCAGCTCCACTGTACCCGCCGAGTGGTAGTTCACCGCCTTCGACAGCGCGACGCATTGCTCACCCATGGCCTTGCGCATCTGCGGCGTGACGAAGGGCGACGGCGCTTCTTCGACCACCTTCTGGTGGCGGCGCTGGATCGAGCATTCGCGCTCATTAAGGTAGATCACGTT